>NZ_JBEXPY010000002.1:0-437857 GCF_040612315.1 Streptomyces sp. NPDC006435
GTCGGGGGGGGGCGCCGGGGGCGCCCACCGCCGGGGCACCCGCATCCGGGGCGGCGGCCTCGGGAGCGCCCGTCTCCGGAGCACCCGTCTCCGGGGCGGCCGTCGCGGCGCGCTGGCCCGCCGAGCCCTCGCTCGCGCTGCGGCTGCGGCGCACGGGGCGGTCGCCCGCCGCGCGCGGGGTGCGGGCCGGGCGGGACGGGGCGGGCGGGAGCTGCCCCTTCAGGGGGCCCCACTCGTTCGGGTCGGGGACGCCGGGCGGCAGCATCGTGCGCCGCTTCGCGCCGCCGTGCTCCGACTCTCCCGGCTCCTTCGCGCCCGGCCACGCCTTCGCGACGCGTGCCGCCAGCACGAAGTCCTTGCGCAGCGGGTGGCCCTCGAACCCCTCGGGCAGCAGCAGAGGCACCAGGTGCGGGTGCCCCTCGAAGTCGATGCCGAACATCTCGTGGGTCTCGCGCTCGTGCCAGGCGGCGCCCGCGTAGACGCCGACGGCCGTGGGCAGGACGGCGGCCTCGTGCGGAACGGTCGTACGGATCAGGAGCCGCCGGACCCCCTTGCCGGTCAGGGCCACGACATGGGCGCAGACCCGGAAGCCGGTGCCCGGTTCGTCGACCGCGCTCAGCCAGTCGAAGTAGGTGCAGCCCAGCCGGTCGCGGGCCGTTTCGAGGGCGGGGATCCAGGAGGCGGCCGGTACGTCGACGGTCAGCAGCTCGTGGGCGTGCTCGGCCGTCGCGCCCTCGCCGAAGAACTCGGCGGCGGCGTCCGGCAGCCGGTCGTGGGCGTCGGCGACGTCGTTGCCGGTCATGCGCGGTCCTCTCCCGGGGTCTGCGGGGCTTCCGCCCCCGGCACCTGCGGGGCCTCCGAGGTCTGCGAGGTTCCCGGAGCCTCCGGGGTCTGCGGGGCTTCCGGGGCGGAGACCAGGCCGCTGCGCAGTGCGGCGGTGGAGGGTCGGCCGCCGCCGCCCGTCGCGTACCGCTCCCCCAGCGACTCGCGGGCGATCTTCTCCTGGAGCTTGAGGATGCCCTGGAGCAGCGCCTCGGGCCGGGGCGGGCAGCCGGGGACGTAGACGTCGACCGGGATGATCTGGTCGACGCCCTTGGTCACGGAGTACGAGTCCCAGTACGGGCCGCCGCAGTTGGAGCAGGCGCCGAAGGAGATGACGTACTTGGGCTCGGGCATCTGCTCGTACAGCCGCTTCACGGCCGGGGCCATCTTGTCCGTCACCGTGCCGGAGACGATCATCAGGTCGGCCTGGCGCGGGCCGGGCGCGAACGGGATCACGCCGAGCCGGATGAAGTCGTGCCGGGCCATGGAGGCGGCGATGAACTCGATGGCGCAGCAGGCGAGTCCGAAGTTGAAGACCCAGAGGCTGTAGCGGCGGCCCCAGTTCAGGACCACCTTCATCGGCTCGGGTGCCAGGCGCGACAGGACGCCGAGCCGCTTGGGCTCCGGCAGGAAGGTCGGCACGGGCTGCTGCTCGGCTCCCCCGTCGTCCGGCGTGCTGGTCACGTCCATTCCAGGACGCCCTTCTTCCATGCGTAGAGCAGTCCCACGGCCAGGAAACCGAGGAAGATGAACATTTCGATCAGCGTCGTCGCCCCGTATCCCGGCGCGGCGAATACCGTCGCCCACGGGAACAGGAAGATCGAGTCGACGGCGAAGATCACGTACAGGAAGGCGTAGACGTAATAACGGACCTGGGTGTGTGCCCAGCCCTCGCCCACCGGGTCCACGCCGCATTCGTAGGTCAGGAGTTTTTCCGGTGTCGGCACCACGGGGCGCAGCAGTCGGCCGGCCCCGAAGGCGACGGCGACGAACAGCACGCCGATCACGGCGAGCAGTCCGACCACCGAATATCCGTCGAAGTAGTCCGACGCGAGAACGGCCGATGTCGATTCCGGCAGGTCCGGCAGGTCCGCCACGTCCGCCCCTCGCTCCCCTGGAATCCGTCCGGTGATCCGTACGCACGGGAGTCTAGGCCCTGTTAAAGGGAGGGTAAGCAGCCGCATCGGGCAAAAGAGTCCTCCGGGAATGCGCCGGGGTGGGGTTATCCCCACCCCACCCCACCCATGAGCCCCATGGCGTGCGCCGATCCGTACCGGCAGGCTGGACGCATGACCATGAGCCCCCAGGTGCCGGACGAAGACCGGCCACCGCCCGCCCGCATCATCCCCGACCGGTGGACGTGGAAGGAGATCGGCCACCTCCTGGCCGACCTGCCGCTGACCATCGTCTGGTTTGTCTACGCGGTGTGCATGATCGGTGTCGGCGTGGCGCTCACAGTCACCGTGGTCGGTCTGCCCCTGCTCGCGGTCTCGCTGCACGGGGCGCGGCTGATCGGCCGGGCCGAGCGGGGCCGGGCGCGGGCGCTGCTCGGGGTCCGGATCGACGAGCCGAGCCCGATGGTCCTGTCGCGCCGGGAGACGGGGTTCTTCCCGTGGCTGTGGTCGAGCATCAAGGACCCGGTGGGCTGGCGGGCCGTGCTGTACTGCTTCATCCGGCTGCCCTGGGGCGTGGTCGCCTTCGGGGTGACGCTGGTGAGCCTGATCGTGCTGTGGCCGGTGCTCCCGTACGTCACCCGGTTCCTCGGCAACGTGGACCGGGTGATGGTGCGCGGGCTGCTCTCGCCCTCCGACGAGCTGGAGCGCCGGATCGCGGAGCTGGAGGCGGACCGGGGGGTCGTCGTCGACACCGCCGCCGCCGACCTGCGCCGCATCGAACGCGACCTCCACGACGGCGCACAGGCCCGCCTCGTCGCCCTCGCCATGGGCCTGGGCCTGGCGAAGGAGAAACTCACCGCGGACCCGGAGGCGGCCGCACGGATGGTCGACGAGGCCCACGGCGAGGTCAAGATCGCCCTCCAGGAACTCCGCGACCTCGCCCGCGGCATCCACCCCGCGGTCCTCACCGACCGCGGCCTCGACGCCGCGCTCTCCGCCATCGCCTCCCGCTGCACCGTCCCGGTCACCGTCGGTGTGGACCTGCCGGAGCGTCCCGCGGAGGCGATCGAGGGCATCGCGTACTTCACCGTCTCCGAGCTGCTCCAGAACGTGAGCAAGCACAGCGCGGCACGCTCGGCGACCGTCGAGGTCTGGCGCAGCGGCGACCGGCTCATGCTCCAGGTCACCGACGACGGCCGGGGCGGCGCCAGTATGGACGGCGGTACGGGGATGGCGGGGCTGGCCGAACGGCTGGGCGCCGTGGACGGGCTGTTCGTCCTGGACTCGCCGGTCGGCGGGCCCACCACGGTCACCGCCGAGCTGCCCTGGCGCGACCGCGACAGCGGCGCGTCGAAGTCGAGGAAGGCCGGGGCCGAGCGCCTCCGGCACGGCTAGCACCCGCACCGGCCACGACGGCGCCCCACCCGCGTCGGCAACAGCACACACCGGCGACACGCACCGCCGGCACCCCGAGCAGCAGCAGGAACCGAGAGGAAACGGACACACTCATGGCCACGGCATACGGACCGGACACGCGGGACCCCCAGCGGTCCGGGGCCGGTCCCGGGGAGGTCTCCCCGCTGAAGAGACTGCTGCCCGCCGCGCTGCGGGCCCCGTTCGAGGCCAGGACCTGGCGCGAGGTCACGTACCTGGTGCTGAGCCTGCCGATCAGCCTGGTCCTGTTCAGCTTCTCGATCGTCCTGATGTCCCTGGGCGTGGGGACCCTGGTCACCTTCCTCGGGGTCCCGATCCTGGCCGGCACGCTGGCCCTGTGCCGGGGCTTCGGCGTGCTGGAGCGGGCGCGGGCGCGGGCGCTGCTCGGGGTGGACGTGGCGGCCCCGGCGCCGGTGCGCGGGGCCACCGGCGGCCCGATGTCGTGGATGGGCGCGTCCCTGAAGAGCGGGACGTCCTGGCGGCATCTGCTCTACACGCTGCTGCACCTGCCGTGGACGCTGATCGCCTTCTCCTTCGCGGTGCCGCTCTGGATCTGCGGCTGGGTCGTCGTCACGTATCCGCTGTGGCACTGGGCCCTCCCCTCGGACCTGACCCGCGACGGCATCCAGCTGTACTCCGACCGCAACCACACGACGTCCATCGACACCCCCGTCGATCTGGTGCTGTCCTTCGCGATCGGCCTGGTGCTCCTGCTGGTCATGTCGTGGGTCGTCCGGGCGCTGGCGGGCGTGGACCGGGCCCTGGTGCGCGGGCTGCTCGGCCCGTCCCGGCTCGCGACCCGGGTCTCGGAGCTGGAGTCGGACCGGGGGGTCGTCGTCGACACCGCCGCCGCCGACCTGCGCCGCATCGAACGCGACCTCCACGACGGCGCACAGGCCCGCCTCGTCGCCCTCGCCATGGATCTGGGCCTGGCGAAGGAGAAACTCACCGCGGACCCGGAGGCGGCCGCACGGATGGTCGACGAGGCCCACGGCGAGGTCAAGATCGCCCTCCAGGAACTCCGCGACCTCGCCCGCGGCATCCACCCCGCGGTCCTCACCGACCGCGGCCTCGACGCCGCACTCTCCGCCATCGCCTCCCGCTGCACCGTCCCGGTCACCGTCACCGTGGACCTGACCGACCGCCCGGCCCAGGCGATCGAGGGCATCGCGTACTTCACCGTCTCCGAGCTGCTCCAGAACGTGAGCAAGCACGCCCGGGCCACCCACGCCTCCGTCGAGGTCTGGCGCACCGGCGACCGGCTCATGCTCCAGGTCACCGACGACGGCCGGGGCGGCGCCGACCCCTCGACGGGCAGCGGGCTGGCCGGGCTGACCGAGCGGCTGGACGCGGTGGACGGCGTGCTGGCCGTGGACTCCCCGCAGGGCGGCCCGACCCGGATCACCGCCGAGCTGCCCTGGCGCGGCTGAGCCGGGCCCGTACGACGAGAGGCCCGTACGGCGGCGGGCCGGCCGTACGGCGGCGGGCGCCCGTACGACGAGAGGCCCGTACGACGGCGGGGGTCCGTGCGGCGCCCGCGAGCGCAACAGGACGAAGCCCGCAAGCACAACAGGACGAAGAGAACACCGCGCCACCGATACTGGGATGCTGGGGACCGTACGAACGGGACCGAACAGCAGAGACGGACCAGTGGGGGACGCGGCTTCATGGTGGAGGACAGGGTGCGAGTGGTCATCGCCGAGGATTCGGTGCTGCTCAGGGAAGGGCTGACCCGGCTGCTGACCGATCTGGGGCACGAGGTGGTCGCCGGGGTCGGGGATGCCGAGGCCCTGATCAGGACGGTGGGCGACCTGGCGGGGCAGGACGCCCTGCCCGATGTGGTGGTCGCCGACGTGCGGATGCCCCCGACCCACACCGACGAAGGGGTGCGGGCGGCCGTGCGGCTGCGGAAGGAACACCCCGGGATCGGGGTCCTGGTCCTGTCGCAGTACGTGGAGGAGCAGTACGCGACCGAGCTGCTGGCCGGGTCCAGCCGGGGCGTGGGCTACCTGCTGAAGGACCGGGTGGCCGAGGTCCGGGAGTTCGTGGACGCGGTGGTCCGGGTGGCGCAGGGCGGTACGGCGCTGGACCCGGAGGTGGTGGCGCAGCTGCTGGGCCGGAGCCGCAAGCAGGACGTCCTGGCCGGGCTGACGCCGCGCGAGCGCGAGGTCCTCGGACTGATGGCGGAGGGCCGGACGAACTCCGCGGTGGCCAAGCAGCTGGTGGTGAGCGACGGCGCGGTGGAGAAGCACGTCAGCAACATCTTCCTGAAGCTGGGGCTGTCACCCAGCGAGGGGGACCACCGGCGCGTCCTGGCGGTCCTGACATACCTGAACTCCTGACCCGCCCGCGGCCGGACCCGTGCGGCACACGGCGACTCGGCCGCGCCCCGTGCGATGCGGTCGTACCTCCATGGATAATTGACGACCTGTCAGATAACGTGCCGCCCCTCGGAACCGCCCGCCCGGATCGAAGCCCGCACGCGTTCCGGCCCACCCCCGGTCCAACCCCGGTCGAGGCCGGCGGGAGCGGTGGGGGTCCTAGCACCAAAGGATGAGTCCGTGAAGACCTCGGCGGGCGGCCGAGGGGCATACAAAACGCGACAAAAAGGGATCGATTCGCGTCCCGAGATCACGTCCATCATGTGATCGGTCCGGGGAAGGGGACCCTTGCAGTCGTAGGGTGGGCCATGGGGACCGTCGGCGGGCCGGCCGGTCCCGAGCCGCCGCCCCGAGGGAGGTCCAGTTCAGTGACCAGCCAGGTCAGTAGCCCAGCCGAACAGGCCGATGAGGCCAGCGAGGCGCTCGTCGGTGGACAGCGCGCCCCCCGCTCCGATCACGCCGGAGCAGGCGACAAGGAGATTCGCCGCCTGGATCGGGTGGTCATCCGTTTCGCGGGTGACTCGGGGGACGGTATGCAGCTCACCGGTGACCGTTTCACTTCGGAGACCGCGTCGTTCGGGAACGATCTGTCGACGCTGCCGAACTTCCCGGCCGAGATCCGTGCCCCCGCAGGGACCCTGCCGGGGGTTTCGTCGTTCCAGCTGCATTTCGCGGACCACGACATCCTCACGCCGGGGGACGCGCCGGACGTGCTGGTCGCGATGAACCCGGCCGCGCTGAAGGCGAACATCGACGACGTGCCGCGCGGCGCGGAGATCATCGTGAACACCGACGAGTTCACCAAACGCCCGATGGCGAAGGTCGGTTACCACACCTCCCCGCTGGAGGACGGGTCGCTGGAGGGCTACCGGGTGCATCCGGTGCCGCTGACGACGCTGACGGTCGAGGCGCTGAAGGAGTTCGGCCTGTCGCGCAAGGAGGCCGAGCGCTCGAAGAACATGTTCGCGCTGGGCCTGCTGTCGTGGATGTACCACCGCCCGACCGGGAACACCGAGGCGTTCCTGCGGCGCAAGTTCGCGAAGAAGCCGCAGATCGCCGAGGCGAACGTGGCCGCGTTCCGGGCGGGGTGGAACTTCGGGGAGACCACGGAGGACTTCGCCGTCTCCTACGAGGTCGCCCCGGCCGCCCATGCCTTCCCCGCGGGCACGTACCGCAACATCTCGGGGAATCTGGCGCTGTCGTACGGGCTGATCGCCGCGGCCCGGCAGGCGGACCTGCCGCTGTATCTGGGGTCCTACCCGATCACGCCGGCCTCCGACATCCTGCACGAGCTGTCCCGGCACAAGAACTTCGGTGTGCGCACCTTCCAGGCCGAGGACGAGATCGCGGGGATCGGGGCCGCGCTGGGTGCGGCGTTCGGTGGTTCGCTGGCGGTGACGACCACGTCCGGGCCGGGTGTGGCGCTGAAGTCCGAGACGATCGGGCTGGCCGTCTCCCTGGAACTGCCGCTGGTGGTCGTGGACATCCAGCGCGGCGGCCCGTCCACCGGGCTGCCGACCAAGACCGAGCAGGCCGATCTGCTGCAGGCCATGTACGGGCGCAACGGCGAGGCCCCCGTCCCGGTCGTCGCCCCGAAGACCCCGGCGGACTGCTTCGACGCCGCGCTGGAGGCCGCCCGGATCGCGCTGACGTACCGCACCCCGGTCTTCCTCCTGTCCGACGGGTACCTCGCCAACGGGTCCGAGCCCTGGAAGATCCCCGAGCCCGACGAACTGCCCGACCTCCGGGTCCGGTTCGCGACCGGCCCCAACCATGAACTGGCCGACGGCACCGAGGTGTTCTGGCCCTACAAACGCGACCCCGAGACCCTCGCCCGTCCCTGGGCCGTGCCCGGCACCCCCGGCCTGGAACACCGCATCGGCGGCATCGAGAAACAGGACGGCACCGGCAACATCTCCTACGACCCGGCCAACCACGACCACATGGTCCGCACCCGCCAGGCCAAGATCGACCGCATCACCGTCCCCGACATCACTGTCGACGACCCCGACGGAGCGAAGACCCTGGTCCTGGGCTGGGGCTCCACCTACGGCCCCGTCACCGCGGCCGTCCGCCGCCTGCGCAACGACAACCACCCCATCGCCCAGGCCCACCTGCGCCACCTCAACCCCTTCCCCGGCAACCTCGGTGACGTCCTGGCCCGCTACGACAAGGTGATCATCCCCGAGATGAACCTCGGCCAGCTCGCCACCCTCATCCGGGCCGCATACCTCGTCGACACCCACAGCCACACCCAGATCAACGGCATGCCGTTCAAGGCCGAACAACTCGCCACGGCCCTCAAGGAGGCCATCGATGCCTGACACCGACGTGGCCAACCAGCTCCTGAACCTGGTGCCCAAGGCCGAGGCCGAACAGTCCATGAAGGACTTCAAGTCGGACCAGGAGGTCCGCTGGTGCCCCGGCTGCGGCGACTACGCGGTCCTGGCCGCCGTACAGGGCTTCATGCCCGAACTCGGCCTGGCCAAGGAGAACATCGTCTTCGTCTCCGGCATCGGCTGCTCCTCCCGCTTCCCGTACTACATGAACACCTACGGGATGCACTCCATCCACGGCCGCGCCCCCGCCATCGCCACCGGACTGGCCACCTCCCGCCGCGACCTGTCCGTCTGGGTCGTCACCGGCGACGGCGACGCCCTGTCCATCGGCGGCAACCACCTCATCCACGCCCTGCGCCGCAACGTCAACCTCAAGATCCTCCTGTTCAACAACCGGATCTACGGACTGACCAAGGGCCAGTACTCCCCCACCTCCGAAGTCGGCAAGATCACCAAGTCCACCCCCATGGGCTCCCTCGACGCCCCCTTCAACCCCGTCTCCCTCGCCCTGGGAGCCGAGGCCACCTTCGTCGCCCGCACCATCGACTCCGACCGCAAACACCTCACCGGCGTACTGCGCGCCGCCGCCGACCACCCCGGCACGGCACTGGTGGAGATCTACCAGAACTGCAACATCTTCAACGACGGCGCCTTCGAAGCCCTCAAGGACAAGGACCGGGCCCAGCAGGCCGTGATCCGCCTGGAACACGGCCTGCCCATCCGCTTCGGCACCGACAACACCCAGGGCATCGTCCGCAACCCCGACACCGGCGATCTCGACATCGTCACCGTCACCCCGGACAACGAGAACCGCATCCTGGTCCACGACGCCCACAACCCCTCCCCGACCACCGCCTTCGCCCTCTCCCGCCTCGCCGACCCCGACACCCTCCACCACACCCCCATCGGGGTCCTGCGCGACGTCCAGCGCCCCGTCTACGACACCCTCATGGCGGAACAGCTCGACACCGCCGTCGAACAGCACGGCAAGGGCGACCTCGGCGCACTCCTGGCCGGCAACGACAACTGGACCGTCGCCGGCTGACCCGCACCACCCGCACCACCCGCCCATCGCCGTCCCGCCGGACGGGCCACACCACGGCCCGTCCGGCGACGACGTCCCTGGACCCGGCCCGGTCGGCGCGCACCATGGCGCCATGACCCCCGACCGCCCCGCGTACCGCATCAAACGACGTCTGCTCGGCAGGCCCCTCACCACGGAGCGCATCAGCGAGGAGAAGCTGAGCAACCGCACGGCGCTCGGGGTCCTCGCCTCCGACTGCATCAGTTCGTCCGCGTACGGCTCCGAGGAGATGCTCCGGGTCCTCGTGCCCGTCGTCGGAGCCGCCGCCTTCACCCTGCTGATGCCGGTGACCGGCGCGATCCTGCTGGTCCTGCTGCTCCTGACGCTCTGTTACAGCGATGTCGTCATGATCTACACCCGGGCGGGCGGCTCGTACGTCGTCGCGCGCGAGAACTTCGGGCCGAACGTCGCGCAGATCGCCGCCGTCGCCCTGCTCGTCGACTACATCGTCACCGTCGCCGTGCAGGTCTCGGCCGGCACCAACGCGCTGATCTCGCTCGCCCACCTGGTCGGGAACGACTTCACCGGCCTGGACCACCTCCAACTCCCGGTCTCCGTCGGCGTCATCGTGCTGCTCGCGTACGGAAACCTGCGCGGCATCCGCGAGGCGGGCCGGACCTTCGCGCTGCCCGCCTACCTGTTCATGGCCGCCGTCGGGCTCGTCCTCGTCGTCGCCGTGCTGCGCGAGCTGACGGGCGGGCTGCCGCACGCCGACCCGCACGCGGCCGGGGCCGTGCCGTTCGGCACCCCCGGCGAGGGCTGGCTGTACGGCGCCTCGCTCTTCATCGTGCTGCGCTCGTTCGCCAACGGCGGCTCGTCCCTCACCGGCCTCGAAGCGATCTCCAACGGCATCTCCGCGTTCCGCGAACCGCAGGGCCGCAACGCCCGCCGCACCCTGATCGCGATGAGCTGCGTGCTCGGCGTCCTGGTCCTCGGCGTCTCCACGCTGGCGCACTTCACCCACGCCGTCCCGTACGTCGACGGCACCCCGACCGTCATCGCGCAGGAGGCGCACCTCGCCTTCGGCGACGGGATGCCGGGGACGGCCGGGCTGGTCTTCGTGCAGCTGGCGACCGCGCTGGTGCTCTACACCGGGGCCAACACCCCGTTCACCGGCTTCCCGTTCCTCGCCAGTTTCGTCGCCGAGGACCGGTTCCTGCCCCGGCAGCTGACCCGGCGCGGACACCGGCTGGCGTTCTCCAACGGCATCGTCGCACTGGCCGTCGTCTCGACGGCGCTGCTGCTGGTCACCGACGCCAGTGTGGACCGGCTGGTGGCGCTGTACGCGATCGGCGTGTTCACCGCCTTCACCATGGCCGGTGCCGGGCTCACCGCGTACCACCTGCGGCGTCGCGAGCCGTACCGCCGGACGAAGATCGCGGTCAACGGGCTCGCCGCGGTCATCTCGGCCGCGGTCGTGCTGATCTTCGCGGTCACCAAGTTCACCGAGGGGGCCTGGCTGGTCGTGGTGGTCTTCCCGCTCGGCGTGTGGGCGCTGACGCGGATCAACCGCGAGTACCGGCGCGAGGCCGCCGCGCTCCAGAGCCTCCAGGCGCCGGGGGCCGACCGGCCCCGGGACCGCCGCCACCTGGTCTTCGTCCTCGTCGAGACGCTCGACCTGGCGACGATCAAGGCGCTGCGGTACGCGCACGAGCTTCGCCCGGACGAGATCAGGGCCGTGCACTTCGCGATCGACGAGGCGCACGGCCGGCGGCTGGCCGCCCGCTGGGAGGCGACGGCCGCCACGTCCGTACCCCTGGAACTGGTGGCCTGCCCGGACCGGCGGCTGCGCCACGCGATGGAGGAGCTGGCCGTCCGCACCACGCAGGACGGGACGACGGGGCTGACGGTGCTGGTGCCGCGGCGGATGTACACGAACGTGCTCGGCAAGCTGCTGCACCGGGGCACGGGCGAGCAGCTGGCCAAGACGCTGGCGCAGCTGCCGCACGTGGCGGTGACGATCCTGCCGTTCGACGTGTCGCGTGCGCTGCGCACGCTGGAGGAGGGCCGCGCACCCCAGCCGGACTGAACCCGCGGGCCCGTGCGGGGCGTGCGGAGGAGCTACGGCGCGCGCGAGGCGTCTGCCTTCTGTGCGTCGTACGCCTCGCGCGCCGCCCGCACCGCGTCCAGGCAGTTCTCGGTCCAGCGTCCCAGCGCCTCCACCTGCTCGGCGGCCTCCCGGCCCAGGTCGGTGAGCGAGTAGTCGACCCGGGGCGGGATCACGGGCTTCGCGTCCCGGTGCACGAAGCCGTCGCGCTCCAGCGTCTGGAGGGTCTGGGCCAGCATCTTCTCGCTGACGCCGCCCACCTCGCGGCGCAGTTCGCTGAACCGGTACGAGCGCTCCAGCAGCACGATCAGGATCAGGACGCCCCAGCGGCTGGTGACGTGTTCGAGCACCAGCCGGGAGGGGCACATCTGCCCGTCCGCCATCACTCCGGGCCACCGGCCCCGGTTGCTCACTTCCATGCCAGTACCTTACTTCAAAGTGGGTACTTTCGATTGGTAAGTGCACGTCTTACGGTGAGTTCCAGGAGCCCTGACAGGTACGGGCGCCACCCCCAGGAGGAGAAACCCATGAGCATCGTCGTCACCGGAGCCACCGGAGCGCTCGGCCGTCTCGTCGTCGAGGAGCTGCTGGCCACCGTGCCCGCGAGCGGGATCGCCGCCGTCGTGCGCGACGCGGAGAAGGCGGCCCCGCTGGCCGGGCGCGGCGTCGAGCTCCGTGTCGCGGACTACGACCGGCCGGAAACGCTGAAGGACGCCTTCCGGGCCGGTGACCGGGTGCTGCTCATCTCCGGCAGCGAGGTCGGCCGCCGCGTGCCGCAGCACACCGCGGTCATCGGGGCGGCCAAGGAGGCGGGCGTCGCCCAGCTCGCGTACACCGGCATCCTGGGCGGCCCCGACGCCGACTTCCGACTGGCCGACGAGCACCGGGCCACCGAGCGGCTGATCCTCGAATCCGGCCTGCCCCACACCTTCCTGCGCAACGGCTGGTACACCGAGAACTACACGGCCAACCTCGCCCCGGTCCTGGCGCACGGCGCGGTCGTCGCCAACGCGGGCGCGGGCCGGGTCGCCTCCGCCACCCGCGCCGACTACGCCGCCGCGGCCGCCGCCGTACTGACCGGCGAGGGCCACATCGGCGCGGCCTACGAGCTGAGCGGTGACGTCGCCTGGTCGCTGGCGGAGTACGCGGCCGAGATCGCGCGGGCCACCGGCAAGGAGATCGCGTACCGGAACGTCCCCGCCGCCGAGCACCGGGAGATCCTGGTCGGCGCCGGTGTGCCCGAGTTCTTCGCGGAGATCCTCGTCGATGTCGACGAGGCGATCGGGCGCGGTCGGCTCGCCGGCACGAGCGGCGACCTGGCCCGGCTGATCGGCCGCCCCACGACCCCGCTCGCCGAGACCGTGGCCGAGGCCGTCGCCGCGGCGTGACCGCGACGGTCCGGGCGCATCGCCGGACGCATCGCCGGGTTCCCCGCGGGCCGGAATCCCGGCCGCCGGGGCGCCTCCCGCGCGCCCCGGCGGCCGGTCGGCGCCCCGGCGCACCACTCCCGCCGCGAAAGCACCCCTGCCGCACCACCGCCCCCACCCGCCCCGCCGGTCCGGCGTCATGACCGTAATGCGATACGGGTATGACTTGCGGCCCTCACGGCGCTACCGTCATGCAGTTGACGGAGCAACCGAATCGGCAGCCGGGAGGGCCCGTGAAGGGGAACAACGAACAGCGAGCCGGACTCCTGTCCGGCTTCGCGGCGTACGGCATGTGGGGGCTCGTCCCCCTCTTCTGGCCGCTGCTGAAGCCCGCCGGGGCGGTCGAGATCCTCGCCCACCGGATGGCCTGGTCCCTCGGGTTCGTCGCGATCGCGCTGCTGGTGCTGCGCCGCTGGGCCTGGATCGGCGAGCTGGTGCGCCAGCCCCGCAAACTCGCCCTGATATCGGTGGCCGCGGCCGTGATCACGGTCAACTGGGGCCTGTACATCTGGTCCGTGAACCACGACCACGTCGTCGAGGCCTCGCTCGGCTACTTCATCAACCCGCTGGTCACCATCGCCCTGGGCGTGCTGGTCCTGGGCGAACGGCTGCGCCCCGCCCAGTGGGTGGCGGTGGGCATCGGCGCCTCGGCGGTGCTGGTGCTGGCGATCGGCTACGGACGGCCGCCGTGGATCTCGCTGACGCTGGCGTTCTCCTTCGCGCTGTACGGGCTGGTGAAGAAGAAGGTGAACATGGGCGGCCTGGAGTCGCTCACCGCCGAGACCGCCGTGCTGTTCGTGCCCGCGCTCGGCTATCTGCTGTGGCTGGGGGCGCAGGGCGATTCGTCGTTCGCCTCCGATGGGCTCGGCCACGCGGCCCTGCTGGCCTCGACGGGCCTCGTCACGGCGGTCCCGCTCGTCCTGTTCGGGGCGGCGGCGATCCGGGTGCCGCTCTCCACGCTGGGCCTGCTGCAGTACCTGGCGCCCGTCTTCCAGTTCGGCCTGGGGGTTCTGTACTTCCACGAGGCGATGCCGCCGGAGCGGTGGGCCGGGTTCGCCCTGGTGTGGCTGGCCCTCGCCCTGCTGACCTGGGACGCGTTCCGGACGGCGCGGCGCACCAGGATGCGGATGCGGGAGGCCCGGCCGACGACGGACCGGACGGAGCACCAGGAGCGGCCGCCGTCGACGGCACCCGTCTCCCGCGAGGCCGCGGACACACAAATTTAGTTACCCAGCTGCCCTTTTAACTCGGTTACGTTTTCCTGGGGGTCCACGGAACACGACCGAGGAGTCCGCATGCCCGCAACAGCGTCCGCCGTCCCCGTACTCGTCGTCGGTTCGGGCCCGACGGGTCTGACCCTCGCCTGCGACCTGGCACGGCGCTCGGTCGACGTACGGATCATCGACCGGTCCGAGGAGTTCCCGCGCAGCTCGCGGGCCAAGGGCCCCAACCCCCGCTCCCTGGAGGTCCTGGAGGACCTGGGCGTCGTCGGCCGGGTGCTGGCGGAGGGTTCCGCGCCGCTGCCCATGCGCAAGTACCGCGACGGGGTGCCGGTCGCCGACGCCGACCCGTCCGCGGGGGCGCACCCCACGCCGGACGCCCCGTACGCCCATGGCCGGCTGATCGCCCAGTGGCAGCTGGAGGAGATCCTGCGCGCCCGGCTGGCGGAGTACGGCGTCCACGTCGAGCTGGGCACCGAGGCGGTCGGCCTGTCGCAGGGACCCGAGTCGGTGACCGTCGCCCTCGCCGACGGCCGGAGCGTCGGGGCGCGGTACGTGGTGGGCTGCGACGGCGGCCACAGCCCGGTGCGCAAGATGCTCGGCCTCCCGTTCGAGGGCAGGACGGCCGAGGAACAGGTGATGGTCTGCGGGGACGTCGAGGTGGAGGGGCTCGACCGCGCCCTGTGGCACCAGTGGTTCGACGAGGACGGGGCCGTGATGCTGTGCCCGATCCCGGGCACCCGCACGGGCTGGTGGTTCCAGGCGGGGCCCGAGCGGGACGGGACGGGAGCCCCGGTGCCGCCCTCCCCGGAGAGCTTCCGGCGGCTGTTCGCCAAGCACACCCGGCTGCCGGGCGACCGCCTCACCGGGGCCACCCTGCTGTCCACGTACCGGGTCAACGAGCGCATGGTGGACCGCTACCGGGTGGGCCGGGTGCTGCTGGCCGGGGACGCCGCGCACGTCCACCCCATCGCCGGTGGGCTGGGCATGAACACCGGCATCCAGGACGCGTTCAACCTGGGCTGGAAGCTCGCCCGGGTCGCCACCGGCCGGGCGTCGTCCGCACTGCTGGACACCTACGAGGAGGAGCGGCTGCCCGTGGCCGCCTGGACGCTGGGCGTCTCCTCGGAGCGGCTGCGGGCCACCCTCGAAGCGATCAAGCGGCCGGGCGGCGGCCTGGACACGGCGATCACCGGGCAGACGACGGGGCTGGACCGGGGCTACCGCTGGAGCTCGCTCTCCCCCGCCGGTGCTGCCACTGGTGCCGCCGCCCCCGCCGCCGGCCTGCGGGCCGGTGACCGCGCCCCCGACGCCCCCTGCCGCGACACGGCGACGGGCGAGCCGGTCCGCCTGTTCGAGGCGTTCGCCGGTCCGCACTTCACGCTGCTGGGCTTCGGCCCGGACACGGCGGACGCGCTGCGGACGGTGGAGGCGGAGTACGGCGACACGGTCCGGGCGTACGGGGTGGACGCGGGGACCCCGCGCGACCTGACCGACGACGCGGGCCACGCCCGCACCGCGTACGGGATCGGGCCGGGCACCGGCGCCCTCGTCCTGGTCCGCCCCGACAACCACGTGGGACTGATCGCCCCGGCGACGGGGATCGGGGCGGTCGTGGACTACCTCGACCGGCTGGTGGGGACGGCCGGCGCGGCGTGACCCCGGTCGATGGGGCGCTCAAGAAGCGCCCCACCACCGGACTTCCCCCTCGCCTCCTTGCCCCCGGCCCCGGTCAGCAGAGCGCCCCGGCGACCTCGTCCATCACCCGCCGCCAGTGCGCGCGGCGCTCCTCGCGTTCCGCCGCGTCCGCCAGGTGTTCCTGGTGGAAGCGCAGGACCGACTTCGTGCCGCTGGCGCCGGGCGCGGGCGAGACGGTGACCTGGACGGTCGTGGAGCCGTGGGTGAGCCTGATCCGGCTGCCGGGGCGGTGGCCGCGCAGCTCACCGGCCACCCCGTCGGCCGTGCGGTACGGTTCGCCCTTCTCCGTGGGCAGCCCGCCCGCCCCCTCGACCGGCCCGAGCCAGAGCCGTACGCCCTCCCGGCCCGTGAGGAAGTCCCAGACGGCCGCCGGGGGCAGGGGCAGGGTCCGCGAGACGCCGATCTCCCAGCCCGCGTCCTTCGTCAGTCCGGTGGGCATCATGACTCCTTCGGAGTGTGCCGGGCGCGGTGCGCCCGTACCTTGTGGAGGTTTCCGCAGCGCTCCATCGCGCACCAGCGCCGCCTGCCCGGCCGCGAGGTGTCGACGAAGAGCAACTTGCAGCTGTCGGAGCCGCATTCGCGGACGCGGTCGGCGTACGGGCCGGTGAAGAGCTCCACCGCGTCCCGGGCGACCGTCGACAGCAGGGCGGCCCCGGTGGCGCCCGGGGCCCAGGCCAGGGAGCCGGTCGCGGGGTCGACGCGGGGGACGAGCGGCGGCCCGGCCGCCGCCGCGTTCACCACGTCGAGATCGGACCGGGCGAGGGCGCGGCCGTGCGCCCGGTCGGCGGCCAGGCGCCACAGCGCGGCCCGCAACTCGTGCGCCCGCGCCAGCTCCTGCGCGCTCACCGACAGGGCTGGCCCGCCCGGCAGCCGGCTCTCGCCCGCCCAGCGCACCAGGTCGTCGGGGGTGTGCAGCACCTCGTACGCGGTGTACCGCGAGTGCCCCCCGGTGGGCAGCAGCTCCAGGCACAGGGCCCCGGGATCGAAGCGGTAGGGACGGCCCTCCGGCGTGTGAAGTACCAGCCCCGGAGCGTCCGTTGACGACTCACTCATGTAACCACTATAAACGGTTTCCATGACCCTGCACTGGAAAGTCGTCATCGACTCGACCGACCCGCACGCCCAGGCCGCCTTCTGGGGCGAGGCCCTCGGCCACCTCGTGGAGGACCACAGCGTCCTGATCGAGCGACTGCTCGGCTTCGGCGCGGTCCCCGAGGACGTCACACTGATGACGAACGGCCGCCGCGCCTGGCGCGACCTCGCGGGGGTCCGGCACCCCGACGACCCGTACGACGAGGACAGCGGGGCGGGCCTCGGCCGACGGCTCCTGTTCCAGCGCGTCCCGGAGGCCAAGACGACGAAGAACCGCCTCCACCTGGACGTGCACGCCGAGCCGGGACGGCGCGAGGCCGAGGTCGAGCGCCTGGTGGCCCTGGGCGCGACGGTGGTCCGCGAGGTCGCGGAGCAGGGCGGCACCTGGACGACGCTCACCGACCCGGAGGGCAACGAGTTCTGCGTGCAGTGAGCCCCGGGCCGGTGTCCGGCCCTGCGCCCGGACCGGTACCCGGGGCCGGTACCCGGGCCGCCTCCGGCCGACCGGAGACGGCCCGGGCGGGACGCCGACGAACGGGGCGGGCCCGCGCCCCCGAACCGGCTGACGGGCTCAGCGGTCGCCGATGGAGGCGTGCCACTTCCCCCGGGACAGGTGACACACCCCGTCGGGCGTGATCCGGACCTTCGCGCCGAGCAGCGGCAAGGAGCCCTCGGTGTTGAGCCGGTTGCGGATGCGTTCCAGGGTTGTCCAGAGCCGTTGCGGCCCGCCCTGATGAACTTCGGGCGGGTCGGTCCACTCGGCGGAGGCCCTGGCCCATGAACCGTCCGGGTGGACGAGTCGGGCGGTACGGGTCCGGCCGCTGACCGCGTAACCGAGCTCCACGCCCGGTGCGACGACTTCCAGCATGGACCGCAGCTCCCACGCGTTCGCCACGTCCACCACGGGGTAGCGGCCCGTACCGCGCTCGTCCCCTTCCGCGTCTTCCGCGAGGGCGAACAATTCGTCGAGGGCGGGCGGGTAGTCGTCCCCGGCGCGGGTGAGCATGAATCCGGCGGTGTCGCGCTCCACCACTCCCACCACATCACCGTCGGCGTGCTTCCACCCGGTGACGATCAGGCAGGTCCGGCCGAGCGTGGTCGCGATGCGTCCACCGATTTCCAGCGCGGCGAGAACCGGGCGGAGCCCCGGCCCGGCGGGCAGACCGACCGTGGAGACGATCCGCTCGTACGAACCCGGCACGTGCTCCGTCGCGTCCGCCGTGACGAACTCCGGGTGGAGGCCCATGCGTGCGAGCCGTTCACCCGCCGCACCGGTCAGGTAGGGGTCCACGTCCAGGCTCGTCACGTTCTCGGCCCCGATGCGATGCGACGCGTACGCGGTGAGCCCACCGGCTCCGGTGCCCAGGTCGAGGAACGGAAGTCCCGGGCCGAGCCGTCCGTGCCGCAGCATCCGGACCACAAGACCCGGGAGCGTGGCGGAGGACGTGGGCAACCCGTCGGGGCGGTCTCCGGGCTCTGCGTGGTCGGCGTGCAACGGCCCGACCCTGGTGATCAACGAGCGGTCCGCGTAGGCCGATCGCAGCCACTCGTCCGGATCATCGGCGCCGACGCGGAGAACCCACCCACCCGAGTCGTCCAGGTCCCACCAGCGCGGGACCAGCTCGTGCCGGGGCACTCTCGCCACGGGAGCGAGCCACCGGGAATCCGGGTCCGCCACCTGGTCGGCGAGTTTCCCCGCGGCTCTCTCCCAGTCCATGTCGCCGGGCCTCTCAGTCGTAGGCGGGATCGCAGGCTTCGGTGTTCGCGGGGTTGCAGTCGCCCGAGTCGTGGGGCGGGCAGGCGTTGTGGGCGGGCACCGGGATGCTCGCTGCCAGAGATGCCCACTCCTTCCCTCCGAACAACTCGGCAAGGCGGGTTTCCCGCACGTTGCCCGCCGGGAAGTTCCGCGAGAGCACACAGCCGGCGAGATCTCCGTCCGGCAGGACGGCAGCCCGTCCGCGCGTGCACCTCCCGCACATCTCGTCGAGGGACGGCCCCTGCCCCGGCAGCATGGCACGCCCGACCGCACGGGCCCGGTCGACGACGATGCGCTCCACCCCCATGGATTCCAGCTCGGCACGGGCTTCGGCGACGCGCTGTTCCGGCAGCACCTCCACGATCCCGGCCCGCACGACGATCCCCCGGACGACCGCCTCCCGGATGTTGGTCCGGGTCCGGACATAGCTTCCGGCCCGGCCCGTGATCCGGTCGTGTTCCTCGGGGTCGTCGCTGTAGTAGCTCGTCGCGAGCGTCACCCCGTCGCGGGCGAACAGTTCCCACCACGCGGGCTTCACTACGTACAGGTTGCTGTAGACCTCCACTCCCATGCCGAGCGAGAGCGCCAGTTCGGCGAACTCCCGCCAGTGCGGGTGGACGGTCGGCTCACCGCCGATGAGCTGAACGGTACGGATGCCGAGCGCGGCGGCGTCCACGATGACCGCCCGCCAGTCGGCCGAGGTCATCGCACCATGAGCCGCCTGCGGACCGGACTCGGACAGACAGTGCGTACAAGCCAGTTGACACTTTCCCGTGATCTCCAGTTCCAGGGACCGGACACCGGCGAACGGTTCGCGGACCGGGGAATCGATGAACGTCGTCATGCTGTGTTCCTCCCGTACGGCTACAGGTTGGGGCATGCGGAGAGGGTGTAGGTGCAGTCGGCATCGGGGACGACAACGAGCAGCGGGTTGCCGTTCTTGAGGTGCGCGTGGGCGGCGCGCTGGCCGTTCCGGTCCTGGTACCAGGCGCGCAGCTCGGCGGAGTGGTCGGGGCCGGGGGCTCCCGGGAGGCGCATGGAGGGCTGGACCCAGGCGGAGTGTTCGGGGTCGGGGTCGAGCCGTTCCACGATCCACAACGCCTGCCCGCCGAGCCAGCGCAGGGCGAGGACGGGCGATATGGTCCGGAAGGCGCCGAGCACGTACCGGGCCGTGCGCCCGATGCCGTACACGGGCCCTTCGGCCACCGCCTCGCACAGGTAACTCCCAGGCTGCTGCGGTTCGTTGACGTCGGCGCTCATGCGGGGCCGTCCATCCACATCACCCACGGCCGCTCGACCGTCTCGGCGAAACCGGTGTGGTCGGGATTGGCCCGCCAGTGCCCGAACGCCCACTCCTGCGCCCGGCCCGGATCGGTGAACGCCGCGGAGCACGCACCGCACTCGTCGTCGAAATCGTCCAGCGCGATACACCGGAACCGGTGCGTGACCGGCGGCGCATCCGGCTCGGTATCGGGCCGCAGCACCCACTTCACGAACCGGAACCTGCGCACGCTCACAGAATCCGCCCCGCACTACGGGCATTGCACCGGGCAATCTCGGCCCGCAATCGCTCCATGGGCTCCGGAACCCGCACGTTCGCCGGCTCCGCCTCCCACTCCGTACCACCACAGACCGGCCGTAACGACCAGTACGGACCGGACACCCCACGGAACTCACCCACCCGGTTCCGGTGGCCGGTATCCACCAACAGCGTTCCCAGGGACGGCACTTGTGGGGGTTCCTGACGACTCGTGACAGCACTTTCTCCGGACACTACCGACTCCTCTCCGTAACGGTTCCGCTACCAAGGGGGATCAGCGTGGCCTACAGTTGGGGAGTCTTCAACCTGCGCCGCTTGAGCGGAGAGATGGGGCTTCTGGATGGTGAATCGCAAGGAGCTGGACCCCGAAAAGTCGCCCGGCGCCCGATTCGGGCAGCGTCTGCGCCAGTTACGCGACGAACGCGGCTGGACCCAGGACGAACTGGCGGCCCGCATGGGATGCTCCGGAACGCATATTTCTGCTGTGGAAACTGGTCGACGCCCACCAACTCCTCGCTTTGCTGCAAGTGCTGACAGGGCATTGGGAACGGGTGATCGGCTCGAACGCCAAGGGCGGGCCGTCTGGAACACCGCGATACTCGAAGGGTTTCCGGAGTTCGTGGCGCACGAGGTGCGTGCAGCAGAGATCAGGCTCTTCGAACTCGGGATCATCCCCGGCCTGCTCCAGACACCGGAGTACGCCGCAGCCATCACCACAGGCGCCGTGCGACGCGGAGCAATCACGGAGCAACAAGCAGAAGAGCGGCTGTCGCTCCTGGCACGGAGGCAGGCGTCATTGCAGCGCATCCCTCGACCGTTGGTGTACGTCGTTCTCGACGAGAGTTGCATTCGGCGCCCCGTAGGCGGACCCAGAGTCATGAAGGAACAACTGGACCAACTTGTTGCGTTCGCCGAGCTGCCCTCGACCCTCGTGCAAGTGGCTCCGTTCGACCTCGGGGAACGTCGGGCGTTCGATCTTCCGGTTCACCTGCTGACACTGCCGGACCGGTCTCAGCTCTCCTATGCCGAGTCAGCACAACAAGGGCGCCTGGAGCGCGATATGAGGTTCGTGCAGCCTTTACTGACGGCCTACCATCAATTGCAGGCCGAAGCGCTGTCTCAGGCGGCATCCGTAGCCATGATCGAACAGGTACGAAAGGGTTCCCCGTGACGACCGAATCCCCCCGCTGGTTCAAGTCCTCCTACAGCAGCAACGGCG
The DNA here is from genome assembly GCF_040612315.1 of Streptomyces sp. NPDC006435. NCBI lineage: Bacteria > Bacillati > Actinomycetota > Actinomycetes > Kitasatosporales > Streptomycetaceae > Streptomyces > Streptomyces sp. NPDC006435. The sequence continues at coordinate 21,175 of NZ_JBEXPY010000002.1, forward strand.
GTGCCTGCGTCGAGGTTGCCGCCAACCTCGCCAGCTCGCTCGGCGTGGTTCCCGTCCGTGACTCCAAGAACCTGAACGGCCCGGTGCTGAAGACCTCCGCCGCCTCGTTCGCCACCTTCGTGACAGGCGTCAAGGCCGGAGAGTTCGGCGCCATCTGACCAGCAGGTCCAGCGCACTTGATCCGAGAGTGCTCCGCCATGCAGCGAACTGGCGGGGCACTCTTGTTGTTGCGTACCGGAAGGCTGCCGAGTTCCGGCCGAAGGAGCCGCCGACAGTTTGCCCCGCCGGCCCGGAGGGCACCTGGCACGCGACACGACCCCCGGACTCGAATGGGAGACCTGCGATGACCACGACCGAATCCCCTTGCTGGTTCACGTCCTCCTACAGCGGAAACGGCGGCCAGTGCATCGAGGTCGCCACCAACCTCGTCGCCTCGCGCGGCATCGTCCCCGTACGCGACTCCAAGAACCCGCACGGCCCCGTCCTGAACACCTCCCCCACCGCCTTCGTAACCTTCGTCGCAGGCGTCAGGGCCGGAGAGTTCGGCATCGCCTGACGGCAAACAACGGGCAGCAGCTCGACCGCGGCCTGAACGGCACCAGCGGTCGAGGGCCGGCAACTCGTCGTCGCACAGGCCGGTTCGGCAGCACACGGGCAGCCAGTCGGCCGCAGCCTCCCGGGACACGTTGCAGACGTGCCCGGTCCGGCTCCACCACCGTGAGGATCTCGAACGCGGCGCCGACGGTGCCGAGGGGCCCTCATGCCTTCCACGGCTCTGTCCAGGTTGGCTTCAACGCTGCGATCACACCAGCCACGACCAAGACATCTCCCCGGAGTTCAGTGCTCAGGTGCAAGAGCCACCAGAAAACGTGGTGAGCCGATAACCGCCCCAGTTATGCTGCCCTGTCTTGTCAGGCCAGAGAGGATCGGCACCATGAGCGGTACCCCGCCACCCTTTCCCGAGCGGATCGAGCTCGTAGGGGAAGGTCTCGTACTGCGCAACTGGACGGAGGCAGACCTGGCCGCGATGCCGGATTTGTTCGACCATCCCGACATCGCGTACTGGACGCCGATAGTCTCCCCCTTCGACGACGCGGCCGCTCGCACACGGCTGGACCGGGATCGGCAGATGCGGGCGGAGGGCACGGCCATCCTGCTCGCCATCACAGTTGACGGCCGCGCGCCGCTCGGCGAGGTGACGCTGCGGCGCGCCCCCAAGGGTGCAGAGGTCGGCTACGCGGTCGGCCCGGCGCACCGCGGCCAGGGGCTGGCTGCGCGGGCGGTGCGGGTGATGACTGCGTATGCCTTCGAACATCTGGGCGTGGGACAAGTGGTCCTGGAGCTGGAGGCCGAGAACGCCGCAAGCGTCGCCGTGGCCACCAAGGTGGGTTTCAGACTCCTCGACGTGCCACTGATCCAGGGGGAGGAGAAGGGGCGGCCCTGTGCCCTGCAGACATGGGGCCTTGAGCAGGAGCCCTGGCCCCCACCTCGGCAAACAACGGGCAGCAGCTCGACCGCGGCCTGAACGGCATCAGCGGTCGAGGGCGGGCAACTCCTCGTCGCACAGGCCGGTTCGGCAGCACACGGGCAGCCAGTCGGCCGCAGCCTCCCGGACCCGTTGCAGGCGTGCCCGGTCCGGCTCCACCACCGTGAGGATCTCGAACGCGGCGCCGACGGTCCCGGGGAACCGGTTCGCCATCACCTCTCCGTAGAGCAGCCAGAGGCCCTGCCGGGCGAGGCCCCGGCACAGTTCCGGAAGGTCGAGGCCCCGCCGGGCGGACTCCCCGTCCGTACCCTCGCCCGCCACCAGACACTGCAACAAGTCGAGGAACCGCTCCCGAACCGTTGGTGCGGCATCGTCCGCGAGGGCGGCCAGGGCGACGGACGCCGCCGCGGGGGCCGGTTCCCAGAGGACCGCCGCGGACCAGACGTGCTCTTCGAGGCCGAAGTGGTCCAGTCCCTGCCCGGGCTGCCCGTCGGCGAGCCGCAGCAGGTCCCGGGCCAGGTGTTCCGCCGAGCCGCCGCATCCGCACAGCATGCCGTCCCAGTCGTGCCGGGCGATCTCCACCTCGACGAGTCGCATGGCTTCCGTACCTCAGCTCAGACGGTCGTGTCGGTCGATGACGCAACGGCGGGCGGGACGGGGGTGGCATGGTGGTAGTACATCCGCCACGTCCCGGCCGCACCCTGCTTGCGCCAGAGCGAACTGCGCCGCGCCCGCTCGCCGTCCAGCATGGTCTCGTAGGTGAGGTGCACCAGCCCGGGTGCCAGCAGGACACCGGTGAAATTCGAGGGTTCGTAGTGCGGACCGCTCTCCGTCGCACTGTCCATCTCGGGCAGCGCGGCGAGCATCTCGTCGTACGTCCACCACCGTCCCGAAGCACCGACCTCCGTGAAGTCCGGGTCCAGCAGCTGTCGGGCGAGCTCGCGTGACATGCGCACGTTGGGGTCCATGAGGCGCAGTTCGCCCGCGATCGCTTCGCGTACCTCGTCCGTTTCTCGGCTCATGCGGACATCCTCACCCGGGTGACCGGGCCCGCCGCAACCGGGTTACCACGCACGGAGCGCGGTCGGCCTCCGGGCCTGGTCCGAAGGCGTTCGTTCCACGGATCGACGCGCTGCGACCATGGATGTGTGACAAGCCACAACGAGCCGGTCGACTGGCAGGCACTGGCCGACAGCATCGGCGCCGATCCGCAGTCCGGCAGCGATCGCACCGCCCGTCGGGCCATCGCCTTTCTGCTGGGTGACGAGGCGATGCGCGGGGCGGTGGACTGGTACGTCGAGGGCCTCCCGGCCTCCGAACACGCGCGTTCGGTCCTGCGGCTGCTGCAGCCCGACGCCGCCCGGTCCCGGTGCCTGGAGATCTACCGCACTGACCCGGATCCGGAACGTCGGCACCTCGCCGTCGAGCTGCTGCGTGTCGTCGCCACGTCCGATGACCTCCCGCTGGTCGGCGAGTTCCTCGCCGACGCCGATCCGGCCGTCCAGATCTGGGGCATCGGCGTACTCGACCAGCTGTTGTTCCGCGGCCACATCGACGCCGACGACGCGGAGCCCTTTCTGCAGGCCGCGGAACACCATCCGAACCCGCAGGTCCGTGAGAAGCACGCGTACCTGCGGGCTCACCTGGAATCCTCCGCGCATCGCGGTTGAACGCCGGTGCGGCCCCGTCGGGTTCTCCTGACGGCCGACGGTGTGCCGGACGAATCCCGGGTCGGCTCCTCCTAGCCGAGGCGGGCCATCTCCTCCTCCGAGAGCCGCAGCGCGTCGGCCGCCACGTTCTGGGCGAGGTGGTCCGGGTTGCCGGTGCCCGGGATCGCGAGGACGTGCGGGCCCTGGTGCAGGGTCCAGGCCAGCCGTATCTGTGCGGGGGTCGCGCCGTGTGCGCGGGCGACGGAGCGCACCTCCTCGTCGGCGTCGGGGGCCGGGCCCGCCTCGCGGCCGGGACCGGCGATCGCGAAGAACGGGACGAAGGCGATGCCGAGTTCGCCGCAGCGTCGCAGGAGCTCCCGGTCCTCGCTCGCCGCGCCGATCCCGTACGGGTTCTGCACGCAGACGACCGGGGCGATGGCCAGGGCCTCGGTCAGCTGCCCGGACGTGACGTTGGAGATGCCGAGGTGGCGGATCAGTCCGGCGTCGCGCAGCTCGGCCAGCGCCCCGAAGTGCTCGGCGATCGACCCGTTCCGCCGGCTCGGCGGCACGCGCAGGTTGACCACGTCCAGGTGGTCGCGGCCGAGCTGGCGGAGGTTCTCCTCGACCTGGCCGCGCAGCTGTTCCGGGTCGGCCCACCACCACGCGCCCGAGGGGTCGCGGGCCGGCCAGACCTTGGTGGTGATGACCAGGTCGTCCGGGTACGGCGCCAGCGCCCGGTTGATCAGTTCGTTGGCGGAGCGCGTCGCGGAGAAGTAGAACGCGGCGGTGTCGATGTGGTTCACACCGAGTTCGACCGCCCGCCGGAGCACGCCGATCGACTGCTCGCGGTCACGCGGCACGCCGCCACCGAAGGGCTCGGTACCGGTCAGGCGCATCGCGCCGAACCCGATGCGGTTGACGGTCAGGTCACCGAGTTTCCAAGTCCCGGGTTCTGCCGGGGTGTTCGTCCTTGCGTTCATGGCATGGCTCTTCTCTTGCGGGTCGGGAAACGAGGAACCGGCGGGTGGGTGCGGTGGGTTCGGGCCGCTCAGGCGGGCGCCTCACGACGGGCTCCACCCGGGCGCCTCACGACAGGCCCCCCACCGGTGCCGGAGACAGGGCCCCGGGGCATGAAAAAAGCCTCCCCGGCGGATCGGAATCCGCGCCGAGAAGGCTCATCTGCTGGTCGGCACTTTAGCAGGCGGTCGGACGCGGGGGCCGCGGAGAGGAGGTTTCCCGGTGGCGCAACAGCGGGATCCCCGGCAGCGGGGTCCTCGGCAGCGGTTGAGGAACCCGTACGCCCGCCCCTCCGTCACCGGGGCGGGGCGTACGGGTCACGGGTCCGGTCCGGTTACCGGCAGCACCCTCCGGCCTCGGGCGCGGGCGCGGGCGCGGGTTCGGCGGTCGCGGGCCTGGCCGCCCGGACGACGGCCGAGTGCGTGCCGTCGGCCGTGGCGGGGGCTGCGGGCAGGGCGGCGCGGGGCCGCGACCGGTCCCCTGCTCCGGTCGCGGCCCCGCGCGCGGGTGTGCCCAGGTCGGTCACGAGCCGCAGCAGCCGCCCGCCGGGTCCTGCTCGGCAGCCGCCCCGGCCGCGGTGGGGGCGGCGAGCTGGACGAGCTGCGGCGCGGGTGCGCAGCAGCCACCGCTGTCGGCCTGCTGGGTGTCGGGGGCGTCGAAGAGGCCGGCGCCGCCGCAGACTCCGGTCTCGGGCAGGGTGAGTTCCACCCGGTCGGCGGACTCCAGGTCGCCGGCGATGGCGGCGGCGACGGAGCGGACCTGCTCGTAGCCGGTCATGGCGAGGAAGGTCGGGGCGCGGCCGTAGGACTTCATGCCGACCAGGTACACCCCGGGCTCGGGGTGGGAGAGTTCGCGGTGGCCGTGCGGGTAGACGGTGCCGCAGGAGTGCTGGTTGGGGTCGATCAGCGGAGCCAGCTCGACGGGTGCCTGGAGGCGCTCGTCGAGGCCCAGGCGCAGCTCGCCGAGGAAGGACAGGTCGGGGCGGAAGCCGGTCAGCACGATCACCTGGTCGACCGGGTCCAGGCGGCGCCCGTCCTCGCCGACCAGGACCGGGCGGCCGTCGGCATCGGGCTCGATCGCCTCGGTGCGGAAGCCGGTGACCGCCTCCGCGTGACCGGCGTCGACGGCGGCCTTCGCCGCCAGGCCGAGCGCGCCGCGGGCGGGGAGCTGGTCGGCTTCGCCGCCGCCGAAGGTGGCGCCGGAGATGCCCCGGCGCAAGACCCACACGCCCTTCGTTCCCGTGCCGTCGTCGGACTCGGCAAGGTCGGCGAGTTGGGCGAGAGCGGTGAAGGCGGAGGCGCCGGAACCGATGACGGCGGTGCGCCTGCCCGCGTACCGGGCACGCACGGCCGGGTCCTTCAGGTCCGGAACGCGATAGGCGATCCGACCCGCGGCAGCCTTCTCGCCGAGCGCGGGCAGTCCGCTGCCACCGGCCGGGCCCGGCGTGGCCCAGGTGCCGGAGGCGTCGATGACCGCACGGGCGAAGAGGCGCTCCTCGCGGCCGTCGGCGTGGGTGACGTGCACGACGAAGGGCTGCCGCTCGCGGTCGGCGTCCACGATCCGGTCCCGGCCGGCCCGGGAGACACCGGTGACGGTGGCGCCGGTGCGGACGCGGTCGCCGAGGGCGTCGGCGAGCGGCTGGAGGTAGAGGTCGGCCCAGTCGCCGCCGGAGGGGTAGGCGGCCGGGTCGGGGCGTGTCCAGCCGGTGGGGGCCAGGAGCTTCTCGGCCGCGGGGTCGACGACTTCGCCCCAGGTGGAGAACAGGCGCACGTGCGACCACTCGCGCACCGCGGCCCCGGCCGTCCGGCCGGCCTCCAGGACCAGGGGCTCGACGCCCCGGTCGAGCAGGTGGGCGGCGGCGGCCAGGCCGATGGGCCCGGCCCCGATCACGACGACGGGCAGCTCGGTGGCAGTGGGCGCGTGCACGGCGACTCCTCGCTTGTTTCGACATTCATCGATGACTTGCACGACTCAGCATGACACTCGATATCGATGAGCGTCAACATAGACATTCATCGAAATCGAGGGTTCACCGACGGGCTCACCGAAGGCGGCCGGGGCACACCCCCGCGCACCGACGACGGATCCCCGCGCTGGTTCGACATGTGTCAACATAGACACATGTCGAATGCGAAGGTGCTGCCGCTGCTCGAACCCGCCGACGGCCGGAGCGTGGCGCCGTGCTGCCCGCCGCTGACCGAACGCCCGATGACCGCACCGGAGGCCGAGACGGCCGCGCGGATGTTCAAGGCGCTGGGCGACCCGGTCCGGCTGCGCCTGTTCTCCGCCGTGGCCTCGCACGAGGGCGGCGAGGCGTGCGTGTGCGACATCTCCGACGTCGGCGTCTCCCAGCCCACCGTCTCCCACCACCTGAAGAAGCTGAAGGAGGCCGGGCTGCTCACCTCCGAGCGGCGCGGCACCTGGGTGTACTACCGCGTCGAGCCCTCGGTGCTCGCCGCGATGGGCAAGTTGCTGGCTCCGCCGGCCGCGGCCTGACGATCGGACGAACGGAGGGGGAGCGTTGAGCGGAGCATCGAGCGCGGTGGTCGTGCCGCTGACGGCGGAGTACGCCGAGCAGGTGCTGGCCATCTACCGGGCGGGCATCGACGAGGGCGACGCCACCTTCGAGACCGACCCTCCGACCTGGGAGGCTTTCGACGCCGCGAAGCCGCCCGAGCACCGCTTCGCCGCCCTCGACGAGTCGGGGACCGTGCTGGGCTGGGTGGCGGCGAGCCGGGTCTCCGACCGGTGCGCGTACGCGGGTGTGGTCGAGCACTCCGTCTACGTCCATCCCGCCGCCCGCGGCCGGGGCATCGCCTCCGCCCTGCTCAAGGCCCTGGTCGACTCCACCGAACGGGCCGGGATCTGGACCATCCAGTCGGGGATCTTCCCCGAGAACACCGCCAGCCTCGCCGTTCATCGGCGCGCCGGCTTCCGGGTCATCGGCACCCGCGAACGGATCGGACGCCACCGCGGCGTCTGGCGTGACGTGGTCCTCGTCGAGCGCCGCAGCCCCGTCATCACCTGACCGTCAACCCCGCCCGGCGGCCACGCCCGTCACCACCTGACCGCCGGTCCCGTCCGGCGGCCCCGCCCGGCGCCGGATCGGCGTCCGGGATCACGGAGTCCAGGCCCTGGCGGCGCAGGTGGTGGCCGGCGGCGGGACCGGCCCGGCCGCCGCCGACCACCACCACATCGGTGCGCCGGGTCAGGGGGCCGTCGTCACCGCGTCGGCGGCGAACTTCCTTCGCCAGGCGAGCGCGACGTAGACCAGGCCGATCAGCACCGGGACCTCGATGAGCGGGCCGACCACACCGGACAGGGCCTGGCCGGAGGTGACGCCGAAGGTGGCGATGGCGACCGCGATGGCCAGCTCGAAGTTGTTGCCCGCCGCGGTGAAGGCGAGGGTCGCGGTGCGGTCGTAGGCCAGGCCCAGCCCCTTGCCGAGCAGGAAGGTGCCGAAGAACATCACCGCGAAGTACACCAGCAGCGGCAGCGCGATCCGGACCACGTCCAGGGGCTGCGAGGTGATCGTCTTCCCCTGCAGGGCGAACAGGACGACGATCGTGAAGAGCAGTCCGTACAGAGCCCAGGGACCGATCTTCGGCAGGAACTTCGCCTCGTAGTCGGCGCGGCCCAGCTTCCGCTCGCCGATGCGGCGGGTGAGGAACCCGGCCAGCAGCGGGATGCCGAGGAAGATGACGACGTTGAGGGCGATGTGCCATACGGAGACGTCCAGACCCTGGCCGTCGCCGAGGTTCAGCCACCTGGGCAGCAGGTCGAGGTAGAACCAGCCGAGCAGGCCGAACGCGAGTACCTGGAACACGGAGTTGAGGGCGACGAGGACGGCGGCGGCCTCGCGGTCGCCGCACGCGAGGTCGTTCCAGATGATGACCATGGCGATGCAGCGGGCGAGCCCGACGACGATCAGGCCGGTGCGGTACTCGGGCAGGTCCGGCAGGAAGATCCACGCGAGGGCGAACATGACGGCCGGGCCGACGATCCAATTGACGACCAGCGAGGAGACCATCAGCCTGCGGTCGCCGGTGACGGTGTCGAGCCGGTCGTAGCGGACCTTGGCCAGTACCGGGTACATCATCACCAGCAGGCCGAGCGCGATCGGCAGGGAGATCCCGCCGATCTCGATCCTCGCGAGCGCGTCGTTCATCCCCGGGACCAGGCGCCCCAGCCCCAGGCCGACGGCCATGGCCAGCAGGATCCACACCGCGAGGTAGCGGTCGAGGGTGGAGAGCTTCCGGACGATCGAGTCGTCCCCGGCAGCCGTGGCAGTGGTGGCGGGTTCGGCGGAGGTCACGGGCAGGCCCTCTTGTTCTCGGCGGCGGCGCGGGCCAGGGCGGCGAGTTCGGCGAACTGCGCGGACAGACCGGCCAGGACCTCGGGCCTGAGTCTGTAGTACGTGAACCGGCCGCACGGCTCGGTCTCCACGATCCCGGCCTCGCGCAGCACCTTCATATGGTTGGACAGGTTGGTCTGCTTGGCTCCGGTCTCCTCGACCAGATGCGTCGTGCAGAGCGTCTCGCGCGCCAGCAGAGTCACGATCTTCAGGCGGAGCGGATCGCCCAGCACCCGGATCACATCAGCATCGACTGAAGTCAGCATGCACTGATACTGTCACATCACCGTCCACTGATACCAGTGGGGACTGAAGTCACCGGCGGCCTCCGCCACGCGACGAAAGAGAACGATCACCATGGCCGAGTCCTCCGACAAGCCGTCCGTCCTGTTCGTCTGCGTCCACAACGCCGGCCGTTCCCAGATGGCCGCGGCCTGGCTCGCCCACCTCGCCGGGGACCGGATCGAGGTCCGCTCGGCCGGTTCCGCCCCTGCCGATTCGGTCAATCCGGCCGCCGTCGCCGCGATGGCCGAGGTCGGCATCGACATCTCCGCCGAGGTCCCCGAGGTCCTTACCGTCGACACCGTCCGGTCCTCCGACGTCGTCATCACGATGGGCTGCGGGGACGCCTGCCCCGTCTTCCCCGGCAAGCGCTACCTCGACTGGAAACTCGACGACCCGGCGGGCCTGGGCATCGACGCCGTCCGCCCGATCCGGGACGAAATCAGGTCCCTGGTGGAGGAGTTGATCGCCGAGGTCGCGCCCGCCTGAGCGGATCCGGTCCCGGCAGACCCGATCCCGGCGGACCCGATCCCGGCGGGGGGCGCGTCCACCGTTACGGGTCAGGCGGTCGTCGCCGGGACGGCGGGAGCGAAACGGGCGTCGGCCCGGACGGGGCGCAGCGTGATCCTCGTGACCTTCCGGTCGGCCGTGGCGATGTCGATCGTCGCGAAGGGGTGTCCGCCCGGGGCGATGAGGTGCACCGGCCGGCCGTCGACGACCATGCGGCACGCCGCTTCGATGCGGTGGCGGAACCGTACGGTCTCGGCGGCGATGGCGTCCGCGCCGGTGACGACGGTACGGCCGCCGAGCGGCAGGAGTGCCGCGTCGGCGTCGCGGACGCTGTCGGGCGCGAGCAGCCGGAGCATGGTGCGGGTGTCGCCGGTTCGCGCCGCCGTCAGGAACGCCTCGACGATCTCCTGGTCCGGTCGATCGGTCGGAATCGGTGCACCGGCCCGTTCCGGGCCGTCGGTCCGGGCCGGGCTCTCCTGCGGGAGGGCGAGGCGTCGGCGGGCCCTGCTGGCGTGCTTCTTGGCTCCGGGCACCGTCACTCCGAGCACGGGCGCGATGCGGTCGAACGGCACGGCGAACAGGTCGTGCAGGACGTAGGCGATCCGCTGGGGCGGGGTCAGCCGGTTCAGCAGGACCATGAGGGCGCGGGAGACGTCCTCCTTGCGGAGCATCTCCTCGTCCACGGCCAGCTGTTCGGCGGGGATGGCGTCCGCGAGGAGCGGGGCCTCCTTGCGGCGGTGCCGGGCGCGCAGCTCGTCCAGGCAGATCCTGGCGGTGACGGTCGTCAGCCAGGCCGCCGGGTTCTCGATCTCCGGCCCGGACCGGGCGGTGGCGGCCCGCACCCAGGCCGCCTGGACCGCGTCCTCGGCGTCATGGGCCGATCCGAGCATGCGGTGGGCGACCGACAGCAGACGGGGGCGCGCGGTCTCGAACTTTTCGGAAGTGATCGGCACGGGTGTCACCTTTCCGGGTCGGCGGACGTCAGGACGGACGGTTCGATCCGTTCCCGTTCCCGTTCCCGCCCGCATCCGAGGAGATGACAACGCCATGAGCCTACAGAGAGCGCGGTTCCGCGCCGACGGCGCGCCGGTTCCGCCCGGAACGTCCACGACCATGGAGGTGCACGCATCATGAACCCGGTACTGATCGTCGCCACGGTGGTGTGCGTCGTCGCGAACGCGTCCATCGCCGTCGCGGACTACGCGAGGGCCCCCTTCGTCCTGGCGAACTCCGCACAGGTCCGGGTCCCACCGGCCACGTTGCCGTATCTGGCGAGCCTGAAACTCGCGGGGGCCGTCGGGCTCGCCATCGGGCTGCTCGGCGCGTCCTGGCTGGGCCTGGCGGCCGGGGCCGGGCTGACCGCGTTCTTCGTCGGCGCGATCCTGGCCCATGTCCGCGCCCACGCCTTCGGCGGCCTCGCGTTCCCGGTCGCCTACCTGCTGCTCGCGGTCGCCGCCACCGCTTGTTTCGTGTGAGACCCGCCGTGGCAGGGCCGCCGCATCGCCCTCGAAACAGCGATGCCCGAACGGTGCTGCCCTAACTGCGCTGAGTGGCGAACTGCTCCAAGTGCCCGCAGTGGGGGCACCGGTAGACATCGATCTGCCAACGCGGTCGCCCCATCAGCTTGGCATTGCCCAGCAGGCCCTTCTCAAGAGCGCCCGCGACCCACTGCGTGAACCCGCGGGAGCCCTGTCCGAGGTCCCCGACGAAGCCCGGTTCCAGCCCCACCGCACCGCATTGGGTGCACCGTATGTTGTTCACCATGCTGTCCATCGGGGGAGTTTAGACGGCGGTCGCGGGCGCGGCAGCCCCTTTCGGCCCCGGCTCTCCCGCCTTGGACCCGGCTTCCTCACCGCCCCGTCAGCCAGGTCGCGATCCCGTCCACCACGGCCGGTTCGACGTGTCCCGGCCGTGCGTACTCGGCCGGGGTGGGGCGGCCGCTGCCGGGGAGGAAGAGGTGGTTGGCGTCCGGGTGGATCCGGATCGCCACGTCGGTCCGGTGTTCCAGCGCGGCCCGCCAGCGCGTCAGGTCGTCGGCGACGGTCACCTGGTAGTCCCGCCCGCCCTGCAGGATCAGCATCGGGCAGGACAGCTCGGCTGCCGCGGCCACCGGGTCGTAGGCGCGCAGATCGAGCCAGTAGGCGGCGGAGAGGCCCAGGGGCAGCAGCTCCGGCGGGGTGTCGGGGGCGAGGTCGGGACCCGCCACCACCGCGGCCTGCCGGGCGAGCGCGGCCACCATCTCGTCCGAACTCCCCTCCGGAGCAAGGGCCGTGAGGTAGCGGGCCACCCGGACGGCCGCCTCGTGCATCGGCTGCGCGTCCGCGGCGAGCAGCACCAGGCCCGCGATGGACGGGTCGGCAGCGGCAATCCGGGGCGCCGCCTTGCCGCCCATACTGTGGCCGAGCAGATGGATCCGGTCCGGGTCCACCCCGGGCTGCCGCAGCAGGAGCCGGACGGCGGCGAGCGCGGAGGGCAGGTACTCGTCCGCCATGGTGAAGTCCGGTGCCAGGCCGCCCGGGTGAGCAAACGTCACCTTGTCGAAGCGCAGCACGGCCACCTGCTGGGAGGCGAGCCCCCAGGCCAGGTCCTTCAACGGCTTGTTCGGGCCGCTGCTCCCGTCCCGGTCGAACGGGCCGCCACCACCGAGCAGCACCACGGCGGGCCACGGTCCGGGGTCCACCGGCAGACTGAGCGTCCCGGGCACGGCCAGAGGACCCGTCCCGAGCAGGACGTCCCGCTCGGTGAACCGGTCCGTATCCGCGTAGTGCGGCGGCTGCCACTCGGCACCCCCGTACGGGTCGAGCCGCAGCCCCTGCAACAGACCGTCGCCACCCACCGACGCGACCACTCCGAAGCCGCCCTCGGCACAGATGACTGGGATGCGCACACGTACCGGATCGGCTTCGGCGTCCTCGATCGCCGGCTCCCCGACCGACTCGGCCCCGCCTCGCCCGGCGGCCTCGGCCGTCCATGCGAGCCGCAGCGCCGGGGCGGAGACCGCGGCCCGCAGCGGGGGCGCGAAGAGTTCCACGATCCCGTCGAAACGCTCCGTCCGAAGCAGCGCGGCCAGGCCGCGCGCCGCCTCCAGTGCCCCACCCTCATCCATTCTCATAGTTGCGAACGGTAGCAGTTGTGAGAAAGTTCGGTCATGGATTCCCTGACTCTGCTCGCACACCCCATCCGGCTCCGGATCGTGCACGCGCTGGGCGGCGGGCGTTCGCTGACCACCGCCCAGCTCTCCGCCCGCATCCCCGAGGCGTCCAAGGCCACCGTCTACCGGCACATCGACCTGCTGATGGACGGCGGAATCCTCGAAGTGGCCGAGAAGAGCAGGGTGCGCGGCGCGGTGCAGCGGCACTACCGGGTGCGGCGGGACCGGGCCGTGATCGGCGCGGAAGCGGTCCGCGCGCTCGGCCCCGAGGACCACCGACGGGCGTTCGCCACCGCCATGACCGCCCTGCTGGCCGAGTTCGACGCCTACCTCGACCGCGAGGGCAGCGACCCGGTGGCCGACCTGGTGGGGTACCGGCAGCACGCGCTCTGGCTCAGCCCCGGCGAACTGGAGGAGCTGATCGGCGAACTGCGCGCGGCCATCGTCCCGAAGCTGGCCAACCGCCCGAGCGCCGAGCGGGCGCAGTACCTGCTCAGCCCGATCCACTTCCCGCTGGAGTCCCGGCAGTCGGAGTCCGAGCCGCCGACGACAACGACCGGAGCCGGGAACGACGGGCACGAGACGGATTCCTGACGCCCGGCACCCGACCGGCCGGACGGCACCGGCACCGGCACCGGGCGAGGGGCCACGGGCCGGGCGTCAGGCGTCGGCGTACTGCGCCGCGTACTCCTCACTGGCCGGGACGACCGTGATGACGTCGATCAGCACGCCGTCGGGGGCGGCGACGATGAAGTGGCGCTGGCCGAACTCCTCCGTGCGCAGCGACAGCACCTCGGGGAGGCCGGCCGCCGTCACGAGCCGCCGGTGCTCGGCGTCCACGTCGTCCACCTCGAAGTTCAGCAGCAGGCCGCCCCGGAGCGCGCCCCGGTGGCTCTCGGGGTAGGTCGGGTGGGTGTGGTCCAGCAGGGCCAGCTCGTACTGCGGGGCGTCGGGGCGGCGCAGGCTCACGTACCAGTCCGCCTCGAAGGTCACCTCGAACCCGAGGTGGCGGGTGTAGAAGTCGCGGGAAGCGGCCACGTCACGGGTGGCGAGCACCGGGTAGAAGCCGCCGAGCACGACCGCGGGGCCGTTAGTCGCGGTGGGGCCGTTCGTAGCGGTGGGGCCGTTCGTAGCGCCGGAGTTGCTCGTCACGGTGAGGTCGTTCGTCATGGCAGGGTCCTTCCGTCAATTTCACATACCCCGGGTATGTGAATCGTGGTGTTAGCGTACCCCGGGTATGTGAATGGAGAGGGAGGTCCGCACACGATGGCGGTCAACCGGGCGGAACAGCGGGCGGCCACGCGGCGGGCGCTGCTGGACGAGGGGCGGCGCCGGTTCGCCGCCGACGGCTACCACCACGTGGTGCTGGCCGAGGTGGCGCGGGCCGCCGGGGTCACCAAGGGGGCCGCCTACCACCACTTCGACAGCAAGGCGGGGCTCTTCCGGGCCGTCGTCGCCGAGGTCCAGCAGGAGCTGGGCGAGCGGGTGGCCGCCGCGGCCGATCGGCACGAGGACCTCTGGGAGCAGCTCCGGGCCGGCTGCCGGGCCTTCCTCGCCGCGGGGACCGATCCGGCCGTGCGACAGATCCTGCTGGTCGACGCGCCGACCGTACTGGGCTGGGACGAGTGGCGGGCCATGGACGAGGAGTCCTCGGCCCGGCACCTCGCGGAGGCCCTGACGACGCTCGCCGGGGCCGGGATCATCGCCGATCAGCCGGTGGAGCCCCTGGCCCGGCTGCTCTCGGGGGCGATGAACGAGGCCGCGCTCTGGATCGCGCGGGGCGGGGATCCGCAGGCCGCGGAGCAGGCGCTCGACCGGCTCCTGGCGGGGCTGCGGGCCCCGGCCTGACCTCTCGGCGCAGCCGCCGGAGGTCCGGGGGCCGGGGCGTGGGCGTGGGCGGGGGCGCAGGGCCGGGGGCCGGGGGGCCGGGGCCTCCCCCGACCCCGGCCGGTTCCGGTCACCGCCCGGCGGGCCCTTCCGTCACTTGCGCCAGAACAGGTGGTGCGTCACGCCGCTCGGACTGGGCACGACGTCCAGGTGAAACCGGTCGAGCAGCTCGTCGGGAGACTCCCAGAGCCGCGAACCGGCCCCGAGCTTCACCGGCGAGACCGCCACGTGCAGGGTGTCGACGAGATCGGCTTCGAGGAACTGCCGGATGGTGGCGGCCCCGCCGCCCAGGCGGACGTCCTTGCCCTGCGCCGCCTCCCGCGCCTTTTCGAGCACCGCTGCCGGTTCGTCGTCGATGAAGTGGAACGTGGTGTCGGAGAGCGTGAACGAGGGCCGCAGGTGGTGCGTCATCACGAACACCGGGGTGCGGAACGGCGGTTCGTCGCCCCACCAGCCGAGCCAGTCGTGGTCCTGCCAGGGCCCGCGCTGGGGGCTGAACTTGTTGCGGCCCATGATCTCGGCGCCGATGTTGTTCGTGAAGTCCCGCGTGAGGTAGTCGTCGAGGCCGCGGCTCCCGCCGGGGTCGGTGCGGTTGGGCCAGCTCGCCGTGGCCCCGGCCCAGCTGAACATGGTCCCCGGATCGGCGTGCCCGAACGGCCTCTCCAGGCTCTGACCCTCACCGGCGCCGAACCCGTCGCTCGAAACGTTGAAGTTCTGGACCCTCAGCAACTGTTCCACGTGTTTCTCCTGTGTTCGTCGGCAGTGATTGGGACCGTTCGGGCCGGGAGAACTCATCGGGGTCGCGGCCACGTTTCAGGCCCACACCACTTTGACCATGGCCCGGCCCGCCGAAGCCGCCCGTCCGTAGAGTCGGCGAAGATCCTCGTGATACCGCAGGAACTCCTGCCCGGCCTGCGCTTCTTCACCGAGACGACCGCAGGCACCCGCACCGGCGACGCTCCACAGCTCGTCGAAGGAGACCCCCGCGAGGAAGTCCGCGGCCCGCGCCACCCCGGGCGGCTCCAGAAGCATCATGGGCGGGTCGGAGGGGTCGGCACCGGCTCCGTGCGCCACGGGGCGGCCCCCGTATACCGGCAGCTCCCAGGCCCTGCCCACACCCGCTTCCATGCCCATGCCCGTTCCCGTGTCCGTGTCCGTGTCGAGGGCATCGGCCGCGGCGTAGAGGTCGTTCACGAAGCCGAAGACCTTCTCGATCGAGCCGGCGACGCCCTCCGCGTACTCGGCGGGGTGGTTCTGCCACGCCTCGGACATGAACGCCGCGAGCCAGGTGTGGTCGTCCCGGATCTCCGACTTCGCAACGGCGCGAAAGTGCAGGTGGATACTCATCGCGACGAGTCCCCCGGTTCGGCGGCCCCCTGGTCGGGCCGGGCGGACAGACCCTATTCGACGGCACTGACAATCGGAGCTCCGTCACCCGGCCGGCGGTGCGGCGATCCGCTTCTCGAACCAGTGGTGGGCGTACGGCTCGTCGTTGAAGGCCGCGACCTCCTGGAAGCCGAAGGACCGGTACAGGCCGATCGCGGCACCGAGCGCCCTGTTGGTGTCCAGCCGCAACACGTCGCAGCCGTGCCGGGCGGCCCGTTCCTCCAGTTCGGCCAGGAACCGGCGGCCGAGACCGAGCCTGCGGGCCCGGGGTGCGACCCACATGCGCTTGATCTCCGCCGGCCCCCCGGGCGGCAGCTTCACCCCGGCGCAGCCGACGGGCTCGCCGTGCAGCCGTGCGACCAGGAACAGGCCGCGCTCCGGCCGGAGTTCGCCCGCGTCGGGCAGCAGGCTGCGCGCGGGGTCGAAACCGGTCTCGAAGAGCCCGCTCACCTCGTCGAAGTAGGAAGTGAGGCAGTACCGGGCGTCGGGGTGGTCGGGGTCGACGACGTCCAGGGCGACCGTCGCGGCGGTCAGCAGCCGGTCTACCTCGGCCATCGCCGCGACCAGCCGGTCGCGTTGCGCGGAGTTGAGCGGTTCGAGGAGGGAGCCGGCCAGTTCGTTGCTGCGGTCGTCGATCAGGGACCGCTCCTCCCGCCCCCTCCCCGTGAGCCGTACCGTGCGCACGCGCCCGTCCCGGGGGTGCGGCCCCACCGTCACCAGGCCGTCGGCCTCCAGGGAACGCAGCAGCCGGCTGACGTAACCGGAGTCGAGCCCGAGACGCTCGCGCAGACGCCGCACGTCCAGGCCCTGTTCGCCGATCTCCCAGAGCAGCCGGGCCTCGCCGACCGGCCGGTCGCGGCCCAGGTAGTGGTCGTGGAGCACGCCCACGCGTTCGGCGACGGTGCGGTTGAACCGCCTTACCAGATCGATCCGTTCATCCATTCTCTGACTCTAGTCAGAGAATTCTGCGAAGGCGGGGCTGATGCGCCGCGCCGCGGCCCCGGACGGGGGTGTCCCCGTCCGGGGCCGCACCCGGCCGGTCAGTCCTTCACCATGTCCTGCGGGTACCAGCGCAGCTCGACGGTGTTGCCGTCCGGGTCCCGGACGTACACCGACTGCGCCTCGCCCCGGGCGCCGGAGCGGGAGACCGGGCCCTCCAGCACGTCGAAGACGCCCGAGTCGATGACCTCCTGCCAGTCCAGCGGCTCGACGACCAGGCAGATGTGGTCCACGTTCGACTCATGGCGCGGCCGGCCCAGCAGGTCGATGATCGTCACCGGGCTGACCCGTACCGACGGGAACGGGAACTTCCCCGCCCGCCACTCGTCCACCTTGATCGATTCCAGGCCGAGAAGGCCGCAGTAGAACTCCAGGGATCGCTCGACGTCCTGCACGTTGAGCACCAGATGGTCGAAGTCCTTCACTCTCACTCGCACGTACGGCCTTTCTCCCGCCCGAGAGCGGTTCGGTTCGGTCCGATTCAGTTCTGTCTGATTCGGTTCGGTTCGCATGTCTCAGGGAGCCGGGGGCGCGGGAGGCCGGGGAATGCCGGCCGGCAGGGGCAGCAGCTGCTCCTCCTCGTGGTCGAGGTGCGCGTTCGGCTCCGTGGACATCCTGTCGAGTTCGGCGCGTGGATCACGCACGCGGGACGGCGGGTCGCACCCGTCACGGCACACGGCCTCCGGCGCCGGACGCGGACGGCTGCGGGGTGGGAGCGGAACGGGGTGCCCGGGGCAGAACCGCGGGGCGTGGACGACGAGGTACGGCCGTGCCGTCACGGCGGGCGTCGGCGTCAG
Organism: Streptomyces sp. NPDC006435; assembly: GCF_040612315.1. NCBI lineage: Bacteria > Bacillati > Actinomycetota > Actinomycetes > Kitasatosporales > Streptomycetaceae > Streptomyces > Streptomyces sp. NPDC006435. The sequence goes on from NZ_JBEXPY010000002.1 coordinate 38,693, forward strand.
ATGCAGGGCGCGGAGTACGAACTCATGAGGGCCCCCTCGTGCGGAAAGGGTGTTCACCCGACCACCGGCCGGCCCACTGCTCCCGGCCGGCGTCACGTGACACCGCGTCCATTACACGCACCCCGGCAGGGCCTGTCAACGCGGTCCCGGCCCCCCGCCGGGCGCTTCTACCCTTTGCATCATGCACATTCCGCCCGCACATGCGCTCGTGGCCACCGACCTGGACGGCACGCTGCTGCGCCGCGACGACACCGTGAGTCCCCGCACCCGTGCCGCACTCGCCCTGGCCGCCCGCGCCGGGGCCCGGCACCTCGTCGTCACCGGACGGCCCGTGCCCGGCATGCGCGCGCTGCTCGCCGGGCTGGGGTACCGGGGCCCGGCGGTCTGCGGGCAGGGCACCCAGCTGTACGACGCCGGGTCCGGACGGCTGGTGCGCACGGTCACCCTGGACCGGGACGCGGCCGACACCGCGCTCGGCAAGATCGAGGCCGAGGTGGGGCCGGTCTTCGCGGCCGTGGACCAGGACGGGCCCGAGGGCCGCACCCTGATCGAGCCGGGCTACCGGATGCCCCACCCGACGCTGCCCGCCCAACGCACCCGCAACCGCCACGAGTTGTGGTCCGCCCCCGTGGTCAAGGTCCTCGTCCGGCACCCGGAGCTCACCGACGACGCGCTGGCCGAGGCGGCCCGCGGGGTCGTCGGCGACCTCGCCACCGTCACGCACTCCGGCCCCGGCACGGTCGAGCTCCAGCCGTACGGGGTCGACAAGGGAACCGGTCTCGCGCTGGCCGCCGAATACCTCGGGGTGGCCGCGGACACCGCGATCGCCTTCGGGGACATGCCCAACGACCTGCCCCTGTTCCGTGCGGCCGGGCACGGCGTCGCCATGGCCAACGCCCACCCGGACCTGCGGGCCGCAGCGGACGAGGTGACGTCGTCGAACGAGGACGACGGGGTCGCGAAGGTGCTGGAGTGGGTGTTCGGCTGAGCGCGAGCGGCACGGAACACAACGGGCACGGAACACGGTGGGCACGGAACACAACGGGGACGGAACGCAGGTGCGGGACGCGGAAGGGCCCCGCCGAACGGCCCGTGCCGCCCAACGGCGGAACGATCAGAGCGACATCAGGCAGTACAGCCGGTGCGGCTCGCTCCGGGACGCGGCCTCCTCGGCCAGGTCCGCCAGTCTCCCGAGGAAGTCGGCCAGGTCCTCGGGCCGGGCGCTCCCGCCGAACTCCTCGATGTGCGACCAGGATTCGGCCACCGCGGCGAACCCGCCGGGCCGCGCGGACACCAGGGCGTCACGCAGCTCGTCGGTGAGCGTGACCAGCCAGCGGGAATCGTCCTCGGGGGAACTGAGCAGCCGGTTGAAGCGCGGCAGTGGCGTGATGTCGTCGTACGGCGTGCCGGTGAGCAGGCTCTCGGCCTGCCCCAACTGCACGTACGGGTCGATTCCCTTGACCGGGAGCACCGGGAATCCGGCGGCCCCGGCCCCCTCGTCGAACGCCGTCAGGGCCGCCGCGTCGTCCGGCGCACCGAAGTAGTCGTACAGATTTCCCATGTGCGCATGCTCGCACGGCCCTCTGACAACGGGGCCGGGCGCGGCACACCGTCCCGTGAGGAGTCCGGGCGCGGGGCGTCGCCCGTTCTCAGGGTTCCGGAGGTGCCCCGATCGCCCGCAGCACATGCGCGACCAGGGCGGCGATCTCCTCCTCGTCCTGGATCGGCATGCGCAGGACATGGCGGTAGTACATCGGGCCGTACAGCATCTCCACGGCCAGCGGGAGATCGGCGTCCGGCGGGATCTGGCCCTGTTCCTGGGCCCGGCGCAGCCGGCCGACGGCCTCCTCGCAGCGGGGGGCGATCAGCTTCGACCTGACGATCTCGGTGAGGGCGTCGTCGTGGTGCATCTCGGAGAGGATCCCGGAGTACGCGGGGCCGAAGGGCGGCGTGGAGATGAGCCGCACCGCGCCCATCACGTTGCTCCGCAGGTCGGCGGCGATGTCCCCGGTGTCGGCGAACGGCGTCGTGCCGACCAGGGCCTCGGTGAACGCCTCCAGGATCACCGCGCTCTTCGACGGCCACCAGCGGTAGATCGTCTTCTTGCTGACGCCCGCCCTGGCCGCGATGGCCTCGACGGTGACGCGCCCGTACCCCTTCTCCGTGCACAGTTCGAGGGCGGCCTCCAGGGTCGCCCTGCGTGATCTCTCGCTGCGGCGCAGTGAACTCGGCGATGTGATCATTCGGTGAGCATAGGGGTGTTTGAACCGGGCCTTGTTGACAGCCTGTCGCCAGAGGTCGAACAATACCCAGGCGGAAACGGAACGTGCCGTGTCGTGTCGTTCCCGTGACCCGCACCGTTCGTGCCGTTCGTGCCGCGACGAGCCGATCGGGGGACGGCTCGCCCGGCCGACGGCGCGAGCGGTGACCGTCCCCGCACTCCGCGTGCCCGACCGGGGCCGTCCCGCGCGTCAGGCCGTGATGTCCTTCGCCGTGAAACGGGCCCAGGCAGCCGAGCCGAACACCGCCGCGTACAGGCCCTGGAGCCCCAGGTTCCTGACCACTTCGTCCCAGTAGACCGGGGCCCGCAGCAGATCCGCGTACGACAGCCAGTAGTGCGGGAAGAGGTACGGGTGGATTCCGCTCAACTGCGGGATGCTGTCCACGATCTGAACGGTGATCAGTATTCCGACGGTGGCGGCCATGGCCGCGATCCCGCTGCCGGTCAGGGTCGAGATGAACAGACCCACGGCCGCGAACCCGGCCAGTGACGCGGCGACGACCACCGCGACCAGTCCGGCCCGCAACAGCCCCTCGCCGAAGCCGATCCGCGTCCCCGAGATGGTCGTGACCTCCCCGACGGGGAAGAGCAACGCGCCCACGGCGAGCGCGGACAGCGCCACGACCAGGGTCGCGACCAGGCAGAACACCAGCACCGAGGCGTACTTCGTCAGCAGCAGCCGGGTCCGGCCGGCCGGGGCGACCAGCAGGTAGCGCAGCGTTCCGGCGTTCGCCTCGCCCGCGACCGAGTCACCTGCGACGACCCCGACGGCCATCGGCAGGAAGACCGGGAGGGTCACCGCGAGGGCCGCGAAGACCAGGAAGAGCCCGTTGTTGGTGACCTGGGAGAGGAACGCCGGGCCCGCCCCGCCGCCCGGTCCGTGCGGGGAGTCGCCGCCCGTCTCGATGCGCACCGCGATGCCGATCAGCACGGGCACGGCGGCCAGCACCCCGAGCAGGGCCAGGGTGCGCCAGCGGCGGAGGGTGGTGACCAGCTCGGAACGGAGGATCCCGAAGGTCCACAGCGGACTCCTCCCGGTCCTCGCGACCCCGGGCGCGCTTTCAGCCTGCGACATCGAAACCCTCTCCGGTGAGTGCGACGAAGGCGTCCTCCAGCGAGGCCCGTTCGACGCCGAAGGACCGCAGGCGCACCCCTGCGTGGACCAGTGCCGCGCTGAGGTCGGCGAGTTCGACGTCGCCCGGCGGCGCCTCGGCGCTCACCCGGTCGCCGTCGGCCGTGACGCCGGTGACGCCCAGCTCCGCCAGGACCCGCGCGGCGTCGCCCGGGTCGGGGGTGGTGACGGTCAGCCGACCGCGGGTGCCCGCCGCCAGCTCCGCGACCGGGCCCTGGACGACCAGCCGGCCCCGGGCCATCACCGCGGCGTGCGTGCAGACCTGTTCGATCTCGTCGAGGAGGTGCGAGGAGAGGAAGACCGTGGTGCCCTCCGCCGCCAGTTCCCTGACCAGGGCGCGGATCTCCCGCATGCCCTGCGGGTCGAGGCCGTTGGTCGGTTCGTCGAGGACCAGCAGGCGGCGCGGCTGGAGCAGGGCGGCGGCCAGCCCGAGGCGCTGCTTCATGCCCAGGGAGTACGCCCTGGCCTTCTTGTCGGCCGCCGCGGACAGCCCGACCCGTTCCAGGGCCTGCCCCACCCGGGCCCGGCGGGTGCGCGGATCGGCGGTCGGGTCGGCGGAGTCGTACCGCAGCAGGTTGTCCCGGCCGCTCAGGAATCCGTACAGCGCGGGCCCCTCGATCAGCGCGCCGACCTGCGGGAGCACGGTGCGGGCGGCGTCCGGCACGGGATGGCCGAGGAGCCGCGCGGTGCCGGCCGTCGGGGTGATCAGGCCCATCAGCATCCGGATGGTGGTGGTCTTGCCCGAGCCGTTGGGACCGAGGAAGCCGAAGACGCTGCCGCCGGGGACACTGAGGTCGAGGCCGTCCACGGCGAGCTGTCCGCCGCGGTAGCGCTTGGTGAGGCCCCGCGTCTCGATCACGGCCGCCGGGCCGTCACCGGTCCCGAAATCGCCGCCGGTCCGGGGGCCGCCGCCGGTCCGGGGGCCTTCTGCCGTCCCAGAGTCACCGAAGTCACCGGAGTCGCCGGAGTCACCGATCGTCCCGGAGTCGCCGGCCGCCCCGGATTCGTCGGCCGCCCCGGGTCTGCCGGACGGGCCGGTGGCCGCTCCCGATGCGGGGACCTCTTTCGGCTCGGCCGCGGTCCCGGGCTCTGTCATGCGTACTCCCCATGGGTCGGCAGGGTTCGTTCGTCCGGCCGGGCGGACCGGACGTCCCCGGGCCGTGCTCCGGCGGTGCCGTCCGCCCGGACGGGGGCGGACGTGGCGAACCGCCCCGCCGTACGGAGCGTACGACGGGGCGGGTGCGCGGTGTCGGGGCGCGCGGCGCGCCCCCGCGTCAGGAGGCGTTGTTCGCCGCCTCGACCAGCGCGTCCTTCGTGACCGCGCCGACGTAGACCTTGCCGTCGTCGGTCATCAGCGCGTTGACCAGGCGGGTCTTGAAGACCGTGCCCGAGCCGAACTTGCCGGTGACCTTGTCGCCGAGCGAGTCCAGGAACTGCTGGGCCTCGGCCGGTACCTCGTCCGACGCCTTCGAGGGGAGACCGGTGCCGCCCGGGGTGCTGATCTCCGCGATCGCGTTCCAGCCCTCGCCGATGATCTTCGTGTCCCCGGCCCCCCGGTCCCCGGCACCCGACTGGCCGACGCCCGGGAACAGTCCGTCGAGGCCCTTGCCCAGACCCTTGTCCAAGCCCTTGCCCTGCTCGCGCTGCGCCTTCGCGTCGTCGGCCTCGGTCACCTCGGTGCCCTTGGGCGGGGTGAACGTGAACGAGGAGGCGTCCGGCTTCCCGAAGTCGACATCGGTGAACCCGGCGTCGACGACGGGCTTGCCGCCGGCACTCGCGAGGAGGGTGAACTTCAGCGGCACGCCGTTCTCCGCGTCGACCGCGACCGTGGCCGAACCGATCGTGGAGCCGCTCTGCTTCGGCTTGACGACCAGCTTGTACGCGTCGCGTCCGGCGATCCGGGCGGTGCCGTCGACCGTCACGGACGTGGTGGGGCCCGCCGCCTCCAGCAGCTGCTCGGCCAGCTCCTTCGGGGTGGCCGGGACGCCGTCGGGGGCGGGGTGCGCGGACTTCCCGCCGGAGCCCCGCGCGGACTTGTCCGCGGTGGCGTGGTACGCCTGGTCCGAGCCGCTGTCGTAGGCCCAGACCTCGTCGCCGTTGCGGATCAGGCTGTACTCCGAGGCGTTGTCCAGGATCGACAGCCGCTGCTTGTCGGGGCCGTCCGCGGCGACCCGGAGCGTGTGCGTGCCGGACGCCAGCTCCGTCATCCGCTCCTGCGGGTCGGCGCTCTCGCCGCCACCGCCGCCCTGGACGAAGGCGTCGGCCAGGCCGCCGAGCGAGGGGATGCCGAGGTCCGTGCTGATGCGCACCGTGCCGGAGAGCCGCTCGGTGTCCGAAGCGGCGATCTTCTCGATGAGTTCCTGTGCGGTGATCTTCGGCAGATCGGGGTCACCGGTGCTCGCGAGCGCCGGCACGAGCCCGATCGTCGCGGCCGCCACTCCCGCCACCGCGACCGGGACGATGTAACGCGCCGCCTTCCGGCGGCCGACGGCGGTGCCCCTGGTCCCGCCGGTCTCTGCGCTGTCGTTCGGTGCCATGTGTGCCCTACCTCCGTGGTCGGCGGCTTCCGTCCAGTTGCACTCGTCCACTCCGTGCCGCCATTCTCACCGGTTTGGTCAGGAGTGGACGTTCTCCATCTGACCAAATCGGTGACCCGAAGGCGTCAGCCCGCGGGAGCAACTCCGCCTACCTCTTCGGTATGACACCGCGCGGGTCCGACTGCTCCGTCCCGTAGGGGGCGTACGGCGGGGGCGAGTTGGGCAGGGCGCGGTCACCGCCGCGCCCCGGCACGCGGGACCGCGGCCGTCCGGCTCTCAGCCCGCCCGGTGCACCACCGCGTCGCACAGCTCCTCCAGCGCGGCCTTGGCGTGGCTCCCGGGCAGCGGCGCCAGCGCCGCCCGCGCCTCCTCCGCGTACCGGATGGTGTCCCGCTTGGCCTGCTCCAGCGCCGGGTGGACGCGCAGCCTGCGCAGCGCCTCGGCGTGCCGGGCGTCGTCCTCCAGACCGGCGTCCAGCAGCGCGACGAGCTCCAGGTCCTCCGGCCGGCCCTCGGCCGCCGCCCGGGCCCGCAGGTGCAGCACGGGGAGGGTCGCGATGCCCTCGCGCAGGTCGGTGCCCGGGGTCTTGCCGGACTCGTGCGAGTCGGACGCGATGTCGAGCACGTCGTCGGCCAGCTGGAAGGCGACGCCGAGCCGCTCGCCGTACTGGGTGAGGACGTCGACGGTCGACTCGTGCGCACCGGCCATCATCGCGCCGAACCGGCAGGCCACCGCGATCAGCGAGCCGGTCTTGCCGCGCAGCACCTCCAGGTAGTGCTCCACCGGGTCGCGGCCCTCGTCCGGGCCGGCGGTCTCCAGGATCTGGCCGGTGACCAGCCGCTCGAACGCCTCCGCCTGGATGCGTACGGCCTCCGGGCCGAGGTCGGCCAGTATGTGCGAGGCACGGGCGAAGAGGAAGTCGCCGGTCAGCACGGCCACCGAGTTGCCCCAGCGGCTGTTGGCGCTGTCGACGCCGCGGCGCACGTCCGCCTCGTCCATCACGTCGTCGTGGTAGAGCGTCGCGAGGTGCGTCAGCTCGACGACGACGGCGGCGGGCACCACGCCCGGCGCGTCGGGGTCGCCGAACCGGGCCGCCAGCATCGCCAGCAGTGGCCTGAAACGTTTGCCTCCGGCTCGGACGAGATGCTGTGCGGCCTCCGTGATGAAGGGCACGTCGCTCTTGGTCACGTCGAGCAGCCCGGCCTCGACAGCAGCCAAACCGGCCTGGACATCGGCCTCAAGAGCATGGTCCCGCACGCTCAGTCCGAACGGCCCGACGACGGTCACGAGGGGATCTCCTGTCTGCTGACGATCACACGGAATACCGATGCGTCGCTGTCATCACTCAAGTCAGCGTATCCGGTCCCCTTTGGATCACCGTGGGCGCCTTCCCGCCGCCGCCGGTATGTTCGTGATCAGCTCGTACGATCAGGAGTACCCCTTTTGTCCAACGCGGCCGCAGACACCGAACCGACTCAGCCTCCCCCGGGCGATGACCAGGCCTTTTTCGGCCAGCCTCGGGGGCTGATGACCCTGTCCGGCCTGGAAGTCTGGGAACGGTTCTCGTTCCTCGGCATGCAGGCGATCCTGGTCCTCTACTTCGCCGACACGGTCGCCCACGGCGGCATGGGAATGGAGCCGGGCACCGCCGCGTCCGTCTCGGCGGCCTACGGAACCCTGGTCTACCTGGTATCCGTGGCGGGCGGCTGGCTGGCCGACCGGATGCTCGGCTCGTACCGCGCCGTCCTGTACGGCGGCATCCTCATCGCCTGCGGGCATTACGCCATGGCGGTGCCCACCGACGCGATGACCTGGATCGGCCTCGGCCTGATCAGTGCCGGCACCGGCCTGCTCAAGCCCAATGTGGCCACCATGGTCGGCAAGCTCTACCGCACCGACGACGAGCGCCGCGACGCGGGCTTCGCCCTCTACTACATGGGCATCAACATCGGGGCGTTCCTCGGCCCGCTGATCACCGGCTGGCTCGGGGACCACGCGAGCTGGCACTGGGGCTTCTCGGCCGCCGCCTTCGGCATGACCCTCGGCCTCGCCCAGTACGTACTGGGCCGGCGTCACCTGGCCGGGCGAAGGCACAGTGCCGAATTCGCGCTGGCACCGGCACCCATGCGCCGCGCCGTCCGGCTGATCGTCGCCGGTGCCGTCGTGGTCGCGGTCCTCGCCACCGTCCTGGCCCTGACCGGGTGGCTGACCATGGACCGCTTCGTGGACCTGCTCACCCTCGTCTCGGTGATCGCGCCGGTCGTGTACTTCGTGGTGATGTTCCGCAGCCCGCGGGTCACCGGCGAGGAACGCGGCAGGCTGCGCCCGTACGTGGTGCTGTTCCTGGCCTCCGTCGTCTTCAACTTCATCCTGTTCCAGGCGTACTCGACGATGATGCTGCTCGCGTCGACCAACGCCCGCACCGAGATCCTCGGCTTCCACTTCCCGGCGAGCTGGTACGCCTCCGCGCTCGGCGCCTTCGAGGTCGCGCTCGCCCCGGTGGTCGCCGCGGTCTGGGCCCGGATGGGCCCGCGCCAGCCGCACGTCTCCAACAAGATCGCCCTCGGGGTGATCCTCGGCGGGCTGTCCTTCCTGCTGATGGTGGTGCCGACCTCCGGGCACTCCGGCGACACCTACCGGATGGCCGCCTGGTGGATCGTCGGCTCCTACCTGCTGCTCGGTCTCGGCGACATCCTGCTGGAGACCTCCGGGATGTCCGCGACCACCAAGCTCGCCCCCGCGGCGTTCGCCAGCCAGACGATGGCGCTCTGGTTCCTCTCGCTGGCCCTCGCCAACGGCATCCAGGCCCAGGTCGTGAAGTTGTACGGAGAGGTCTCCAACCCCGCCTACTTCGGTGTCAACGGCGCGATCGCGGTGGTGGCCGGTCTGGCCGTCGTCGCCGCCGCGCCCTGGCTCAAGCGCACCATGCACCCCGTCCACTGAGGTGACGCCATGCACATCCGCACCACGTTCCCGTACGACACCACCCATGAGGACGTCCGCATCCCGCTGCCGGACGGCACCCGGCTGTACGCGCGGATCTGGCGGCCCGTCACCGACGAGCCGGTGCCCGCGCTCCTCGAATACCTGCCGTACCGGCTGAGCGACTGGACCGCGCCGCGCGACTGGCAGCGCCACCCCTGGTACGCGGGCCACGGCTACGCCTCCGTCCGGGTGGACGTGCGCGGCCACGGCAACAGCGAGGGCCTGCCGGGCGACGAGTACGACGCGACGGAACTGGCCGACGGCGTCGAGGTCGTGCACTGGCTGGCCCGGCAGGACTGGTGCTCCGGCCGGGTCGGCATGTTCGGCATCTCGTGGGGCGGCTTCAACTCGCTCCAGATCGCCGCACTGGCCCCCGAACCGCTGAAGGCGGTCGTGACCGTCTGCTCGACCGACGACCGCTACGACAACGACGTCCACTACATGGGCGGCTCGGTGCTCGCCGTCGACATGCACGCCTGGGCGGCCACCATGCTGGCCTTCGTCGCCCGGCCGCCGGACCCGGCGCAGGTCGGCGAGGACTGGAAGGACATGTGGCGCAGACGGCTGGCGTCCGTCGAACCCTTCATCCACACCTGGCTGGCCCACCAGACCCGCGACGACTACTGGAAGCACGGCAGCGTCTGCGAGGACTACTCCGCGATCCGGGCGAACGTCCTCGCGGTGGGCGGCTGGCACGACCCGTACCGCGACACCGTCCTGCGGCTCGTCGAGCACCTCGACCCGGACCGGGTGCGCGGGCTGATCGGACCCTGGTCGCACCAGTACCCGGACCGCGGGCTGCCGCCGGGCCCGTCGATCGGCTTCCTCCAGGAGACGCTGCGCTGGTGGGACCAGCACCTGAAGGACGAGGACACCGGCGTCATGTCCGAGCCGCTGCTGCGGGCCTGGATCAGCGACTCGCACCGCCCCGCCACCGTGTACGAGACGCTGCCGGGCCGCTGGGCGGGCGAGACCCGCTGGCCGTCTCCGAACGTCACCCCGGTGGCTTACGCCTTCCGGGGCGGGCCGCGGATCGTCGACTCGCCGCAGCAGACCGGACTGGACGCCGGGCGGTTCTTCCCGTTCGGCAACGACGCCGACCTGCCGCCCGACCAGCGCGACGAGGACGCCAAGTCGGTCTGCTTCGAGTTCCCCGTCGAGGGCGAGCCGATCGAGATCCTGGGCCGCCCCCGGGTGAATCTGCGCATCCGGACGGACGCCCCGCGCGGCCAGGCGATCGCCCGGCTCTGCGACGTCGCACCGGACGGCTCCTCCACCCTGGTCACCCGGGGCGCGCTCAACCTGGCCGCCCGGCACGGCCGCGACCGCACCGACGACTGGCCGGTCGGCGACACCGAGGACGTGACCTTCGAACTGAACGCCATCGGGCACGCCTTCCCGCCCGGCCACCGGATCAGGCTCGCGGTCTCCTCCTCGTACTGGCCGTGGATCTGGCCGCAGGCCGGATCGGCCGGATTCACCCTGGACGCCGAGGGCAGCCTCCTCGAACTGCCGGTGCGCCGCCGCATCCAGGACCCGAACATCCGCTTCGAGCCCCCGGAGCAGTCGGAGCCGCTCGGCGTCGTCCACCCGGTGACACTCGACGAGCAGCGCCCCGAACGGCTGGTGGTCCGCGACGTCGCCAAGGGCGAATGGCGGCTGGAGGTGGACCCGCGCTACGGCGGCACCCGCATCTACCCGGACGGCCTGGAGTTCACCGAGGACGCCCTGGAGACGTACACGATCCGGGAGGACGACCCGCTCACCGCACACGCCCGCTCCGACTGGGCGATCCGGCTGCACCGGCCGGAAATGGCCTGGGACGTGCGGATCGAGACCCGCTCCGAGACCGGCGCTGACGCCACCGACTTCATCACGTCCAACGAGGTGATGTGCAAGGAGGGCGGCGAGGTGATCTTCCACCGCACCTGGGAGAAGCGGATCCCGCGCACGTCCGGCTGAGCCTCCGTCGCGGACCGCGCCCCCGGGAGGGGCATGGCGGAACTTTCCGGGCATCAGGGGCGGTTGGGGCACTCCCACCGGGTGGTGGCACCCACGTAACGTGTCCCCCAAGCGACCTGGAAAGCGAGGCGGCAACACATGCCCGAGCAGAGCAGCCCGCTCGATCTGGCCGAGGGCGACCCCTTCGGTCCGCACAACCTTCCGTACGGAGTGTTCTCCACCCCCGACCACCCCGAGGACCGCCGGGTCGGCGTCCGCATCGGCAACCACGTCCTGGACGCCGGGGCCGCCGCGCACGCGCTCGGCTCCCCCTACGCGCAGCTCCTCGCCCAGCCGGACCTGACCGCGCTGCTGGCGGCGGGCCGCACCACCTGGCGGGACGTCCGGCGGGCCCTGACCGCCTGGGTCACGGTCCCGGCGCACCGCGCCGACATCGAGCCGCTGCTGCACCCGCTCGACACCGTGACGCTGCACCTGCCCTACGCGGTCGGGGACTACGTCGACTTCTACGCCAGCGAGAACCACGCCACCAACGTCGGGCAGATCTTCCGGCCGAACGGCGAGGCGCTGACGCCCAACTGGAAGCACCTCCCGATCGGCTACCACGGCAGGTCCGGCACCGTCGTCGTGTCGGGCACGGACGTGGTGCGTCCGTCCGGCCAGCGCAAGGCGCCGACCGACCCGGCCCCCGTCTTCGGCCCCTCCGTCAAGCTGGACATCGAGGCCGAGGTCGGCTTCGTCGTCGGCGTCGGCTCCGAGCAGGGCACCCCCGTCCCGCTCGGCGACTTCCGCGACCACGTCTTCGGGCTCTGCCTGCTCAACGACTGGTCGGCGCGGGACATCCAGGCCTGGGAGTACGTCCCGCTCGGCCCGTTCCTCGGCAAGTCCTTCGCCACGTCCGTGTCGGCCTGGGTGACCCCGCTGGAGGCGCTGGAGTCGGCCCGGGTCGCGCCCCCGGCCCGCGACTTCCCGCTGCTCCCCTATCTGGAGGACGCGGACGAGGACGAGGCCGGCGGCTTCGACCTGCGGATCTCCGTCGCGATCAACGGGCAGGTGGTCGCCGAGCCGCCGTTCGCCACCATGTACTGGACGGCGGCCCAGATGCTGGCCCAGATGACGGTGAACGGCGCGTCGCTGCGCACCGGCGACCTGTACGGCTCCGGCACGGTCAGCGGTGCCGAGCCCGGCCTGCGCGGCTCCCTCCTGGAGCTGACCTGGAACGGCCGCGATCCGCTGGACCTCCCGGACGGCAAGCGCACGTTCCTGGAGGACGGCGACGTCGTGACGATGACGGCCTGGGCGCCGGGACCGGACGGCACCCGGGTCGGGATCGGCGAGGTCACCGGACGGATCGTGCCCGCGTCATGACATCTCCCGCCCCGGAGCTCACGCTCCCCGAGGAACTGCTGCTGCTCGCACTGCACCCGCTGCGCGGCAAGCCGCTGTGCCGCTACCGCTTCCTGGAGTACGGGGTGGCGGGCGCGGCCCTGCGGGAGCTGGAGTTCCAGGGCCGGGTCGCCGAACGGTCCGGGTGGATCCGGGTGGTCGACCCGCTCGCTCCCCCGGACCCGTTCCTCGCCCAAATCCTGGGGAGCCTGTCGGCCCCGGAGGCGGGCAGGCCCGGGGACGGCGGGATCGACGTGCGGCGCTGGGTCCGGCAGGCCGGCCGGTACGCCGGGGAACTGTGCACGGAGCACCTGGTGCGCCGCTCGGTCCTGCGCCGGGAGACCCACCGGTTCCTCGGCCTGCTGCCGTACCACCGCCATCCGGCGACGGACCCGGCCCGGTCCCTCGCGGTCCGGGACCGCTTCGCCGCCGCCGAGGCCGCCGGTTTCCCGGACCCGCGCAGCCGGGCCCTGGCCGCGCTGGTCTCGGCGGCCGACCTGGCGTCCGAGGTGGGCCGGGGCGGTCTGCGCGACCGCTGGGCGATGCGCGACCTGGCCCACGACGACTGGGCCGCCCGCGCGGTGCACGAGAACGTCCGCCGGGACCGGTCGTCCGGGAACCGCGGGCCGCTCTTCAGCTCGAACAGCAGCTCGGGCGACGACTGAGGGTGCCGCCAGGCCCTGGAAACCTGCCGGTCGGCCGCACACGGGGCGTTCACACGTTCGGGGGGCCTTCCTCTGTTTCCGACAGAAACGGGAGAAGGCCCGCGAGCCGCAGTAGTCCGCCCGTGCCACCCCCGCCGCCCGGTCCGTACCGCTCACTCGTACTCGGTCACTCGTACTCGGGGGGCTCCTCGTCCCAGCCGAACTCCGGGTCGTCGTCGGGGGCGGCCGGGGCCGTCGGTGCCGACGGGACCCGCGTGGCGGGGGCCGTGGCCGGGGCGGACTCCAGGGGCTGCTGTTCCGGAGCCGGGGCCGGGGCCGCCGTCGCTCCCGCCTCCCCGAACGTGGCCAGGACCTCCAGCACCCCCTCCCCGTACGTCGCCAGCTTCTTCTCGCCCAGGCCGCTGATCCCGCCCAGCGCGCTCGTCGAGTCCGGCCGGGCCGTGGCGATCTCGCGCAGTGTCGCGTCGTGGAAGATGACGTACGCCGGGACGCCCTGCTCCTTCGCCCGTGCGCCGCGCCAGGCCCGCAGCGCCTCGAAGACCGGGACGGCCTCGGGTGCCAGCTCGGCCCCGGCCGTCTGCGACTTCGCCCTGCGTTCGCCCTTCGTGGACCGCGACGCGGGCTTCGGGGCCTCCTTGCGCAGCAGCACCTCGCGCCCGCCGCCGAGCACCGAGCCGCTCTCCTCGGTCAGCACCAGCGTGCCGTACTCGCCCTCGACCGCGATCAGCCCCTGGGCCAGCAACTGCCGCACCGCGCCGCGCCATTCGGCCTCGGTCAGCTCGCCGCCGATGCCGAAGACCGAGAGCTGGTCGTGGTCGAACTGGATGACCTTTGCGGTCTTGCGGCCGAGCAGGATGTCGATGATCTGGCCCGCGCCGAACTTCTGCCCGCGCTCCCGCTTCAGCCGCACCACGGTCGACAGCAGCTTCTGGGCGGCCACCGTGCCGTCCCAGTTCTCCGGCGGGGTGAGGCAGGTGTCGCAGTTGCCGCAGGACTCCTCGGTCGGGTCCTGGCCGAAGTACTTCAGGAGCTGGCCGCGCCGGCACCGGACCGTCTCGCACAGGGCGAGCATCGAGTCGAGGTGGGCGGCGGCACGGCGGCGGAAGGACTCGTCGCCCTCGCCGCCCTGGATGAGCTTGCGCTGCTGCACGACGTCCTGGAGGCCGTACGCCATCCAGGCCGTGGACGGCAGCCCGTCGCGCCCGGCGCGGCCGGTCTCCTGGTAGTAGCCCTCGACCGACTTCGGCAGGTCGAGGTGGGCGACGAACCGTACGTCCGGCTTGTCGATGCCCATGCCGAAGGCGATGGTCGCGACGACGACCAGGCCCTCCTCGCGCAGGAACCGGGACTGGTGGGCGGCGCGGGTGCCCGCGTCGAGCCCCGCGTGGTACGGGACGGCCTCGATGCCGTTGCGGCAGAGGTACTCGGCGGTCTTCTCCGTCGAGTTGCGCGAGAGGCAGTAGACGATGCCCGCGTCCCCGGCGTGCTCGTCCTTGAGGAAGGAGAGCAGCTGCTTCTTCGGGTCGGCCTTCGGCACGATCCGGTACTGGATGTTGGGCCGGTCGAAGCTGGCGACGAAGTGCTTGGCGTCGGGCATGCCCAGGCGCCCGGTGATCTCCTCGTGCGTGGCGGCGGTCGCGGTCGCCGTCAGGGCGATGCGCGGCACCTCGGGCCAGCGCTCGCCGAGGACCGACAGGGCCAGGTAGTCGGGGCGGAAGTCGTGGCCCCACTGGGCCACGCAGTGCGCCTCGTCGATCGCGAAGACGGAGACCTCGCCGCGGGAGAGCAGCGCCAGCGTGGAGTCGAGGCGGAGCCGTTCCGGAGCCAGGTAGAGCAGATCGAGCTCACCGGCGACGAACTGCGCCTCCATCGAGCGGCGCTCGTCGAAGTCCTGCGTCGAGTTGATGAAACCGGCGCGCACGCCGAGCGCCCGCAGGGCGTCCACCTGGTCCTGCATCAGCGCGATCAGCGGGGAGACGACGACGCCCGTACCCGATCTGACCAGGGACGGGATCTGGTAGCAGAGGGACTTCCCGCCACCGGTCGGCATGAGGACCACGGCGTCCCCGCCGGCCACCACGTGGTCGACGATCGCCTCCTGCTCGCCGCGGAACGCCTCGTATCCGAACACCCGGTGCAGCGTCCGCCGTGCGTCGCTCTCGGTCACATCCATGGTCCCGCCCGTCGTGCCATCGTCCTGTCCCGGCTCCGTCCCGGACCGGTCGCGGCTCGTCCTTGTCCGCCGCCGTCCCCTGCCACGATAGGCGCCGCGTACGACAACGCCGGACGGGCTTGACTTCCAGGGCCCGTCCGGCGTCGTCGCTGCTGTGCGCGGGGTGCTACCGCACGAAGACTCCCGCCTGGCTCGCCAGGTCCAGGAAGTACTGCGGGGCCAGGCCCAGCACCAGGGTGACGGCGACGCCGACCGCGATCGTCGTCATCGTCAGCGGGGACGGGACGGCGACCGTGGGGCCGTCCGCCTTCGGCTCGCTGAAGAACATCAGCACGATGACCCTGATGTAGAAGAACGCGGCGATGGCCGAGGAGATCACACCGACCACGACCAGACCGCTCGCCCCGCCGTCCGCCGCAGCCTTGAAGACGGCGAACTTCCCGGAGAAACCGGAGGTGAGCGGGATGCCGGCGAAGGCCAGCAGGAACACCGCGAAGACCGCGGCGACCAGCGGCGAGCGGCGGCCGAGCCCGGCCCACTTCGACAGGTGCGTGGCCTCCCCGCCCGCGTCGCGCACCAGGGTGACGACGGCGAACGCGCCGACCGTCACGAAGGAGTACGCGCCCAGGTAGAAGAGGACCGACGAGATGCCGTCCGGGGTCGTGGCGATCACACCGGCGAGGATGAAGCCGGCGTGGGCGATCGAGGAGTAGGCGAGCAGCCGCTTGATGTCGGTCTGGGTGATGGCGACGACCGCGCCGCCCAGCATCGTGACGATCGCGACGCCCCACATCACCGGACGCCAGTCCCAGGCGAGCCCCGGCAGCACCACGTACAGCAGGCGCAGCAGCGCGCCGAACGCGGCGACCTTGGTGGCCGCGGCCATGAAGCCGGTGACCGGGGTCGGGGCGCCCTGGTAGACGTCCGGGGTCCACATGTGGAACGGGACGGCACCGACCTTGAAGAGCAGGCCGGTCAGGATCATCGCGCCGCCGATCAGGAGCAGCGCGTCGTTGCCCATGGTGTCGGCGAGCGCCGGGTCGACCCGGGTGACCGAGCCGTCGATCACCTGGGCGATGCGCGCGTACGAGACGGAGCCCGCGTACCCGTAGAGCAGGGCGATCCCGAAGAGCAGGAACGCCGAGGAGAACGCGCCGAGCAGGAAGTACTTCACCGCGGCCTCCTGCGACATCAGCCGCTTGCGGCGGGCGACGGCGCACAGGAGGTAGAGCGGAAGGGAGAAGACCTCCAGGGCCACGAAGAGCGTCAGCAGGTCGTTGGCCGCCGGGAAGACCAGCATGCCGGCCACCGAGAACAGGACCAGCGGGAAGACCTCGGTGGTGGTGAATCCGGCCTTGACCGCGGCCTTCTCGCTGTCGCTGCCGGGGACCGAGGCGGCCTGGGCGGCGAAGGAGTCCACCCGGTTGCCGTGCGCGGCCGGGTCGAGGCGGCGCTCGGCGAAGGTGAAGACGGCGACCAGCGACGTCAGCAGGATGGTGCCCTGCAGGAACAGCGTCGGCCCGTCGATCGCGATGGCGCCCATCGCGGCGATGTGGGCCTTCGTCGTGGCGTATCCCCCGGCGGCCAGGCCGACGACCGCGGCGAACGCGGCGGCCAGGGCGACGACCGTCAGGAAGACCTGGGTGTAGTGGCGGGCCCGGCGCGGCACGAAGGCCTCGACGAGCACGCCCAGGACGGCCACACCGATCACGATGAGGACCGGCATCAGCTGGGTGTACTCGATGACCGGCGCCTCGAACTTCTCGCCCGGGGCCGCCGTCGTCACCCCTCCCGCCGTCGTCCACAGGTTGTGGACAGCTGTTGCGCTCACTTGGCGGCCTCCACCTCGGGCTGGGGGTCCTTCTTCTGGACGTCCGACATGGTGTGCTGCACCGCCGGGTTGACGATCTCGGTCAGCGGCTTCGGGTAGACGCCCAGGAAGAGCAGCAGCCCGATCAGCGGGACGACCACGGTCAGTTCCCTGACCTTGAGGTCCGCCATGCCCCGGACCTCTTCCTTCACCGGGCCCGTCATCGTCCGCTGGTAGAGGACGAGGACGTAGAGCGCGGCGAGGACGATGCCGGTCGTGGCGACGATGCCCGCCGCCGGGTAGGCGCTGAACGCGCCGACCAGGACCAGGAACTCACTGACGAACGGGGCGAGTCCGGGCAGCGACAGGGTGGCCAGACCGCCGATCAGGAAGGTGCCGGCCAGGATCGGCGCCACCTTCTGCACCCCGCCGTAGTCGGCGATGAGCCGCGACCCGCGCCGGGTGATCAGGAAGCCCGCCACCAGCATCAGCGCCGCGGTCGAGATGCCGTGGTTGACCATGTAGAGCGTGGCGCCGGACTGGCCCTGGCTGGTCATCGCGAAGATGCCCAGGATGATGAAGCCGAAGTGCGAGATCGACGCGTAGGCGATCAGGCGCTTGATGTCGCGCTGGCCGACGGCGAGCAGCGCTCCGTACACGATGCTGACCAGTGCCAGGACGACGATCACCGGGGTCGCCCACTTGCTGGCCTCCGGGAAGAGCTGGAGGCAGAAGCGGAGCATCGCGAACGTGCCGACCTTGTCGACGACCGCGGTGATCAGGACGGCGACCGGGGAGGTCGCCTCGCCCATGGCGTTGGGCAGCCAGGTGTGCAGCGGCCACAGCGGGGCCTTCACCGCGAAGGCGAAGAAGAACCCGAGGAACAGCCAGCGCTCGGTGCCGGTCGCCATGGACAGCGAGCCGTCGGCGCGGGCCGCGGCGATCTCGGAGAGCGAGAACGTCCCCGCGACCACGTACAGCCCGATCACGGCGGCCAGCATGATGAGCCCGCCGGCCAGGTTGTAGAGGAGGAACTTGACCGCGGCGTACGAGCGCTGGGCCGCCGCGTTCTCGTCGCTGCCGCTGTGCGCCCGGTCCCCGAAGCCGCCGATGAGGAAGTACATCGGGATGAGCATGGCTTCGAAGAGGATGTAGAAGAGGAAGACGTCGGTGGCCTCGAAGGAGAGGATCACCATCGCCTCGACCATCAGGATCAGGGCGAAGAAGCCCTGGGTCGGGCGCCATCGATACGGCTTGGTCTCGATGGGGCGTCCCCTGCTCGAACGGAGTTGAGAGCTCGGGGAAGGGTCGGCGTCGTGCCAGCCGGCCAGGATGACGAAGGGGATCAGCAGCGCGGTGAGCGCCATGAGCGCCACCCCGATGCCGTCCACGCCCAGCTCGTAGCGGACGCCGAAGTCCTTGATCCAGGCGTGCGATTCGGTGAGCTGGTAGCGGTCGCCGCCGGGCTCGAAGCGGGCGAGCGCGACGCCCGCCAGGACGAGCGTGGCCAGCGAGAACACCAGCGCCGTCCATTTGGCGGCGGTGCGCCTGGCGGCCGGGACGGCGGCGGTGGCGACCGCACCGATCGCCGGGAGTGCCGCCGTCGCTGTCAGGAGGGGAAAGGACATGGTGATCAGACCGCCCTCATCAGCAGGGTCGCGGCGATGACGATCGCCGTACCGCCGAACATCGAGACCGCGTAGGAGCGGGCGTAGCCGTTCTGCAGCTTGCGCAGCCGGCCGGAGAGCCCGCCCATCGAGGCGGCCGTGCCGTTGACGACACCGTCGACCAGGGTGTGGTCGACGTACACCAGGGAGCGGGTGAGGTGCTCGCCGCCGCGGACCAGGACCACGTGGTTGAAGTCGTCCTGGAGGAGATCGCGGCGGGCGGCCCGGGTGAGCAGCGAGCCGCGCGGGGCGACGACCGGCACGGGCTTGCGTCCGTACATCGCCCAGGCGATGGCGACGCCGACGACGAGCACCACCATCGTGGCGGCGGTGACCGTGGTGGCGCTGACCGGCGCGTGTCCGTGGCTGTGGCCGGTGACCGGCTCCAGCCAGTTCAGGAAGCGGTCGCCGATGGAGAAGAAGCCTCCGGCGAGGACCGAGCCGACCGCGAGGACGATCATGGGGATGGTCATCGACTTCGGGGACTCGTGCGGGTGGGGCTCGTTGCCCTCCGCGTCGGGCTGCCAGCGCTTCTCGCCGAAGAACGTCATCAGCATCACGCGCGTCATGTAGAACGCGGTGATCGCGGCGCCCAGCAGGGCCACCGAGCCGAGGATCCAGCCCTCGGTGCCGCCCTTGGCGAAGGCCGCCTCGATGATCTTGTCCTTGGAGAAGAAGCCGGACAGGCCGGGGAAGCCGATGATCGCCAGGTAGCCGAGACCGAAGGTGACGAAGGTGACCGGCATGTACTTGCGCAGGCCGCCGAACTTCCGCATGTCCACCTCGTCGTTCATGCCGTGCATGACCGAGCCGGCGCCGAGGAAGAGCCCGGCCTTGAAGAAGCCGTGCGTCACCAGGTGCATGATCGCGAAGACGTAGCCGATCGGGCCGAGCCCGGCGGCCAGGATCATGTAGCCGATCTGCGACATCGTCGACCCGGCGAGGGCCTTCTTGATGTCGTCCTTCGCGCAACCGACGATCGCACCGAAGAGCAGCGTGACGGCTCCGACGATCACGACGACCAGCTGTGCGTCCGGCGCGGCGTTGAAGATCGCGCCGGACCTGACGATCAGGTACACGCCCGCGGTCACCATCGTCGCGGCGTGGATGAGGGCCGAGACCGGGGTCGGGCCCTCCATCGCGTCACCGAGCCAGGACTGCAGCGGCACCTGGGCCGACTTGCCGCAGGCCGCGAGCAGCAGCATCAGGCCGATCGCCGTCAGCTTGCCCTCGCCCGTCTCCCCCGTCGCCTCCAGCACGGGGCCGAAGGCGAAGGTGCCGAAGGTGGTGAACATCAGCATGATCGCGATCGACAGGCCCATGTCGCCGACGCGGTTGACCAGGAACGCCTTCTTGGCGGCCGTGGCCGCGCTGGGCTTGTGCTGCCAGAAGCCGATCAGCAGGTACGACGCCAGACCGACGCCCTCCCATCCGGCGTACAGCAGCAGGTAGTTGTCGGCGAGGACCAGCAGCAGCATCGCCGCGAGGAACAGGTTCAGATAGCCGAAGAAGCGGCGACGGCGCTCGTCGTGCTCCATGTAGCCGATCGAGTAGATGTGGATCAGGGTGCCCACACCGGTGATCAGCAGCACGAAAGTCATCGACAGCTGGTCGAGCTGGAAGGCCACGTCGGCCTGGAAGCCCTCGACCGGAACCCAGCTGAACAGCTTCTGGTGCAGCGTCCGGTCCTCGGCGCCCTTCCCCAGCAGGTCGAGGAAGAGCACGACGCCGATGACGAACGAGGCGGCGGCGAGCAGGGTGCCGAGCCAGTGTCCGGCGCGGTCCAGCCGTCGGCCGCCGCAGAGCAGGACCGCCGCTCCGAGCAGAGGCGCCGCGACGAGCAGCGCAATCAGATTCTCCACGATTCAACGTCCCCTTACAGCTTCATCAGGCTGGCGTCGTCGACCGAGGCCGAGTGGCGGGAACGGAACACCGACACGATGATCGCGAGCCCCACCACGACCTCCGCGGCGGCGACGACCATCGTGAAGAAGGCGATGATCTGGCCGTCGAGGTTGCCGTGCATCCGGGAGAAGGTCACGAGTGCGAGGTTGCAGGCGTTGAGCATCAGCTCCACGCACATGAACAGCACGATCGCGTTCCGTCGGATCAGCACCCCGGACGCACCGATGGTGAACAGCAGGGCGGCGAGATAGAGGTAGTTGACCGGATTCACTTGGCGACCTCCTCTTCGTCGGCCCGGTCGGATTCACCGGTGCGGCCGGGCTCGGCGGCCCGGCCGAGCCGCTCGCCGGAGCGCTGCTCCAGCGCCTTGAGCCGGTCCAGCGACTCGTGCGACACATCGCGGATCTGACCGCGGTCGCGCAGCGTCCGCATGACGGTGAGATCGGACGGGGTGCCGTCCGGGAGCAGCCCCGGGATGTCCACGGCGTTGTGCCGGGCGTACACGCCGGGCGCGGGCAGCGGCGGCAGCTGCGTGCCGCGCACCCGCTCCTCGGACAGCTCCCGCTGGGTCCTGGCCCGCTCGGTGCGCTCCCGGTGGGTGAGCACCATCGCGCCGACCGTGGCCGTGATCAGCAGGGCGCCGGTGATCTCGAAGGCGAAGACGTACTTGGTGAAGATGAGGCTGGCCAGCCCCTCCACGTTCCCGCCGTGTGCGGTGTTGGCGGTGCCCAGCCCGTTGAAGCTGTTCAGCGAGGCGTTGCCGATGCCGGCGATCAGCAGGACGCCGAAGCCGAGGCCGCAGCCCGCGGCCAGCCAGCGCTGCCCCTTGAGGGTCTCCTTCAGCGAGTCGGCCGCGGTGACGCCGACGAGCATGACCACGAAGAGGAACAGCATCATGATCGCGCCGGTGTAGACGACGATCTGGACGATGCCCAGGAAGTACGCGCCGTTGGCCAGGTAGAACACCGCCAGGACGATCATGGTCCCGGCGAGGCTCAGCGCGCTGTGCACGGCCTTCTTCATCAGTACGGTGGACAGCGCCCCGATCACGGCGACGACGCCCAGCACCCAGAACTGGACGGCCTCGCCGGTCGAGGCCGCGGCGGCCAGGGCGGTCATGCGTCCACCCCCCGCGCCGAGCCGTTGCTCTCGTGGGCGTCGTCCGAGGGCTTCTCGCCCTTGGAGACCGCGGTCTGACGCTCCGTGCCGGGGGCGGCGCCGGAGACCAGGCCCCGGTAGTAGTCCTGCTCGTCCATCCCCGGGTAGATCGCGTGCGGGGTGTCGACCATGCCCTCCTCCAGGCCCGCGAGGAGCTCGTCCTTGGTGTAGATGAGGCTCTCGCGGGTGGTGTTGGCGAGCTCGAACTCGTTGGTCATCGTGAGCGCCCGGGTGGGGCACGCCTCGATGCACAGCCCGCAGAGAATGCAGCGCGCGTAGTTGATCTGGTAGACGCGTCCGTAGCGCTCGCCCGGGGAGTAGCGCTCCTCGTCGGTGTTGTCCGCGCCCTCCACGTAGATCGCGTCCGCCGGGCAGGCCCAGGCGCACAGCTCGCAGCCGACGCACTTCTCCAGGCCGTCCGGGTGGCGGTTGAGCTGGTGCCGGCCGTGGAAGCGCGGCGCCGTCACCTTCGGCGTCTCCGGGTACTGCTCGGTCAGCCGCTTCTTGAACATGGCCTTGAAGGTCACGCCGAAGCCGGCGACGGGGTTCTGGAACTTCTCCGAGGATTCCGAGGATTTCGAAGACCCCGAGGACTCTGACGAATCAGACACCGTCCGTCTCCTTTCCGTCACTCGCGTGCTCGTCACTCTGAGTATCCGACCCGCCACTGACAACGAGCTCCCGCTCGCCCCGCGGCCTGCGGCGCGGCACCGGCGGCAGGGTCTGGCCCGGCAGCGGCGGTACGGGGAATCCGCCCGCCATCGGATCGAACTCCGGCTCCGGGCCCGCCTTCTCGGCCTCCACCCGGACCTTCCTGTCGCGGAAGACGTCGACGACGAAGGAGATCAGCAGGATCGCGAGCACGGTGCCCGCCACGTACAGCACGATCCGGGAGAAGTCGTAGCCCTCGTTGCTCAGCGCCCGCACGGTGGCGACCATCATCAGCCAGAGCACTGAGACCGGGATCAGGACCTTCCAGCCGAGCTTCATCAGCTGGTCGTAGCGGACGCGGGGCAGCGTGCCGCGCAGCCAGATGAAGAAGAACAGCAGCAGCTGGACCTTGATGACGAACCAGAGCATCGGCCACCAGCCGTGGTTCGCGCCCTCCCAGAAGGTGCTGATCGGGTACGGGGCCCGCCAGCCGCCCAGGAAGAGGGTCACCGACACCGCGGAGACCGTCACCATGTTCACGTACTCGGCGAGCATGAACATCGCGAACTTGATCGACGAGTACTCGGTGTTGAAGCCGCCGACCAGGTCGCCCTCGGACTCCGGCATGTCGAACGGGGCCCGGTTGGTCTCGCCGACCATCGTGACGATGTAGATGATGAAGGAGACCGGCAGCAGCAGGATGAACCAGCGGTCCTCCTGCGCCTCCACGATCTTCGAGGTCGACATCGACCCGGAGTAGAGGAAGACCGAGGCGAACGCGGCCCCCATCGCGATCTCGTAGCTGATCATCTGCGCGCAGGAGCGCAGACCGCCCAGGAGCGGGTACGTCGATCCGGACGACCAGCCCGCCAGCACGATGCCGTAGATCCCGACCGAGGCGACCGCGAGGATGTAGAGCATCGCGATCGGCAGGTCGGTGAGCTGCATCGTCGTGCGGTGTCCGAAGATCGAGACCTCGTTGCCGGACGGGCCGAACGGGATCACGGCGATCGCCATGAACGCCGGGATGGCGGCGACGATCGGCGCGAGCACGTACACGACCTTGTCGGCGCGCTTGACGATGACGTCTTCCTTCAGCATCAGCTTCACGCCGTCGGCCAGCGACTGGAGCAGGCCCCAGGGCCCGTTCCGGTTGGGGCCGATGCGCAGCTGCATCCAGGCGACGACCTTGCGCTCCCACACGATGGAGAAGAGCACCGTCACCATCAGGAACGCGAAGCAGAACACGGCCTTGATGCCGACGAGCCACCACGGGTCGGTGCCGAACATCGACAGGTCCTCGGCGGCGAGCACGGCACCGTGCGGCGCCGCGGCCAGTTCAGCGAAGGCACTCACGCCCCCACCTCCGATGCGGTGTCGTGGGAGCCCGGTGCGGCGGGGCCGATCCGGACCAGGCCGCCGGGCCGGGCGCCGGTGTCGGCCGGGACGCCCCGCCCGACGGAGTTCAGCGGCACCCAGACCACCCGGTCCGGCATGTCGGTGACCTTCAGCGGGAGTTCGACGGCGCCCGCGGGGCCGGTGACGGCCAGCAGGTCGCCGTCCTTCACTCCCGTCTCGGCCGCGGTGGCGGCGGAGAGCCGGGCGACCGCGGCGTGCCGGGTGCCGGCCAGCGCCTCGTCGCCCTCCTGGAGGCGGCCCAGGTCGAGCAGCATCCGGTGGCCCGCGAGGACCGCCTCGCCGGTGCCGGGCCTGGGCAGCGGCCGCGCCGTCTCGTTCGGGTCGTCGGCGTGCGCACCGGTCCAGCCGCCGAGCCGGTCCAGCTCGCGGCGCACGGACCGCAGGTCCGGCAGCGCGAAGCGGGCCGGTCCCTCGGCGTCCGTGACCCCGGCCAGTGCGTCGGCCAGCATGTGCAGCACCCGGGCGTCGGTCGGCGCGAGGGTGCGCGTCATCTGCTCGGGCTTCAGCGCCGCCTCGAACATCCGCGCCCGGCCCTCCCAGTTGAGGAAGGTGCCGGACTTCTCGGCCACCGCGGCGACCGGGAGGACCACGTCGGCGCGTTCGGTGACCTCGCCCGGCCGCTGCTCCAGCGAGACCAGGAAGCCGACCTCGTCGAGCGCCTCCAGGGCGCGGGCCGGGTCCGGCAGGTCCCTCGGCTCGACCCCGGCGACGAGCAGCGCGCCCAGTTCGCCGGTGGCCGCGGCCTCCACGATCTGGTCGGTGTCGCGTCCGAAGCGGGACGGGAGTTCGCCCACGCCCCAGACGGCCGCCACCTCGTCCCTGGCCCGCGGGTCGGTCGCCGGCCGGCCGCCGGGCAGCAGCGACGGCAGCGCGCCCGCCTCCACGGCACCGCGTTCACCGGCCCGGCGCGGGATCCACACCAGCGCGGCCCCGGTCGCGGTGGCGGTCCGCACCGCGGCGGTCAGGGCGCCGGGCACCGCGGCGAGCCGCTCGCCGACCACGATCAGGGAGCCCTCGCCGCGCAGCGCCTCGGCCGCCACGGCTCCGTCGCCGTCGAGGCCGACGCCGCCCGCGATCGCGTCCAGCCACTCGGTCTCGGTGCCGGGGGCGGCGGGGAGCAGCGTGCCGCCCGCCTTCTCCAGGCCCCGGGTGGCGTGCGAGGCGATGGCGAAGGTGCGCTGTCCGTGCTTGCGCATCGCCTTGCGCAGCCGCAGGAAGACGCCGGGCGCCTCCTCCTCCGACTCGAACCCGGCCAGCAGCACCGTCGGGGCCTTCTCCAGCGAGGTGTACGTGACCCCCGTGCCGTCCAGGTCCCGGCCGCGTCCGGCGACGCGGGCGGCCAGGAAGTCGGCCTCCTCGTTGCTGTGCGCGCGGGCCCGGAAGTCGACGTCGTTGGTGTCCAGCACGACCCGGGCGAACTTGCCGTACGCGTAGGCGTCCTCGACGGTCAGTCGGCCGCCGGTGAGCACCCCCGTCCGGCCGCGCGCGGCGGCCAGTCCGGTGGCGGCGGCGGCCAGCGCCTCGGGCCAGCTCGCCGGTTCCAGGACCCCGTCCGCGTTGCGCACCAGCGGGGTGGTGAGCCGGTCGCGCTGCTGGGCGTAGCGGAAGGCGAAGCGGCCCTTGTCGCAGACCCACTCCTCGTTGACCTCGGGGTCGTCGGCGGCGAGCCGCCGCATGACCTTGCCGCGCCGGTGGTCGGTGCGGGTGGCGCAGCCGCCCGCGCAGTGCTCGCACACCGACGGCGAGGACACCAGGTCGAAGGGGCGGGAACGGAACCGGTACGCCGCCGAGGTCAGCGCCCCGACCGGGCAGATCTGGATGGTGTTCCCGGAGAAGTACGACTGGAACGGGTCGCCCTCGCCGGTGCCGACCTGCTGGAGCGCGCCGCGCTCGATCAGCTCGATCATCGGGTCGCCCGCCACCTGGTTGGAGAACCGGGTGCAGCGCGCGCAGAGCACGCAGCGCTCGCGGTCCAGCAGCACCTGGGTGGAGATCGGGACGGGCTTCTCGTAGGTGCGCTTCTTCCCCTCGAAGCGGGAGTCCGCGTCGCCGTGCGACATCGCCTGGTTCTGCAGCGGGCACTCGCCGCCCTTGTCGCAGACCGGGCAGTCCAGCGGGTGGTTGATGAGCAGCAGCTCCATCACACCCTTCTGCGCCTTCTCGGCGACGGGCGAGGTCAGCTGCGACCTCACCACCATGCCGTCGGTGCAGGTGATGGTGCAGGACGCCATCGGCTTGCGCTGGCCCTCGACCTCGACGATGCACTGGCGGCAGGCACCGGCCGGGTCGAGGAGCGGGTGGTCGCAGAAGCGCGGGATCTCGATGCCGAGGAGTTCGGCGGCCCGGATGACCAGGGTGCCCTTGGGCACGCTGATCTCGATGCCGTCGATGGTCAGCGTGACCAGGTCCTCGGGCGGGATGGCCGCCTCGCCGCCCCCGGAGGGCGCACTCGTGGTGACTGTCATGCGTTCACCCCCTGGTGAGCGTTCTTGTCGTCGGCCCACGCGGTGGACCTGGCGGGATCGAAGGGGCAGCCCTTGCCCGTGATGTGCTGCTCGTACTCCTCGCGGAAGTACTTCAGCGAGGAGAAGATCGGCGAGGCGGCACCGTCACCGAGGGCGCAGAAGGACTTGCCGTTGATGTTGTCGGCGATGTCGTTCAGCTTGTCGAGGTCGCCCATCCGGCCCTTGCCCGCCTCGATGTCGCGGAGCAGCTGGACGAGCCAGTACGTGCCCTCGCGGCAGGGTGTGCACTTGCCGCAGGACTCGTGGGCGTAGAACTCGGTCCAGCGGGTGACGGCGCGCACGACGCAGGTGGTCTCGTCGAAGCACTGGAGCGCCTTGGTGCCGAGCATGGAGCCGGCGGCGCCGACGCCCTCGTAGTCGAGGGGGACGTCGAGGTGTTCGTCGGTGAACATCGGGGTGGACGAGCCGCCCGGGGTCCAGAACTTCAGCCGGTGCCCGGGGCGCATGCCGCCGCTCATGTCGAGCAGCTGGCGCAGCGTGATGCCGAGCGGGGCCTCGTACTGGCCGGGGCTCGCGACGTGCCCGCTGAGCGAGTACAGCGTGAAGCCGGGGGACTTCTCGCTGCCCATCGACTTGAACCAGTCCTTGCCCTTGTTCAGGATCGCGGGAACCGAGGCGATGGATTCGACGTTGTTCACCACTGTGGGGCAGGCGTACAGACCGGCGACCGCGGGGAAGGGGGGTCGCAGCCGGGGCTGGCCGCGGCGCCCTTCGAGCGAGTCGAGCAGTGCGGTCTCCTCACCGCAGATGTACGCGCCGGCGCCCGCGTGCACGGTGAGTTCCAGGTCGAGCCCGGAGCCCAGGATGTCCTTCCCGAGGAAGCCCGCCTCGTACGCCTCGCGCACGGCCTCGTGCAGTCGTCGCAGTACGGGGACGACCTCGCCGCGCAGGTAGATGAAGGCGTGCGAGGAGCGGATCGCGTAGCAGGCGATCACGATGCCCTCGATGAGGCTGTGCGGGTTGGCGAACAGGAGGGGGATGTCCTTGCAGGTGCCCGGTTCCGACTCGTCGGCGTTGACCACCAGGTAGTGGGGCTTGCCGTCGCCCTGCGGGATGAACTGCCACTTCATCCCGGTGGGGAAGCCCGCGCCGCCGCGGCCGCGCAGGCCGGAGTCCTTGACGTAGGCGATGAGGTCGTCCGGTGCCATGGCGAGGGCCTTGCGCAGTCCCTCGTACCCCTCGTGGCGCCGGTAGGTCTCCAGGGTCCAGGACCCGGGTTCGTCCCAGAAGGCGGAGAGGACGGGGGCGAGGAGCTTCTCCGGGCTGCCCCCGTTGCCGCTTCCGTTGTCGTTGATCTCGGTCGCCAACGTCATCACTCCCCCTCCTCGGCGATCGGGCCGGCCGGGTGGTCCGGGTCGGAGGCCGAGGTCTGCTGCGGTGCGTCGTGCGAGCTGAGGTGCTCGGACGGCGACGGGTCGTGGGGCCGGGCGCCGGTGGGGCGTTCGCCGCGCGGGGCGACGACGCGCGGGTGCGGCTCCTCGCCCCTGGCGAGCCGGAGGCCGATCAGCGAGGCGGGACCCGCGCCGCCGGACGCCTCGACGGCGCCGGGGCGCTCGTCGGGGAAGCCGGCCAGGATGCGGGCGGTCTCCTTGTAGGAGCACAGCGGGGCGCCGCGGGTGGGTTCGACGGTGCGCCCGGCGATCAGGTCGTCGACCAGGCGGGTCGCGCTCTGGGGCGTCTGGTTGTCGAAGAACTCCCAGTTGACCATCACCACGGGGGCGAAGTCGCAGGCCGCGTTGCACTCGATGTGTTCAAGGGTAATCTTCCCGTCCTCGGTGGTCTCGTCGTTGCCGACGCCGAGGTGTTCCTTGAGCCGGTCGAAGATGGCGTCGCCGCCCATCACCGCGCACAGGGTGTTGGTGCAGACACCGACCTGGTAGTCGCCACTGGGCCTGCGCCGGTACATCGTGTAGAAGGTGGCGACGGCGGTGACCTCGGCGGTGGTGAGGCCGAGCACGTCCGCGCAGAACGCCATGCCGGTGCGGGACACGTAGCCCTCCTCGGACTGCACCAGGTGCAGCAGGGGCAGCAGGGCGGAGCGGCTGTCGGGGTAGCGGGCGATCACCTCCTCCGCGTCCGCTTCGAGCCTGGCGCGCACCTCGGCCGGGTAGGCGGGGGCGGGGAGCTGCGGCATCCCCAGACTGACTTCCTGACGTGCTTCGGTCACCGGTCGACGCCTCCCATCACGGGGTCGATGGACGCGACGGCGACGATGACGTCGGCGACCTGGCCGCCCTCGCACATCGCCGCCATGGCCTGGAGGTTGGTGAAGGACGGGTCGCGGAAGTGGACCCGGTAGGGGCGGGTGCCCCCGTCCGAGACGACGTGCACGCCGAGCTCGCCCTTGGGGGACTCGACGGCGGTGTACGCCTGCCCGGCCGGGACCCGGAAGCCCTCGGTCACCAGCTTGAAGTGGTGGATCAGGGCCTCCATGGAGGTGCCCATGATCTTCTTGATGTGGTCGAGCGAGTTGCCCAGGCCGTCCGGGCCGAGCGCGAGCTGCGCCGGCCAGGCGATCTTCTTGTCGGCGACCATCACCGGTCCGGGGGCGAGCCGGTCGATGCACTGCTCGACGATCCGCAGCGACTGGCGCATCTCCTCCAGGCGGATGAGGAAGCGGCCGTAGGCGTCGCAGCTGTCGGCGGTGGGGACGTCGAACTCGTAGTTCTCGTACCCGCAGTAGGGGTCGGTCTTGCGCAGGTCGTGCGGGAGTCCGGCGGAGCGCAGCATCGGGCCGGTGACGCCGAGCGCCATGCAGCCGGTCAGGTCGAGGTAGCCGACGTCCTGCATGCGGGCCTTGAAGATGGGGTTGCCGGTGGCGAGCTTGTCGTACTCCGGCAGGTTCTTCTTCATGGTCTTCACGAACTCGCGCAGCTGGTCGATCGCGCCGGGCGGCAGGTCCTGGGCGAGTCCGCCGGGCCGGATGAACGCGTGGTTCATGCGCAGGCCGGTGATCAGCTCGAAGAGGTCGAGAACGAGTTCACGATCGCGGAAGCCGTAGATCATGATCGTGGTGGCGCCGAGCTCCATGCCGCCGGTGGCGATGCACACCAGGTGCGAGGAGATCCGGTTGAGCTCCATCAGCAGCACGCGCAGGACGCTGGCCCGGTCGGGGATCTGGTCCTCGATGCCGAGGAGCTTCTCGACCCCCAGGCAGTACGCCGCCTCGTTGTAGAACGGCGTCAGGTAGTCCATGCGCGTGACGAAGGTGGTGCCCTGGGTCCAGTTCCGGAATTCGAGGTTCTTCTCGATGCCGGTGTGGAGGTAGCCGATGCCGCAGCGGGCCTCGGTGACGGTCTCGCCGTCGATCTCCAGGATCAGCCGCAGCACCCCGTGCGTGGACGGGTGCTGGGGACCCATGTTGACGATGATGCGCTCGTCGTCGGACTTGGCCGCGGACTGGACGACCTCGTCCCAGTCGCCGCCGGTGACTGTATATACAGTCCCCTCGGTCGTGTCGCGGGCATCCGAGAGGGGCGTCCCGGAGGGCTCCGACGCGGTGCGGTGGGGGTGTGGAGTAGACATCAGGAGTACGACCTCCGCTGGTCCGGAGCCGGGATCTGGGCGCCCTTGTACTCGACGGCGATGCCGCCGAGCGGGTAGTCCTTGCGCTGCGGGAAGCCCTGCCAGTCGTCCGGCATCATGATCCGGGTGAGGGCGGGATGCCCGTCGAAGACGAGCCCGAAGAAGTCGTAGGTCTCGCGCTCGTGCCAGTCGTTGGTCGGGTAGACCGGCACCAGGGACGGGACGTGCGGGTCGCTGTCCGGGGCCGACACCTCCAGCCGGATCAGCCGGCCGTGCGTGATCGAGCGCAGGTGGTAGACGACGTGCAGCTCCCGGCCCTTGTCGCCTGGGTAGTGGACACCGCTCACCCCCGTGCAGAGCTCGAAGCGCAGTGCCGGGTCGTCGCGCAGGGTGCGGGCGACCGGGACGAGGTGTTCGCGGGCGATGTGGAAGGTGAGCTCGCCGCGGTCGACGACGGCCTTCTCGATGGCGTTGGCGGGCAGCAGGTCCTGCTCCTCCAGGGCCCCTTCGAGCTCGTCCGCGACCTCGTCGAACCAGCCGCCGTACGGCCGGGAGGCGGCGCCCGGCAGGGCCACGGTGCGGACGAGGCCGCCGTAGCCGGAGGTGTCGCCGCCGTTGTTGGCGCCGAACATGCCCCTGCGTACGCCGATGACCTCGCCGCCCTCGTCGCGCGGGGCGGGCACGCCGTTGCCGTCGCGCTCCTCGTGGTTGTGGCTCTCGCTCATCGCAGCAGCCCCTTCATGTCGATCAGGGGCAGCGCCTTGAGTGCCGCTTCCTCCGCCTCGTGGGCGGCCTCCTGCGCGTTGACCCCGAGCTTGGAGCCCTGGATCTTCTGGTGGAGCTTGAGGATCGCGTCCATCAGCATCTCGGGTCGCGGCGGACAACCCGGCAAATAGATGTCAACCGGAACAATATGATCAACACCCTGAACAATGGCGTAATTGTTGAACATTCCGCCCGACGATGCGCAAACCCCCATGGAGATCACCCACTTGGGGTTGGGCATCTGGTCGTAGACCTGCCGCAGGACGGGAGCCATCTTCTGGCTGACCCGTCCTGCCACGATCATCAGATCCGCCTGACGCGGCGATCCGCGGAAGACCTCCATCCCGAAACGGGCCAGGTCGTAACGCCCGGCTCCGGTCGTCATCATCTCGATGGCGCAGCAGGCGAGGCCGAAGGTGGCGGGGAAGACGGAGGACTTCCGTACCCAGCCGGCGGCCTGCTCGACAGTGGTCAGCACGAAGCCGCTGGGCAGCTTCTCTTCGAGTCCCATGGTGTGCCCCTCAGCCCCTCAGTCCCATTCCAGGCCGCCGCGACGCCATACGTACGCGTAGGCGACGAAGACGGTGAGCACGAAGAGCAGCATCTCCACGAGCCCGAAGATCCCCAGGGCGTCGAAGGTGACCGCCCAGGGATAGAGGAAGACGATCTCGATGTCGAAGACGATGAAGAGCATCGCCGTCAGGTAGTACTTGATGGGGAAGCGGCCGCCTCCGGCCGGCGTGGGAGTGGGTTCGATGCCGCACTCGTACGCTTCGAGCTTCGCCCGGTTGTACCGCTTGGGGCCGATAAGCGTGGCCATGACCACGGAGAAGATCGCAAACCCTGCCCCGAGGGCGCCGAGCACGAGGATGGGCGCGTAGGCATTCACGCTCCTCGCTCCTTCCAGTCGTCCTTGACCGTTGGACCGCATCGGGCGACCGGCTCACCACCCCAGCAAGATCGTGCACATGTGAGGCAGTTCACAAGCCCGACTGCCCCGCATCCTATGCCCGTCATCCTGTGATCTGCGACACGGGGTACAGCAACGTCTTTGTGATCTCCACCACCTGACGAAGGATCATGAAGTCGGATGAGCGGTGATCTTCACACGTGAAGCGGTCGAGTGATCACGAGACGTGACATCCGGTGCTGTTACCGCTGGTCAAACAGGTGTCGCACTATCAAGAGATGGCCCTGCCAAGCAAATTGGAGATGGACGGCCAGGAGTGATAGAGGAGTCCGACGATCCACGACCCCGATCCGACCCCGCGGCCCCGATCCGGCACCCCGGAGCCACCGCCCTCCATCCGAGGAACCCGACCCCACCCGAGCGAGGGACCGGAAAGGCGCGAAGTGGACACATGCGAGCATGTGCGATTTTCGGAGCGAACAGGACATCACCCGCCACCCGGCGCCGCCCTGAGGGTCCGTCGCACGCGCGGGGGCCGCACCGCGACGGACATGTGACCTGCATCACACCGTCAGGGCCCCGACAAAAGCGGGCTTGGCCATCGGTACGAACGGATGGTAGGTGGCGGGCAATTCGGGCGTATTGCCGAAAGTCCGTGTTCACAGCCGTGATCACCCATGCCCGTTTTGACCGTTACGGCGTCAATAAGAGCCACCGGAAAGCGGATTCACAGATTCCGTACGTAACTGTGTCGCAACACACGTTTCTTGATGGGAGCCCCGTGGCCTGATAGCGCTAGTACTCATGTCCCACACCGCTCACATACCCAGCCACCGGAAGCCCCGCCGAAACGCCCCGAAGACGGCGCTGCGGGCCGGAGTTGCCGGTGGCGTCCTCAGCACCATCGCGGTCGCAGGCGCTGCCGGTCCGGCCCAGGCCGAGCCGGTGACCCAGACCATCGAGATGCCCACCATCACCTCCGGGCTCTCCACCGCCGTGGCCGCGTCCGCCCAGGCCACGCAGCAGGTCGCCCAGGACCTGCAGACGCAGGCCCAGCAGGACGCCGCGGCCGCCAGCGCGGCCAAGGACGCCAAGAAGGCCAAGGCCGAGGCGGTCCGCAAGGCGGAGGCGAAGAAGAAGGCCGAGGCCGCCGCCAAGGCCAAGGCGGAGGCCGCCGAGCGCGCCTCCCGCACCGCCGAGCGCACGACGCTCAGCGCGAGCTCCGGCTCCTCCTCCACCCCGTCCTACTCGTCGTCGAACGCGACCGGCTCCGCAGCGGCCGTCATCGCCTTCGCGAAGGCGCAGCTCGGTGACGCGTACGTGCTGGGCAGCACCGGCCCCAGCTCGTGGGACTGCTCCAGCCTCGTCCAGGCCGCGTTCCGTTCGGTCAACATCGACCTGCCGCGCGTCTCGCAGTCCCAGTCCGTCTCCGGCACCCAGGTCTCCCTGAGCAACCTCCAGCCCGGCGACATCCTGTACTGGGGCGGCGCGGGCAGCGCGTACCACGTCGGGATCTATGTGGGCGGCGGCGAGTTCGTCGGTGCGCAGAACTCCAGCACCGGTGTGGTGCAGCGCCCGCTGTCCTACGACCCGCCGTCGGGCGCGGTCCGCGTTCTCTGATTCACAAGCGCCCTCGCGGCGCGGTCGGAACGCGCGTGGAACAGCACGCACGAAGACGGTGAAGGGCCGTCGCTCCCCCGCTCGGGAGCGACGGCCCTCAGCCGTTCCCGACCCCCTTCGCCGTTCCCGACCCCCTCAGCCGTTCCCGACCTCCTTCGCCGTTCCCGACCCCCTCAGCCGTTCCCGGCTCTTCGGTCTCCTGTGGGTGCTCCGGCGGGTACGCGACATCACCCCCGCCGGCGGCGTCGACGTCGCGTACTCGCCGGACACCGTCCACCGCCGCTTGTGAACTGGGGCGAACAGCCCTCGCGTCACCGAGCACAGGACGGCACCGCCATGACCGGAACCACGGCCACCACCCCCGCCGAGCGCACCGCACCGTCTCCCGGCACTCCTTCCCGCACCCCTTTACGCGGTCGGCTCGCCGTCGTCTCCGTCATGCTGGGCATCTTCTCGATCGTCACCACCGAGATCCTGCCCATCGGCCTGCTCACCTCGATCGGGTCCGACTTCGCCGTCTCGGACGGCACGGCGGGTCTGATGATGACCATGCCCGGACTCCTCGCGGCCGTCTCCGCCCCCCTGGTCACGGTGGCCACGGCGCGGGTCGACCGGCGCGTGATGCTCTGCGCCTTCATGCTCCTGCTGGCCCTGGCCGACTTCCTCGTCGCCGCCGCGACCGACTACCGACTCGTCCTGGTCTCCCGGGTGATGGTCGGGATCACCATCGGCGGCTTCTGGTCCATCGGCGCCGGACTGGCGGGCCGGCTGGTCCGCCCGGCGTCGGTCGGCCGGGCGACGGCGGTGATCTTCTCGGCCGTCCCGCTGGGCTCCGTGCTCGGCGTCCCCGCCGGTACGTTCATCGGCGACCTGGCCGGCTGGCGGACGGCGTTCGTGGTCATGGGGGCGCTGAGCGTGGGCGTACTGGCCCTGATGCTCCTGGTGGTCCCGCCCCTGCCGCCCACACAGGTCACCCGCGCGCGACTGCTGGGCACGGTGCTGGCCCGGCCCGGCACCCGGTTCGCCCTCCTCCTCACCTTCCTCGTCGTCCTGGCCCACTTCGCGACGTACACCTACGTCACCCCCTTCCTGGAACAGGTCACGCACACCGGGCCGAAAGCGGTCACGGCGTTCCTGCTGATCTACGGAGCCGCCGGGATCGTCGGCAACTTCGTCGGCGGCGCGCTGGTGGCGCGCCGCCCGCGCCTCGCGGTCTCCCTCGCCGCGGGCCTGATCGCCGCCTCGACCGCCCTGCTCCCGGTCCTGGGCGGACGGGAGCCCGGAGCCGTCGCGTTGCTGGTCGTCTGGGGAGTGGCCTACGGTGCGGTGCCGGTCTGCTCGCAGACCTGGTTCGCCAGGGCCGCGCCCGAGGCGCCCGAGGCCGCGTCCGTCCTGTTCACCGCGTCCTTCCAGGCGACCCTCGCCCTCGGCGCCCTGGCGGGCGGGGCCGTGCTGGACCGCGTGTCCGTGTCCGCGGTCATGGCGCTCGGCGGCGCGACCGCGGCCCTCGCGGTGGTCGCGGCGGTCGCCGGGAACCCCGGTGTCCGGGGGCGGCGGGGGTGAACCGCACCGCCCCGGGCACGGGAGCAGGGCCCCGTACGTGGTGGGGAGAACCCCACCACGGCCCGCGGTGCTGGCACCCCGATGAATCCGGGGGACCGCTTTACTGCCCGATTCGTCTGCCGACAGCACGATGTTTCCATGCAGCGGAAGCAGGCTCATTCACCCGGTCGCGGTCGTGATCCATTCATAGATGTCATCAGGGCACTGTGCGTGCTGGCAGTGATTTCCCAGCACTGGCTCATGCCCGTACTCGCCTACGAGAACGGGCACTTGAGCACCGGAAATGCGCTCGCGAGCCCCGGCTGGTGGATCGTCACCTGGCTGACGCAGGTCATGCCGATGGTTTTCTTCGCCGGCGGCGCCGCCAATTTCTTCTCTTTCCGTCCGACGAAATCGACGCGTACCTGGCTCCGGAGCAGAATCGCGCGCCTCCTGGTGCCGGTCGTGCCCCTGGCAGCCGTGTGGCTGCTGCTGCCCCACGTGCTGATCGGCGCGGGAGTGCCGGAACAACCGGTGCTGCTGGCGGGCAGGATCGCCGGCCAACTGCTCTGGTTCCTCGCCGTCTACGTCCTCGTGGTCGCGCTCACCCCGGTGATGTACGGGTGGTACCGCCGGTACGGGTGGCGCGTGGTCGGCGTGCTCGCCGCCTGCGCCGTGGTCGTCGACGTGCTGCGCTTCGAGGCCGGCCCCGCGATCGGTTTCGTGAACGCCCTGTTCGTCTGGCTGGCAGTCCACCAGATCGGCTTCCACTACGCCGACGGCGGCCTGCGCGTACGGAGCGGATGGGCATCGGCGGGGCTGTCCGCGGCCGGTTTCGGGCTCACCGCGGCCGCCGTGTTCTTCGGGCCCTACCCGGCGTCGATGATCGGGATGCCCGGCGCCCCGGTCTCCAACATGAGCCCTCCGACCGCGCTGATGCTGTCGCTGACGGTCGGCCAGCTCGGACTCTGGCTGGCGTTCAGGCCCGTCATCACCCGGATCGCCGAACGCCCGTCGGCCACCGCCGTTCTGCGGTGGTGCGGAACCCGGTTCATGACCCTGTATCTCTGGCACATGCCCGCGCTCGTGATGACCGCGGGAATCGCGGTCGTCGGACTCGGATTCTCGACACCGGCCCCCGGCAGTCCGATGTGGTTCGCGGTGGCACCGTTGTGGGTCGGCGTCTCGGGAGTTTTCCTGGTGTGCTTCACCAGGGTGTTCGGCCGGTTCGAATTCCGCCGCGGCTCCGGTACGGCCTCGGAAATGGGCCTCGGGAAGATCGTTCTCGCCGCGGTCCTCTCCGCCGGTGGCCTTCTCGGGCTCGCCGCCCAGGGATTCGTCTCCCCCGGAAATCCGCTCGCTCCGGTGCTCTGGGTGGCACTGGTGCTGACGGGGCTGCTCGTCGTACGGGAGCGGACCGCGCC
The DNA here is from genome assembly GCF_040612315.1 of Streptomyces sp. NPDC006435. Taxonomy (NCBI): domain Bacteria; kingdom Bacillati; phylum Actinomycetota; class Actinomycetes; order Kitasatosporales; family Streptomycetaceae; genus Streptomyces; species Streptomyces sp. NPDC006435. The sequence goes on from NZ_JBEXPY010000002.1 coordinate 74,735, forward strand.
GAAGACCGCGGTCGTACGGGGCTCTCGCATCGTGCCCGTTCAACTGGACGTGCACCAGGAGGGCACCCGGGGCGAGAGCGCTACGAGCGAGAGCGCTACGAGCGAGGACGCCCGGGCCGAGGACGTCGGGACCGAGGACGCCCGGACCCAAGACGTCGGGACCGAGGACGCCCGGGTTCTCGCCCGGCACGGCAGCGGCTGAGCATCCCGTACCCCCGGTGCGGGGGCCTGGCGACGGGGAACCGCCGCCGGGCCCCTGCACTTCCGCGTCTCACGCCCCGTCGGCCGCGAGCTGCTGCCGGACCAGACCGACCAGGCCGTCGATGAGGGGACCGGGCTCGACGGACGGGTCGAGCGAGCGCTGGAGCAGGTAGCCGTCGATCGCCGCCGTGAGGGTGACCGCGACGGTGAGCGGGTGCGCGACACCCCGGGCCCCGAACCAGTCGCACAGCCGCTGCCGCAACTCGGCCAGCAGGGCGGCGATCTCGGCGCGCAGCTCGTCGTCCCGGCTCGCGGCGACGAGGGACTCGTACAGCAGCAGCAGTTCCGGATCGCGCGGATCGTTGGCGGACAGCGCCCGGAGCATGGTCTCCACGGCCTCGGCCGGATCCGCCAGCGACAGGGCCCCGTCGATCCGGTCGAGGAAGAACGTCCGGATCCTCCGCACCGCGGCGATGCGCCGGAGTTCGCCGATGCTCCCCACGTGGTAGTGGATCACCCCGGTGTTCACGCCCGCGCGCTCCGCCACCCGCCGGCTGCTCACGTCGCCCCAGCCCAGCTCGGGGATGAGGGAGGCGGCGGCTTCGATGATCTTCTCGCGCGTTTCCGTCCCGCGCGAGGGGTTCGTGGACCCGTTGCTCACAGCCGTACCCCCTGGATCGCGATCACGGCGAGCACCCCGGCCGAGGCCAGCGCGATCGCTTCGAGAACGAGCAGCTGCACCGGCAGGGGGTCGGGCACGACGGGGAAGACCGCGCCGAGGTCGGCCGCGAAGACCGCGATGTAGCCGAGGCTCAGCACCAGTGCCGCCACGAAGGCCCAGTGCTGCCCGGCCATGGCGAACCCGGCCACCACGAAGCTGGCGAGCCCGAGGGAGGTCAGGTACACGTTGAAGCTGTTGTACTGCCACCGGGGAAGCGGGGAGAAGTCCCTCGTGTCGATCAGCTTCCCCGGGACCATGGGAATCAGCAGCAGCGCCTCCCAGACCAGGAGTGCCGCGGTCACGGTCGCCAATGTGGATTGATTCATCACGCTCTCCGTTACGTGTGCGTGTGGAGTCGTCCGTCTTTTTGGACGATAGTCCTGGACGGTCGTCCAAATCAAGCGGAGGAGGAATCACGCCGCCCTCGGGTGCGGGGTGGCGGACCGCCGGAGCGGGGCCGCCGAACGGGCACGGATGCCCTCCGCCCCGTAACGGCGGGCCCGACCGGACCGGCTGTCCGCCCACTGACGTACGTATCGCCCGGCACCCACCCACCGGAGCCCCGCACCCCCTTGCCCCCAACCGCACGGAAATCCGTATGAGCTAGGCTCGCCGGGGTGCAGTGAGGGGCCTCGAACAGGGTCCGGGTCACCCGTGCCGCCGGATCGGAACCACCACCGGCCCCGTCCCGCCCTGAGCAGCAGCCCCGGAGAACCGGAAGAAACTGTTCAGGTATCGGCCCCGTGGGCCGGGATGTGAGGCCGCCCGTGCGGGACTACTTGCTCATGCTGCTCATCACGGCCGCGGTGACCCTTCTCCTGACCGGCCCCGTCCGGAAGTTCGCCATCTCGATCGGGGCGATGCCGGAGATCCGGGCCCGCGACGTCCACCGCGAACCCACCCCGCGCCTGGGTGGCGTGGCCATGTTCGGCGGGCTGCTCGCCGGATACCTCGTGGCCTCGCACCTGCCCCACCTCGAAGAGATCTTCGCCCAGAGCTCTACGCCACGGGCCCTGCTGTCCGGGGCGGCCCTGATCTGGCTCCTGGGGGTGCTCGACGACAAATGGGGCGTCGACTCGCTGATCAAGCTCGGCGGCCAGGTGATCGCCGCCGGGGTGATGGCGTTCCAGGGCCTGACCATCCTCTGGCTCCCCGTGCCGGGCACCGACGGGATCTACCTCTCCGACGGCCAGGGCACCCTGCTGACCGTGGCGCTGATCGTGGTCACCATCAACGCGGTCAACTTCGTCGACGGACTGGACGGACTGGCCGCCGGGACGGTGGGCATCGCGGCGACGGCGTTCTTCCTGTACGGCTACCGGCTCTGGTACGGCTACGGAATCGAGGCCGCGGCGTCCACCACGCTGTTCTCCGCGATCCTGGCCGGCATGTGCCTCGGCTTCCTGGTCCACAACTCGCACCCGGCCCGGATCTTCATGGGCGACTCCGGCTCGATGCTGCTGGGGCTGCTCATCGCCGGATGCGCGGTCTCCGTCACCGGCGAGGTGGACCCCAGCCTCCTCAAGCAGTCGGTCGACGGCACGTCCGGCTCGGCCGCGATGGTGCCGGTCTACATCCCGCTGCTGCTGCCGCTGTCCGTCATCGCGCTGCCGGTCGCGGACCTGGTGCTCGCCGTCGTCCGGCGCACCTGGAACGGGATGTCCCCCTTCGCCGCCGACAAGGGCCACCTCCACCACCGCCTGCTCCAGCTCGGCCACTCGCACCGCCGGGCCGTGCTGCTCATGTACTTCTGGTCGGCGCTGTTCTCGTTCGGGATCGTGGCCTTCTCGGCACGCGGCGCCAAGTCCTGGATCCTGTACGGCGTCGCGGCCGTCTGCGGAGTGGGCCTGCTCCTGCTGCTCCAGCCCCGCTACGGATCCGGCCTCGCCCTCCGCCGGAAGCGGCCCGAACCCCCGACGACGAAAACCCCCGAAACCCCCGACCGACGCATCCCCGCGAGCGCGGGCCACCGAAACGGCTGAGGGTCCGGCCCGCCCGGACGGCTCCCTCTCTCAGCCTCTGCTCGGCGAGCCCGTGGGAATCGGTTCGTTCGACGACCAGAAGGAATCGTTCACGTTGGGCCGCGGAACGGGGTAGTCGTAGTCGGGCCCGTTCGGAGAGGCGGAGGGCGCTGCCACTTCCGACTTCTCGACGCAGGGGGAGTCGGCGGAAAAGGTGAACTGCCCCTCCCCTCCCACGCTCACGGAGATCCCGAAGCCGTCATCCGTCGCCGCGAAGATCGCAGGAAATTCGCGGCTCCTGTTGACGGACTTGATTGCGTATCCACGCTTCTCCCACGAGCGCTGCACCATGCCGAGCAGGTTTCCGCGCCGTTCCTCGGAGACGACCGTCATCACCACCCGGCGTCTGGTCACATCGCACTTTCCCGTCGTGGTCGCACCATGTGTCCAGCGCAGGCCAGGCGTGATCGCGCTCATCGTCGCGTCCAGCATGCCGTCCTGGCGCTGCGCGGCTTCCTGCATGGTCATCCCCATGGCCTTCTCGTGCCCCCCTGTCGTGTCCCCGGAAGTGTCCCCATCCGCACTGCACGCCGAAGCCGCCAGACAGGCGGCAGCAGCTACCAGAGCGGCCCTGCGAATCCTCGTCACCGCGGCTGCTCCCTGCTGATTTCGCTCGAATTACCGGACACGATCAACGAAATATTTCTCTCCGACTCGGACGGCCGCCTGACGCCCGCTCCGTCATCGACGTCGAAGTAGTCGGAGTGGGCAGGAGTCGCGCCCTCGCCGCCGACGAATGGCACTGGACCGTCATCCACCGCAAAACGTGTCGCACCGAAGTTGCGGTGGGACGGATCGGTCCCGAACCACACCTGGCTACCGGAAGGGTCCGCAAGCGCGGCAGGAATGACCCCGCTCACGAGCCCTGCGGCCTGCGTCTTCGATGGAAGCTTGGTCACCAGGTCGTTGTCGGCCGCACCGACAAAAACATGGCTCTTGTCCACGTTCAGTTCCTGAGCATGACTGGCACCCGTGCCGGGGCTGCCCACCAGGACGATGTCGTCGGCGCCGGGAATCCCACCGTCCCGTTGTGCAGCCTGGCCGACAGTGAAGGATCCGTACGAATGACCAATTGCTGTGATGTGCGGGTCGGCATGGTCGTTCGTTGCGGAGATTCCTGCCATGAACTCGTTGTAGGACGTGGCTCCGGCGCTCGCCTTCTCCGTACCCATGACATCAAGGTTTCGAATGTTTTGCGGCAAGTTGCTGTCGAAGCCGATCTGCGGGGCGTCGTAGCCGAGCCAGGCGATCGAAGCACTCGATGTGTCGAACGACTGCGCGTCGATGGCGATGTCACTGGCCCGCTTGAGATCGCCCCCTGCAAAATCTGCATCGAGTGACGTACCCAGACCGGGAACGTAAGCAGAGACATTCCTCGCCGTGTCGGGGTTCCCGTAGGCGACGACGGCCCTGCCGTTCCCTTCTGCACCGATCCCCAGCAGGTACATGGGAGGAGCTTTCGGATCCTGGTGCAGCAGCTTGCGCTGGATCTCTTTCAGTCCCTCCGCCATGTTCTGGGACTTCGTGTCCTGCCGGCCCTCCAGTTGGGCGATGAGCAACTGAATGTTCTCGCGGTTCGCCTGGTCCCGTGCCAGTGCGGGGATACCGTCCAGGTTCCCGATCACACCGGGAAACGCGGCGATGTACTCCTCGCGCTTCTCTTCGGTGAGGTGGTCCCACCACTTCTTGCGGTCCGCAGGCGACTCGTCGAAGGGAATCTTCTTCCCCAGATACTCCCTCGCGGCCCCGCTCACCGCATCGGCGTCCGATGCCGTGTCCGCCCATGTCCGGCTGTCGACCGCGAGGCCCGGGGCGGCCCTGAGTCTGTTGAGTGCGGAGCTGTAACGCTCGTCGATCTCGTGCGCCTCACGCAGGGCGTGGGCGATGCGGTCGGCGATGTCCTGGGCCTTGGTGTGGTGCGGGTTGGGGTTCTTCAGGGCGGGGGTGCCCGGGCCCTTGGCCGGGTCGTACATCCCGTTGGCGTCGTAGTACAGGCCCGGGTTTCCGGCGCCGATGAGGCCGTTGTCGCCCATCACCGAGCCGCCGGGCAGCGTGTCGCCGGTCAGTTCGTTCCTGCCGCCGGCCGGGTAGTCGACGCCGCCGTTGTCGTCGACGGCGTACCCGAGGGAAGCGGCGTCGGCGAGGGCGGTGCGCAACTTGCGTTGCGGGGCGGCCAGTTCGTCGGCGAATCCGGCGAGGGTGCCTCGGATCAGGCCGGTCTCGGTGTGGATGTAGCGGTAGTTCTCGCTCAGTCGCCTCAGCCGTCGCACGGCCGACCGGGCGGACTCGCTGTCCTGGGTCCTGGTGAGCCTGCCGCTCATGTCGCCGTCGACGCGTTCGCGGGCGGCGTCGGCGAACGCGGAGGCGGCGCGCCAGCCGTCGGCCGCCTCGGTCAGTTCCGCCGGCTTGAGGTCGCGAAGGCGCTGCCAGGTCAGTCCGGGTGCCGCGCCCACGGTCTACTCACCCCGCCGGGTGCCGGGCACCGCGACCGACCTGGCGCTGTTCCCCACCTCGGCGTCCGCTTCGCCCAGAATCACGGCCGCCTGCCGCAACTTCGGCTCCAGGGAACCGCATTCGTCGCGGACCCTGCCGAGGCGTTCGTCCCACGAGGTGAGTACGGACCTGAGCGCTCCGAGGCCGGCCAGCCCGGTCAGCCCGTCGGCGGTGCCGTCGTGGGCCCTGCGCAGGTCGGTCCTCGCGGTGGCCGTACCGGTTTGGAGGTCGCCCGCGGTGCCGGCCGCCCGCGTCCACGGGCCGCCCTTGTGCCTGAGTGTTCCGGCGCCGCCCCCACCGGACGGAGCGACCGGACCGCTCTCCCCCGGCAGGCCGTCGAGCCGTAATCGCGTGGTGTGCTGCCCGGCGGCCTGCTCCTTGAGCCGTTCCCACTCGTCCCACGCCATGCGCGCGTCCTCCCGTGCCCGAGCACTCCGCCCGTAACGGCCGTGCTCGCCGTGACTGTCGTCACAGACGTTACGGACGGTGGCACGGAGGCTCGGCGTCGCGTCCGCACGCTCACTCGTACGAGGTATGAGCCCATCCGTACCTGCCCGCCGGGGCCGGGAACGTGCGCGGCCGGTCAGGCCTTCGGGGCCACCTTGGAGAGGCCGTTGATGATGCGGTCCATCGCGTCGCCGCCCGTCGGGTCGGTGAGGTTGGCGAGCATCTTCAGCGTGAACTTCATCAGCAGCGGGTGGGTCAGGCCGCGCTGGGTGGCGATCTTCATGACCTTCGGGTTGCCGATCAGCTTCACGAAGGCGCGGCCCATCGTGTAGTAGCCGCCGTAGGTCTCCTTGAGCACCTTCGGGTAGTTGTTCAGCGCCAGTTCGCGCTGCGCTGGGGTGGTACGGGCGTGGGCCTGGACGATGACGTCGGCGGCGATCTGGCCCGACTCCATGGCGTACGCGATGCCTTCGCCGTTGAACGGGTTGACCATGCCGCCCGCGTCGCCGACGAGCAGCAGGCCCTTGGTGTAGTGCGGCTGGCGGTTGAAGGCCATCGGGAGGGCGGCGCCGCGGATCGGCCCCGTCATGTTCTCCGGGGTGTAGCCCCAGTCCTCCGGCATCGAGGCGCACCACGCCTTGAGGACCTCGCGCCAGTCCAGTTCCTTGAAGGCGGAGGAGGAGTTGAGGATGCCGAGGCCGACGTTGGACGTGCCGTCGCCCATGCCGAAGATCCAGCCGTAGCCGGGCAGCAGCCGGTCCTGGGGGCCGCGGCGGTCCCACAGCTCCAGCCAGGACTCCAGGTAGTCGTCGTCGTGGCGGGGCGAGGTGAAGTACGTGCGCACGGCGACGCCCATCGGGCGGTCCTCGCGGCGGTGCAGGCCCATGGCGAGCGACAGCCGGGTGGAGTTGCCGTCGGCGGCGACGACCAGCGGGGCGTGGAAGGTGACCGGGGTCTTCTCCTCGCCGAGCTTGGCGGTGACGCCGGTGATGCGGCCGGTGCGGTCGTCGACGACCGGGGCGCCGACGTTGCAGCGCTCGTACAGCCTCGCGCCGGCCTTCTGCGCCTGGCGGGCCAGCTGCTCGTCGAAGTCGTCACGCTTGCGGACCAGTCCGTAGTTCGGGTACGCGGCGAGGTCCGGCCAGTCCAGCTGGAGGCGGACGCCGCCGCCGATGATCCGCAGGCCCTTGTTGCGCAGCCAGCCGGCCTCTTCGGAGATGTCGATGCCCATGGCGACGAGCTGCTTGGTGGCACGCGGGGTGAGACCGTCGCCGCAGACCTTCTCACGAGGGAAGGCCGTCTTCTCCAGGAGCAGGACGTCCAGTCCGGCCTTGGCGAGGTAGTACGCGGTCGTGGATCCGGCCGGGCCTGCCCCGACGACGATCACATCCGCGCTGTGCTCGGAGAGGAGCTGCTCGGTCACGGTCGGATCTCCCGAAGACTCGAAATCGCGTGCCGCGCGGCACCTGTCCCATGCAGTCTATGGGGGTCTGCTGATCAACTTCCGAAGGGCTCCCAGATGTCGACCGAGCATTCCGGCGTTCCCTCTGCTCCCTCCCTGCGGCTGCGCGTCCCGACCGACGAGGACGCGCTCTCCTGGCACCGCGCCTTCGACGACCCCGAGGTGATGGAGTTCTTCGGCGGGGTGTCGGAGGAGCTCTCCCTGTACGAGGAGTGGACCGCCCGTCAGCGCAAGCTCGACGCGGAACGCGGCTACTGCCTCTGGACGGTGCTCGACGAGGACGGCGAGGTGGTCGGCTTCACCGGCGCCCAGCCCTGGCCGCGGACCGAGTACGGCCCGGTGGGCGAGATCGAGATCGGCTGGCGGCTGGCCCGGACGGCCTGGGGCCGCGGATACGCCACCACCGCCGCGCGCATCACGCTGGAGCGGCTGCGCGCGGCCGGGGTGGAGCGGGTGGTCGCGCTGATCGACGCGGGCAACGAACGGTCGATCGCCGTGGCCCGGCGGCTGGGCATGGAACGGGCGGAGAGCTTCACCGACCCGGGGACGGGACGGCGGGTGGACTGTTTCCGGCCGACGTCGTGACCGGGTCGTCGGCAGTGTCGTGAAGGGGCCGCCGCCGGTGCCGACCCGGCGGCGGCCGTGACCGTGGCCCCGGCGGCGGCCGTGACCGTGGCCCCGGCGGCGGCCGTGCCGGTGGCCTCGGCGGCGGCCCTCAGCCGTCCATGAGGAACAGCACGCCCGCGGTGACGCCGCCGCCGACGAGCAGCGCCGCGAGGAGCGTGCCGGTCCAGACGAGCACGGTGCGCCTGCGGGAACCGGCCGCCGGGGCGGGCCGGGACGCGGTCGACGTCCCGGGCGCGGCGGACAGTTGCGCGGTCTGCGCGTCGTACGGGCCGGGGGCCTGGGCCTGGGCCGAGTACTCGGGAGCCTGGCCCGCCGGGGCCCGGGGCGGTGCGGGGTGTGCCGGGGTTCCCGGGGCCGTGCCCGGTTGCGCCGGTACGACCGGGGCCGCGCCCGGGTACGCCGGAGTCGCGCCCGGGGGCATCGGGGTGGGCGGGGCTGGCGGTGTGCCCCGGCCCGTCATGCGCAGCAGGTACGGCGCCACGAACACCGCACCGCCCACCCACAGCAGTCCGAACAGCAGCGCGTCCGGCACGCTCGGCGCGAACTCCGCCGTGCCCTGCCTGACCATCTCCGAGAAGCCGCCCGACAGTTCCGTGGACACCCCGGCGATCCCGCACAGCACCAGGAACATCGCGAGGAACAGGGCGCCCGCGGCGGCCTGTTCGCGCCGGTCCGCCGAGCGCCGCGCGGCCGTGATGCCCACCGCGAGCGCGCACACCACACCGGTCGCCACCGCGCAGATCACCGCCCAGCCGCCGACCTCGTCGCCCAGTTCGGAGAGCCCGAAGCCGCCGTGCTCCACCCCCGAGCCGAAGTAGCCGAGTTGGCCCCGCACGTCGTACTCGACCGGGGCGCCCCAGCTCACGCCGAGCACCGCGAGCCCGATGTTCGGCAGCAGCGGCAGCGCGATCAGCATCGCCTCGCCGTCCACGTCGTCGATGTTGGCGTAGGAGACGAACCCGATCAGGGAGCAGAGCAGGAGCACCGCGCCGAGCGCCCGTATCGCCGTCCCGGCCACCCGGAGCGCGGCGTGCGCGGCGGGCCGTTGCGTCCGCCACCGGCCCGACTCGTCGCGGTACAGCGCCCCTGCGGTGACGAGCAGCGACAGCACCAGCGCCCCGAGCGTGGCGAGCAGCGGCGCGGACGAGACCGAGACCCCTGCGATCTCGGGCTGGGAGAACAGCCCGAGCACCAGCACGACGGCCGAGGCGACGAGGCTGATCCGGACCGCGGACTCCATGCCGTCGCCCCGCTTGCGGGCCGCCCCGGCGGCCAGGAACAGCGCCCCCAGCCACAGCACGGTGACGGTCAGCGGGATGACGGAGAGCACGGCGCCCTGCGTCATGTCCCCGTCCATGCCGTAGCCGTCGGAGTCGTAACCGCCTCCGTAGTCGTTTCCGTAGTCGTCCCCGTAGCCCTCCCCGTAACGGCCGGCCGGGCCCACGGCCCGCAGTTCGAAGTTGCCGCCGAATGCCTGGAGCAGCATCGCCAGCGCGATCCGCAGCCGGTCGGTCCATCCGACGACGACCGTGTCGTCCTGCCCGTACGTGGGAATGGCGAGCGCCACCGCGAGGGCGATCAGCAGTCCGCTGGGCCAGGCCGCCGCCTTCGCCGCACCGGCCCAGCCGCCGCGGAGGACACGGCCGAAGAACTCCCCGACGGGCGACGGCCCGGCAGGGGCCGCCGGCGGCGGGGCCATCGGCGGGGCCGCCGGCATCGGCGCGTACCCGGGCGCGGGAACGCCGGACGCGGGGGCCCCGGGCGCGGGGCCGGCGGGTGCGGGGCCGGCGGGCGGTGGTTGGAGCGGCGGTGGCTGGAGCGGCGGTGGCTGGAGCGGCGGGGCCGGGGACACCGGAGGTCGGGACGGGGGCTGCGGGGGCGCCGCGTCCGGCGCCGTCGTCGGCGCGGCGGCCTCCGCCGGGGGTGTGTCCGGACGCTCGCGCCCGCACTTCATGCAGAAGCGGGCCTCGTCCGGGGCCGGAGTTCCGCAGAAGGGGCAGTACGACGACATGAGGGCTCCGACGGCAGATACGGAAACGGGAACAGGGCGTGGGAAGACGTGACCTGTCAGGGACACATCTTCACCGACGCCCGGTTCCCGTCGGCGAAAGTCATCGGAGCGTTACGTGGCGGGCCCGCGCCCACCGCCGTTCACCCGCGCCCACCGCGGTTCAGGGGCGCACGCCCCGGTGCAGCGCCACCACGCCGCCGGTGAGGTTGCGCCAGGCGACCTTCGACCAGCCGGCCCGCTGGAGCGCGGCCGCGAGGCCGGGCTGGTCGGGCCAGTCGCGGATGGACTCGGCGAGGTAGACGTACGCCTCGGGGTTGGACGAGACGGCACGCGCGACCGGCGGCAGCGCCCGCATCAGGTACTCGGTGTAGACCGTGCGGAACGGCTCCCAGGTCGGCTGGGAGAACTCGCAGATCACCACCCGTCCGCCGGGCCTCGTCACCCGGTACAGCTCGCGCAGCGCGGCGTCCGTGTCCTGGACGTTGCGCAGCCCGAAGGAGATCGTCACCGCGTCGAAGGTCTCGTCGCGGAACGGCAGCCGGGTGGCGTCGCCCGCGGTGAAGGGCAGCCAGGAGTGGCGCTTCTTGCCCTCCTCCAGCATGCCGAGGGAGAAGTCGCACGGCACGACGTACGCGCCCGTCGCGGCGAAGGGCAGCGACGACGTCGCCGTGCCCGCCGCCAGGTCGAGGATCTTCTCCGCGGGCCGGGCGTGCACCGCCTTCGCGACCTCCTTCCGCCACAGTCTGGCCTGGCCGAGGGACAGCACGTCGTTGGTGAGGTCGTAGTTCGCCGCCACCTTGTCGAACATCGTGGCGACTTCGTACGGCTGCTTGTCCAGGGAGGCTCGGGTCACCCGTCCATTCAAGCAGCCCGGCCCGCGGCGCCACGCGTCGGCCGGGAGTCACCGGCGAGTGGACTGAACCAACCGGGTCCGTCGGCGGTCAGTACAGAAGGGGGCACCGGGCCGCCCGGGGCCGGGGAGGCACGGATGTCGGTACGGAACACGCGTCGGCGGGGGCGGCCGGAGCGGGGCCGCGGCCGGCTGTGGGTCGCGGTCCTCGTACCGGCGGCGCTGGTCGGTGCCGTCGTCGTGGCGGGGCCGCCCCGGCTCGCCGGGGACGGGGAGAAGCCGGACGTGCCCGCCGCGTCCGGGACGTCGTCGGCCGGCACCGGCGCGTTCGCCGTCGCCCGCGCCGAGCCCGGGGACGGCGGGAAGCGGGGCGGCAAGCCGTACCGGGTCGAGGTGGAGAAGGGGACGGGCGTCGACCCGGACCGGGCCGCCGCCGAGATCGCCCGCGTCCTGGCCTCGCCGCGCGGCTGGTCGCACCGCGGCGAACACGTCTTCCGCCGGGTCTCCGAGGGACCGGCCGGCCTGGTGATCCGGATCGCCACGCCCGCGACCACCGACACCGTCTGCGGCCGGAGCGGCCTCGACACGCACGGCGAGGTCAACTGCCGGGTCGGCGCCGACGTCATGGTCAACCTCAAGCGCTGGCAGCAGGGGTCGCCCGAGTTCCGCGGCCCGCTCGCCGAGTACCGGGCCCTGATCATCAACCACGAGGTGGGCCACTGGCTGGGCCGGGGCCACGAGACCTGTCCGGGCAGGGGCCGCCCCGCCCCCGCGATGATGCAGCAGATATACGGGCTGAAGGGCTGCGTCTCCAACGCCTGGCCGTACGACGCCGAGGGGCGCTACCTGGGCGGCCCCGCGGTGCCGTGAGGAGCGTCCTCACAAACCGCCCGCCGGGCTCTCAGCGCCGCCGGAAGACCAGCCGTCCGTCGAGCACCGTCGCGGTGCAGCACCCGGCGCCCTCGGCGAGCAGCGCCGCCAGGTCCGGTACGTCGAACACCGCCAGGTCCGCCGGGCCGCCGATGTCGAGGGTCGTCGCGAACGCCCCGGCCGGTCCCGGACCGGCGGCCAGCGGGTCCAGGGAGGCCGGTCCCGCCGCCGGTCCGGCGGGGGCGTGGACCCGCAGGCCCGAGCGGGCGACGGCCGTGCGCACGGCGGGCCGGGCGAAGGGGCCCCGGACGGCGGTCGTGCCGTGCCGCAGCATCCGTTGCAGTCCGCGCCGGGCGCTGGCGCCCCAGCGGGCGTCGTCCATGCCGAGCGCGGCGAGCGCGTCGCCGGTGAGCGGCCGGTCGCCGAGCTCGTCCGCCTCGCGCGGGTCCGGGTGGTAGGCGGCCTCCAGCAGTTGTGGGGCGCCCGTGTTCAGCAGCCCCGGGGCGATCAGGCCGGACCACCGCCGGGTCCGGGCCGACGGCAGGGCGGCGGCCAGTTCCGCGCGCGGTCCGACGGCGACGACCACGGCACCGTCCACGGCCACGGCGTCGGCCCCGTCCGGTCCCCCGTGCACCGCGTCGGCGACGTGGATCGTCAGCAAGGCGGCCTCAGTTGGTGCTCAGGAGCTTCAGTTCGGGGTGTGCCGTGCCGCCCTCGATCGCCGTGGACGAGATGTGCGAGACCACGCGGTCGTCGACCGGGTCGTTCGCCGGGTCGTCGTGGACGACGAGGTGCTCGTACGTGGTGGCGCGCTGCGCCGGTACCCGGCCCGCCTTGCGGATCAGGTCGATGATCTCCATCCGGTTGGAGCGGTGCTTGGCACCGGCCGAGGAGACCACGTTCTCCTCCAGCATGATCGAGCCGAGGTCGTCGGCGCCGTAGTGCAGGGTCAGCTGGCCGACCTCCTTGCCGGTGGTCAGCCAGGAGCCCTGGATGTGCGCGACGTTGTCGAGGAAGAGCCGGGCGATGGCGATCATCCGCAGGTACTCGAAGAGCGTCGCCTGCGTCCGGCCCTTCAGGTGGTTGTTCTCCGGCTGGTACGTGTACGGGATGAACGCCCGGAAGCCGCCCGTCCGGTCCTGGACGTCGCGGATCATCCGCAGGTGCTCGATGCGCTCGGCGTTGGTCTCGCCGGTGCCCATGAGCATGGTGGAGGTGGACTCGACGCCGAGGCCGTGCGCGATCTCCATGATCTCCAGCCAGCGTTCGCCGGACTCCTTGAGCGGGGCGATCGCCTTGCGCGGCCTGGCCGGCAACAGCTCGGCACCGGCGCCCGCGAAGGAGTCGAGACCGGCGGCGTGGATGCGCCGGATGGCCTCCTCGACGGAGACCCCGGAGATCCGGGCCATGTGCTCGACCTCGGAGGCGCCCAGCGAGTGGATGACCAGCTGCGGGAACGCCTTCTTGATCGCGGAGAAGTGCTCCTCGTAGTACTCGACGCCGTAGTCCGGGTGGTGGCCGCCCTGGAACATGATCTGGGTGCCGCCGAGTTCGACGGTCTCCGCGCAGCGGCGCAGGATGTCGTCGAGGTCGCGGGTCCAGCCCTTGGCGGTGTCCTTCGGCGCGGCGTAGAAGGCGCAGAACTTGCAGGCCGTGACGCACACGTTCGTGTAGTTGATGTTGCGCTCGATGATGTACGTCGCGATGTGCTCCGTACCGGCGTAACGGCGTCGGCGAGCGGCGTCGGCCGCCGCGCCCAGTGCGTGCAGCGGTGCCGAGCGGTAGAGGTCGAGCGCCTCTTCCGCGGAGATCCGACCGCCTTCGGCGGCTCGGTCGAGGATGGGCTGAAGGTCGGCCTTCTCGGTCACCGGGCTGTCACCTTTCGGCGGTTTTTCAACGATCTACGGACCGGTTCAGCGTACGCCAGCCCCTGTCGGGGTCAGCCGCCGGACCGGGTCAGCGTGCCGTACGGAAGCCCCGCGCCCCGTTCCTCGGACCGGAACTCCAGGGTGCCGTCGGTGGTGCGGGTGAAGTGGACGACCGAGGTGGTGGAGGTGCACAGGCCGGGGGTGCTGGGGCGGTCCGGGTCGGTGCGTTCCTCCAGCGTCAGTTCCTTGCCCTCGACGGAGGTGAGGGCGGCGACGCTGTTGCAGCTGACGGTGATGCCGAGACGGGTCAGCTCGGTGTTCATGCGGACCACGTCCGCGCCCTTCTTCCCCGCGGTGAAGACGGCCGTGAGCGTTCCATGGGGTTCTCCGGTGGTCTTCTCGGTGACCGGACCCTGCCACGTACCGACGAACTCCTTCGGGAGCGCGGCGACCTCGCTCGATCCGCCCGTACCCGATTCGGTGGGCTTCGAAGGGCTGGACTGGGAGGCGCCCGGCTCGGGGCGCTCGTTGCCGTGCCCGGCGTCGGCATGGGTGTTGCCGCCCGGCATCAGGTCGAGGAGGAACGCGCCGCCCACGGTCACGGCGGCGAGCGCGCCCGCCACGGCGAGCGCGACGGTGCAGCTCAGCCTCCGGCCGCGGTTCGCGTCCGGCCGGGCCGGGGTGGCGTCCGCGCTGACGGTGACGGAGAAACGGGGGTCGGCGGTCCGCTGACCGGGCAGCCCGGACATGTCGGAGCGCCCGTACGGCCCGGACGTCCCCGACGCCCCGACCGGCTCGGCCGCACCGGACGCCGTGGGCCACGAAGGCAGTATGCCCGGATGGGACAGCCGGGTCGGGTCGTGCGTGGGGAAGGGCTCGACCGGCGGCCCGAACCCGCCGCCCACGCTGCCGAACCCGCCCGCGCTCCCGCCCCCGTTCGCCCCGTTGCCCCCGTGGGCGCCGCTGCCGCCGTTCCCGCCGTCGGCACCGCCCGCGCCCCACGCCGCACTGCTGAACGGCACCGGCCCCGACTGCACCGGCGCGTCCTGCGGCTCCAGGTCCAGCAGCGCGACCGCCGCCCGGCTGACCTCGCGCACCAGCGGTCCGGGCAGCCAGCCGGCCGCCACCAGCGCGGCGGCCCCGTCCGGCGCCAGCCGCCGGGCCAGCTCCAGGGGCGTGGGCCGGTCCCGGGGATCCTTCATCAGGCAACCGGCGACGATCTCCCGCAGGTCCCCCTCCAGCTCACCCAGCTCGGGCTCCTCGTGCACCACCTTGTAGAGGAGCACGGCCGAGGAGTCGCCGAGGAAGGGGGCGGTCCCGGTCGCCGCGTACGCGAGCACCGCGCCGAGCGAGAAGACGTCGGCCGCGCCCGAGACGTCGACGCCCCGGATCTGCTCGGGCGCCATGTAACCGGGCGAGCCGACCGACACCCCGCTGGAGGTGAGCGAGGCGGTGGCGCCGAGGGCACGGGCGATCCCGAAGTCGATCAGGCGGGGGCCGTCGAGGGCCAGCAGCACGTTGGACGGCTTCACGTCGCGGTGGATGAGGTCCTGCGCGTGCACGGCGGCCAGCGCCTCCCCGAGCCCGGCGCCCAGCGTCCGCACCGCGTTCTCGGGCAGCGGCCCGTGCTCGGCGACCGCGGCGGAGAGCGGCGGCCCGGCCACGTAGCCGGTGGCGACCCACGGGATGGGCGCGTCCGGGTCGGCGTCCAGCACCGGCGCCGTCCACTGCGCGCCGATCCGCCGCGCCGCGTCCACCTCGCGCCGGAAGCGGGCGCGGAACTGCTCGTCGAGGGCGAAGTGGGGGTGCACGACCTTGACCGCCACGGTGCGCCCTCCGGCGCTGCGCCCCAGATAGACCCGGCCCATGCCGCCCGCACCGAGCCTGCCGAGCAATCGGTAGGCGCCGATGCTCAACGGTTCGCCGGCTTCCAGCGGCTGCATATGGACTCCCCCTGTGTACCGGCCCGACCTCCGACCGAAGCCTAGGGGGCGAAGGTCATCGGGTCACAGAGGAAACCATCCGCCTATTTCGCCCCCTAGGGAACGAACAACAACTTTCGGCACAACAAAAGGCGTGAATGAGTCGTTCACCCGAGCGATTGCGGTGTGCGATCCGACTTGCCGCATCCCACCTTCGGACAATCGGTTATTCGACGCGTATTGCCCCGAATCGATGGCCGGACGGACCGGGAACGGAGCGAAGGGAACGGAAGGGGTGCGGGAAGAGGACGGGAAGAGAGGGCGGGAGCGGATAGGCACCCCGGAAAGTACAGGATTCACCTATGTCCGGCGCATTCCCCCACCGACCCGATCCGCGCATTCACCCGGCGGCCCGATCCGCGCATCCGCTTCCCGTGCCCGCGCCCCGTGCATCCGTATCCCGTGCCCCGTATCCCGTACCCCCTGCCCCTGCCCCTGCCCCCTCGCACGGTCAGCCGCCGAGCAGCTCGACCTTCACGTCCGCCGGGAAGCCGGTCGTCGGGCCGACCCGGCGCGCGAACTCCGCCACGCCCGCCAGCTGGTCCGGGCCGAAGCGGAAGTCCAGGGTCGTGAAGTACCGCTCCAGCACCTCCGAGTCGAAGGCCTCCCAGCGCGCCGCCTGTTCCGCGACCTTGGCGACCTCCTCCAGGGAGAGGTCCCGCGAGGCCAGGAACGCCTCGTGCACCTTGCCCACCCGGTCGGGCTCGGCCGCCAGGTAGTCCTTGCGGGCCGCCCAGACCGCGAAGACGAACGGCAGCCCGGTCCATTCCTTCCACATCCGCCCGAGGTCGTGGACCTGGAGGCCGAGCCGGGGCGCGTCGTGCAGGTTGGCGCGCAGCGCGGCGTCGCCGATCAGCACGGCCGCCTCCGCCTCCTGCATCATCAGACCCAGGTCCGGCGGGCAGGTGTAGTAGTCCGGGCTCACCCCGTACCGCTCGGCGAGCAGCAGCTGCGCCAGCCGCACGGAGGTGCGCGAGGTCGAGCCGAGCGCCACCCGGGCCCGGTCCAGCTGTTCCAGCGGGACCTGCGACACGATCACGCACGACATGACGGGGCCGTCGCAGCCCACCGCGATGTCGGGGAAGGCGACCAGGTCGTCGGCGTTGCGCAGGAACTCCACCAGCGTGACGGGGCCGATGTCCAGATCGCCCCCGATCAGCTGCTCGCTGAGCCTTTCCGGGGTGTCCTTCGAGAGCTCCAGGTCGAGCAGGGTCCCGGTGCGCGCCAGCCCCCAGTACAGCGGCAGGCAGTTGAGGAACTGGATGTGGCCGACGCGCGGCCGGTTGCGGCGGCCGTCGCCCGCGACGGTTGAAACGGTTGAATTGTCCACATCGCGAGGCTAGACCCGCGGCACCGTCCGTACGGCACCGGGGGCGCGGGGCGTTCCCGATGCCACTCCCCGGAGTACTCCCGCCCCACTTCCCGGGGTACTCCCACCCCCCACTTCCCGGAGTGCCCGCGTCCGGTTCCCGGCGGCATCCGCGCCGCGTTCCGGAAGTGCCGCGAGGACCCCTTCCGTACTCCCCGAAGACCCCTCCGCGACACCCTCCGGTGCATCCACTTCGTGTGGTCATCAGCACGGCAATCAAACATCCGAGTGAAGTGATCTTTCCCTCTACCCCTCGATACACGCTGCGTGCTAGGCTCGACGCAAGTTGCAGTTTGGTTTCCCTTGCAGTACAGAGCCTGCGGAGCATGTAACCCGCAGGCTTTTGTAGTTTTCAGACTTCTATGCAGGTTCTGGAGCAGGGCAACCCTTTGGCCCAAGGAGGGCTTATGGCTACCGGAACCGTCAAGTGGTTCAACGCTGAAAAGGGCTTCGGCTTCATCGCCCAGGACGGCGGCGGCCCGGATGTCTTCGTCCACTACTCCGCGATCAACGCGTCCGGGTTCCGCTCCCTCGAGGAGAACCAGGTCGTGAACTTCGACGTCACTCAGGGCCCCAAGGGTCCGCAGGCTGAGAACGTCACCCCGGCCTAGTTGCCCGGGTCGGCCGATCGCGGCCGGCTAGTAGTACCCAAGGAGCCCCGCTCCTCCGCCTCGGCGGGGAACGGGGCTCCTGCCTTTCCCGCCTCCCGCCCGCCCCCTCCGTTTCCCTCTCCCCCGCTCTCCTCCGCGGGGTTTTGCCGCCCGCGCGGGAGTACCGGCGACGGAACGCAATTCCTTCCCGTCGACCGTTCCCCGCCCTCTCCCCCGCCCCCTTCCCCGGCCCTTCCCCGGCCCGTTCCTTTTCCGCTTCCGCGGCTTTCCGTACGACGGCGCTTGACCTTGACACCGTGTGAAGCCGTGGAGTGAAGACATCATGTTCACCATCGGAGACTTCGCCAGGTACGGGCGGGTGTCGGCCCGGATGCTGCGCCACTACGACGCCATCGGGCTGCTGCACCCCGACCGCACCGACCCCGCCACCGGTTACCGCTTCTACGGTGCCGCCCAGCTCGCCCGGCTCAACCGCATCATCGCCCTCAAGGATCTCGGCTTCACGCTCCAGCAGGTGCAGGCCATCCTCGACGAGCAGGTGGGGCCGGAGGAGCTGCGCGGAATGCTGCGGCTGCGCCGGGCGGAACTGGAGGAGGCCATGCGGGCCGCCGCGGCGCGGCTGGCGCAGGTCGAGGCGAGGCTCCGGTCGATCGAGAGCGAGGGACACATGTCCACGAACGATGTCGTCGTCAAGAAGGTCGCGGCGGTACGGGTCGCCGAGCTGACCGGCACCGCGGCGAGCTACGGGCCGGAGCACATCTCCCCCGTGATCGGCCCGCTGTACGAACGGTTGTTCCCCCTGCTGGAGGCGTCGGGCACCGTGCCGAGCGGGCCGGGGATCGCGTACTACGAGGACGCCCCGGAGGGCGGTGCGGTCGTCGTCCACGCCGGGGTCACGGTCTCCGCCCCGGTGGGTCCGGTCGGCGACACCGGGATCACGGTGGTCGAGCTGCCGGCGTTCGAGGCCGCGACGATCGTGCACCGGGGGTCGATGGACGGCGTGCTGCCGACGTCCCAGACCCTGGCCCGCTGGATCGACGCCCACGGTTACCGGTCCGCGGGGTACGCCCGCGAGATCAGCCTGGAGTGCCCCGAGGACCGGGACCAGTGGGTGACGGAGCTCCAGGAGCCGATCGCCCGGGGCTGACCCCGGACCTGATCGCACCCTTCTGCGGCCGGGGCCCCGGCCGCAGAAGGGTGCGGCGTCCCCCTACCGTCCCGCCCCGCTTCCCGCCCACAGTCCGTCGTCCGTCAGTCCCAGCAGGTCGATCGCGTTGCGGCGCACGATCCGGTCCACCACGTCGGCGTCCAGATGCCCCATCTGCGCCTCGCCGACCTCGCGCGACTTGGGCCAGGTGGAGTCCGAGTGCGGGTAGTCCGTCTCGTACAGGACGTTCCCCACCCCGATCGCGTCCAGGTTCCTCAGACCGAAGGCGTCGTCGAAGAAGCAGCCGTACACGTGCTCGGCGAACAGCTCCGACGGCGGGCGGTGGACCTTGTCGGCGACGCCGCCCCAGGCCCGGTTCTCCTCCCAGACCACGTCGGCGCGTTCCAGGACGTACGGGATCCAGCCGATCTGGCCC
Source organism: Streptomyces sp. NPDC006435 (assembly GCF_040612315.1). Taxonomy (NCBI): domain Bacteria; kingdom Bacillati; phylum Actinomycetota; class Actinomycetes; order Kitasatosporales; family Streptomycetaceae; genus Streptomyces; species Streptomyces sp. NPDC006435. The sequence continues at coordinate 93,851 of NZ_JBEXPY010000002.1, forward strand.
TCCGCGTACATGATCCGCAGGTTCGGGAAGCGTTCGAACTTGCCGCTCATCAGCCAGTCGACCATGGAGAAGCAGCAGTTGGCGAAGGTGATGGTGGAACCGACGGCGGGCGGGGCGTCGGCCGAGGTGGACGGCATCCTCGAGGACGAGCCGATGTGCATCGCGATCACCGTCCCCGTCTCGTCGCAGGCCCGCAGGAACGGATCCCACTCGTCCGTGTGAATGGACGGCAGACCGAGATGCGGGGGTATCTCGGAGAACGCCACCGCGCGCACGCCGCGCGCCGCGTTGCGCCGGACCTCCTCGGCGGCCAGGTGCGCGTCCCAGAGCGGGATCAGGGTGAGCGGGATGAGCCGGCCCCGCGCCTCGGGGCCGCACCACTCCTCCACCATCCAGTCGTTGTAGGCGCGCACCCCGAGCAGCCCCAGCTCGCGGTCGTTCGCCTCGGTGAAGGTCTGGCCGCAGAAGCGGGGGAAGGTGGGGAAGCAGAGGGCGGACTGGACGTGGTTGGCGTCCATGTCGGCGAGCCGCTCGGGCACCGAGAACGAACCCGGACGCATCTGCTCGTACGTGATGATCTCCAGCTTGATCTCGTCCCGGTCGTAGCCGACCGCGGTGTCGAGCCGGGTGAGCGGCCGGTGCAGGTCCTCGTACACCCACCAGTCGCCGATCGGTCCGTCGTCGCCCCGCTCACCCATCACGGGTGCGAACCTGCCGCCCAGGAACGTCATCTCCTTGAGCGGTGCGCGGACGATCCGCGGGCCCCGGTCGAGGTACTTGGACGGGAGCCGGTCCCGCCAGACATGAGGGGGCTCCACCGTGTGGTCGTCCACCGAGATGATCTTCGGGAAGGTCTCCATGCCCACCACGGTAGCGCTGATCTGACGAACCGTCAGCTATCCGTGCGGCCACCCTTTCCGAAATCGTTGTCGAGGGCTTGTGCAGAGCGTCACCCACCGCTGTCGTGCCCGCCCAAGACAAGGCAGACTGTTGAGCGCGATACCAGCGGTACCGAGCAATCCGGATCCACCCGACCCGGACCGGTACAGGGACGGGTAATCCGGACGGGCGGCACCGGCACGACCGGCGGCACCGGCGGGGCGAGCAGGACAGGAGGCAGCAATGGACCGTGACCACGGGCCGCGCGCGCGTGTTCCGGAGCAGCGTGCTCCGCAGCAGAGGCCGGCACCCGGTGCCGATCTGCGCTTCTCCGTGCTCGGTCCGGTGCGGTCGTGGCGCAACGGCGAGGCGTTGCCGTCCGGTTCACCGCAGCAGCGCGCCCTGCTGACCGCGCTGCTGCTGCGCGACGGCCGCACGGCAACCGCCGCCGAACTCATCGACGCCATCTGGGGCGACGAGCCGCCCTCGCAGGCGCTCGCCGCCATACGTACGTACGCCTCCCGGCTCCGCAAGGTGCTGGGTCAGAAGACGCTGGTCAGCGATGCCGGCGGGTACGCGATCCGGGCCGACCGGGACGCCCTCGACGTGAACGTGGTCCGGGACCTGGCGGCCGAGGCGGAGAAGGCCCGGGCCGGTGGCGACCGCGCCCAGGCCCGCGCCCTCCTCGGCAAGGCGCTCGGACTGTGGGACGGCGAGGCGCTGGCCTCCGTGCCCGGCCCGTACGCCGAGAACCAGCGGACCCGGCTGGAGGAGTGGCGGCTCCAGCTCACCGAGACCCGGCTGGACCTGGACCTGGAGGTCGGCAGCCACGCGGAGGCGGTCTCCGAACTGACCGCGCTCACCGCCGCGCACCCGCTGCGCGAGCGGCTGCGCGAGCTGCTCATGATCGCCCTGTACCGCAGCGGCCGGCAGGCCGAGGCGCTCGCGGTGTACGCCGACACCCGCCGGCTGCTCGCCGACGAACTGGGCGTCGACCCGCGCCCCGAGCTGTCCCAGCTCCAGCAGCGCATCCTCCAGGCCGACGAGGAACTGGCCCGCCCGACGGACGAACCGGCCCCGGCCCCCGCGCCGGTGCGCCCCGCCCAGCTCCCGGCCACCGTGCCGGACTTCACCGGCCGCTCCTCCTTCGTGCGCGAGCTCGGCGACCGGCTGGCGACCGCCGAGGGGTCCGTCATGGCCGTCTCGGCCCTGGCCGGCATCGGCGGCGTCGGCAAGACCACCCTCGCCGTGCACGTCGCCCACCAGGCGCGCCAGCACTTCCCGGACGGCCAGCTGTACGTGGACCTCCAGGGCGCGGGGTCGCGGGCCGCCGAACCGGAGACGGTCCTCGGCGCGTTCCTGCGCGCCCTGGGCACGGCGGACTCGGCGATCCCCGACTCCCTGGACGAGCGCGCCGCGCTGTACCGGTCCACCCTGGACGGCCGCCGCATCCTGGTCCTCCTCGACAACGCCCACGACGCGGCCCAGATCCGTCCCCTCCTGCCCGGCACCGCGGGCTGCGCGGCCCTGGTCACCAGCCGCGTCCGCATGGTCGACCTGGCCGGGGCCCACCTCGTCGACCTGGACGTGATGTCGCCCGAGGAGGCGCTCCAGCTGTTCACCCGGATCGTGGGCGAGGAGCGGATCAACTCCGAGCGCGAGGCGGCCCTCGACGTGGTCGCCGCCTGCGGTTTCCTCCCCCTGGCCATCCGCATCGCCGCCTCCCGCCTGGCCGCCCGCCGCACCTGGACGGTCTCCGTCCTCGCCGCCAAGCTCGCGGACGAGCGCCGCCGCCTGGACGAGCTCCAGGCCGGCGACCTCGCGGTGAAGGCCACCTTCGAACTCGGCTACGGCCAGCTCGAACCCGCCCAGGCCCGCGCCTTCCGCCTGCTCGGCCTGGCCGACGGCCCCGACATCTCCCTCGCCGCGGCGGCCGCCCTGCTCGACCTGGACGCGCACGTGGCGGAGGACCTCCTGGAGGCCCTGGTCGACACCAGCCTCGTGGAGTCGGCGGCCCCGGGCCGGTACCGCTACCACGACCTGGTGCGCCTCTACGCCCGCTCCTGCGCGGAGCGGGGCGAGGAGCCCCCGGAGGAACGCGAGTCGGCCCTCTCCCGCCTGCTGGACTTCTATCTGGCGACGGCGGCGGGGGTGTACGCGCTGGAGCGGCCGGGGGACCGTGCCGTCGCCCATCTGGTGGGCACCGAGCACCCCGGGCTCGAATTCGCCAACGGGCACGAAGCGGTGGACTGGCTGTACAGCGAAGCCGATTCGCTGCTCGCCTGCGCCCATCAGAGCGCGTCGAACGGAATGCTGCAGCGTGCCGTCGACCTGCTCTGCGCGGCGAAGGACCTCGCCGAATCGGGGGCGAATTCCCGCCAGTACGAAATCACCGGTGCGGCCCTGCGCGATGCCGCGAGGGCTGCCGCCGACCCCCGTTCCGAGGCGCGGGCCCGCGCCTCGCTGTCCACCGTCTACCTCGTCTCCGGCCGTTTCGCGCTGGCCGACGAGGAGGCCGGGCACGCGATGGAGCTGGCCAGGAGCACCAAGGACCCGATCCCCGCGTGCTGGGCGCCCAACGACCGCGGCATCATCGCGTTCTACCAGGGGCGGCACGAGGAGGGCGAGGAGTTCCTGCAGGAGGCGATAGACCGCTACCGGGCGGACGGAAACCTGGTCGGCGAGGCCTCCGCGCTGTGCAACCTCTCCCGCATCCACGTGAACATGGACCGCACGGCCAGCGCGGTCGAGCTCGCCCGGCAGGGCACGGCCATCTTCGACGGGATGGGGCTCAGCCTCCGTACCGCCAACGGCCGCTTCGCGCTGGGCATCGCACTCACCCAGGCCGGAAGGCCGACCGAGGCGCTGGAGGAGCTCGACGAGGCCCTGCGCGTGTTCCAGAACAACCGCCAGCGGCTCTGGGAGGGGTCGACCCACTTCCGGATGGCGGAGGCGCACCTGGCCGACGCACGCCCCGCGCGGGCGGCCCAGCACGCGGAACAGGCACTGGCCCTGCGCGTCATCGGGGGCGAGTGGATGCGGGGCAATGTCCTGATCACTCTGGGACACGCCCTCGAACGCCTCGGTCAGATCGACCGGGCACATGCATGCTGGACCGAAGCCCTGGCCATCCACGAACAGTTCGGGGCCGCGGAGGCCGACAAGGTCCGGGCCCTGCTCACTCCGGTCGACACCGTCCGAGGCGCCTGAGCCGGAAGAGAACCGTCGGCGTTCATCGAACGTTTATCGCCACTCGGCAGTCTTAGGTCCATCGATCCGCCGTGTCGGGGGGCAGACGGATCGCAGGGGGGACCACACCGCTAGGGTGAACGGCCCTGACGTGCCCGTCCAGCAGTCCACGGGGGAACAGCTGGACGGGCATCGCCGACCGAGCAAGCAAGATCTCTGGGGAGTTGACAGGCATGAGCGACGCACTGAAGCCGAAGACCGGTGCCGCGATCACACAGGAGAACCACGCCGGCAGCCCGGGCAACGGGGGAACCGTCAAGCCGCTGGAGAACCACGCCGGCAGCGTCGGCGAAGACATCACCACCCTGGAGAACCACGCCGGCAGCACGCCGAAGGACCTCCTCAAGACGCAGGAGAACCACGCGGGTTCCGAGAAGGCCTGAAGCCTCACTCGACGGGGGAGCGGCCGCGGCGGCGCGGAGGGGGAGCCGTCGCGGCCGCCGCATGTCCGCGGACGCGGGCACACAGCGGTGAAGGGGCACGAGCCGGTCGGCTCGTGCCCCTTCTTCGTGTCCGCCCCTACAGCCCCCGGACCAGCACCTTCGGGTCGCACAGCTTCCCCGGGGCTCCGAGTGCGGCCCGCGAAAGCGCCTCGCGGGCCAGCACGTAGCAGACGGCCGCCATCAGGAAGCGTCCCTGTGCGCCTTCACGTCCGCCTCCCGGGCGTCGAACCAGCGCTCGATCTCACGACGTTCGGCCTCCGCCGCCGCCAGTTCCTCCTCCGTGGGCGGCCCGCCCTTCTCCTGCGTCCACGCCACCAGCTCCCCCAGCCGGTCGTGCTCGCGCCGGCGCTCCATGGCACGGGTGACCGTGTACTTCTTGGTTGCCATACCAGTCACCATGCCCTCGGGCGGATCCGGCCGACGACCCCGCTCGCTCCATGGCCCTGCGCTCGCATAGCTACGGCGAAGTGACAAGTAGCTCTCTGCAGCCGATGTGACGGCGTGTTGTCCCGGGTTTCGGTGTTCCCGTCCCGGCCCGGTCGGTCGTCGGCATCTTGATCACGTCGGATTGGTCGATGCAGAAGGGAAGGGCCCTGGTCGTGCGGCAGGAGTGGGAGCCGGAGGAGCTGATCTCCGTCTGGACGCTGCTTGAAGAGGACATGGGGCGGCTGCGGAACAAGTCCGGGGCGAACCGCCTCGGGTTCGCGCTGCTGCTGAAGTTCTTCGAGGTGGAGGCACGGTTCCCGGAGGGGCCCGGGGAGGTGCCGGACGCGGTGGTCGGGTACGTGGCCCAGCAGGTGAAGGTGCCGGCTGGGGAGTGGAACTCCTACGAGTGGGACGGCCGGTCGATCAAGCGGCACCGGGTGGAGATCCGGTCCGTCTACAGGTTCCGCGAGACCACCGAGGACGACCAGGCAAAGCCGGCCGGGTGGCTGGCCACGGAACTGTGCCCGGTGGAGCTGTCGCGCGATCGGCTGGCGGAGGCGGTGGTGGTGGCGCGTTGCCGCAACGAGCGGATCGAGCCGCCGGCGCCGGGGCAGGTGCGCCGGCTGGTGGCGAGCGCGGTGAAGGAGGCTGACGGTGGCGGGGTCCAGGCCGGTGGGGTCGGTGCAGGTGTTGGAATCCATGCCGAGGCCGTGGGCGGTCCGGTTCATCTCCGTGATGAAGGCTTCCGGGTGCCGGAGCACCAGCGGGCGACCTCGTCGGCGATGTTGTTCGCGGAGATCGCGAGCATGGCCTGAAGAGCCTGGCGTTCGGTGAAGCGCTGGCCCGCGGTGACGGGGGTCAGGCTCTCTCCGTTCGCGACCCGGGCAGGGTAGCGGGCCGCCTCCTCGGCCGAGACGGTGAAGGAGGGGCCCTGCTCGCCGGCCCGGAGCGGGTGGTGGCGCAGGAAGAGGAAGGCCGTCATGATCTTCGCGGTGCTGGCCGTGGGCACATGCCTCTGCCCCGGGGAGGACTCGGTGCCGTAGCCGTCGACCATCACCGACACCCGCCCCGTGCCCGGCCACGGCACGTCCGGCGCCGTACCAGGCAGGACCCGCTCCAGGGACAACGGACCGGTGACCGTAGGCACCGGCAGACCCCGCAGTGCCTGGAAGCCCGCGAGCGCTCCCAGGCAGAGCAGGACCGCGACGACCACCGACACACAGCGCAGCGCGCTGCGCCCGGACCTCTCTGCGCGTCGATGACGGGTCACGGCGCCCGGCCCGGCGGGTTGCGGCCGGTCGGTTGTGCGGTTCGGAAGGAGCGTCACGTGAGTGTTCCCGGGCAGGTCTGTGGTCTGTTGAGGAAGAACCGGTCCCGGTGTCGAAGGTCAGGTGGCTGTACCAGGAGAAGGCTTCTGGCCGGCCTTGTCGACGACGGCGCGTTCGGTCACGGCGGTGCTGACGAGGATGCGTCCGGCTTTGCCACCGGCGCTGTCGTCGTTGATGAGGACGGTCCGCTCGCCGAGGTAGGTGAGCTTGTCCTTGTCGAAGATCCATTCGGTGCGCTGGTTGCCGTGGTCCTGGCTGACGGCCACGCCGTGCCGGCCGGACGCGTCCACGGCGTCGTCCACGACGTTCACCCCGGGGATCTTGGCCGCGGCCTTGTAGAGTGCCGCCCCGATCTGCGGGGGCATCAGGGACTCGCGCAGCGCGTCGCCGATCGTCTGGAACGCTTCCTGGTCGGGGTTGAGGTTCTTGTCCACGCCGATGTTCTGGGCGTAGACGGCTGTCAGCAGGGCGTCGGGGTCGGTGGGCAGGGAGGCCAGGTACGTGTAGGTGGGCAGCTGGAGGGAGGGCTCGGTGTTCTTGCCGAGGTTGACGCCTTCCTCACCGGGCCGGAAGCCCGTGCTGAGGGGCTCGGTGAGGAGACCGTCGCGGCTGCCGTTGACGGAGAACCATGCCTGTCGGGGGTGGGTGGTCCCGGTGCCGTCGTCGTTGTACTGGGCCTTGGCGCCGTCGCCGTCGGCGCCGATCTTCTTGCTCGCGCCGTAGACCTGGCTGGCGATGTAGATGTACTGGTCGTCACGGACCTGGGGGGCAGAGGCGCTGGCGGCGACGGCGGCGATGCGGGTCAACAGCTGGACGGCCTGGGGTGACGCGCCGCCGGGCCCGCGCTCGCTGACCGAGCCGCCCGGAGTACTGGCCGCATGAGGGACCGTGGTCGGGGCATTGGAACCGACGGCGGTCACCGCGATGACCGCAGCCATCGCCCCCGCGGCCAGCGACGCCCCGAGGACCAGTCGGCGCCGGGGACGGCCGGGGGCGGCCGCGTCGACCAAGCGCCGGCGCAGTCCGCCTGGCTGGTGGGAGGTGTGGGTGGTGTCCTGGTCGATCTGTCGCATGAGGAGTTCCTTGTGGTGGAGGTGGCGGCCCGGCGGCAGGTCCCGTTCGGCCGGGGCCGGCAGCAGCCGGGCCGTCTCCTCGCGCTCGGCCTGTGCGGGCCGGTACGGGGTGGCGTTCACCGGGTTCCCTCCTGGACGGACAGGGCCGCGAACGCGGCCTCACTCTCTACCTCTCCGCGCCCCGGGCGCGGTTCCCGCTTTTCTTCGGCCAGTTGCCGGTCGGTCAGGTCCCGCAGCCTGACCCGGGCGCGCGACAGGCGTGAGCGCACAGTGCCCACCGGTACCCCCAGCGCGTCAGCGGCCTGCTGGTAGTCCAACCCCGACCACACGCACAGCGCCAGCACCTCCCTCTCCTGACGGCGCAGGCCCCGCACCGCCCGGTGAACCGCGTCCAGGCGACGGGCGTCGTCGATCCGCCCGGCCGCCTCGTCCGCGAAGTCCTCCACCGGCTCCGGGGCGGGCACCCGGGCCAGGAAGGCGAAACGCCGACGGACACCGCGTCTGGCGTTGTGCGCCTTGTTCGTCGCGATCCCCAGCAGCCACGGCCGCAGCGATCCCCCCTCCTCTCCGACCTTCTCCCTCGTCCGCCAGGCGTCCAGGAACGTCGCCGACATGACGTCCTCGGCCACCGACCAGTCGCCGGTCAGCCGGAAGGCATGGTTGTACACCGCCTTCGCATACTGCTCATAGAGCTCGCCGAACGCCTCGCGATCGCCCGCGCGTATCCGCTCCCGCATCCCATCTCCTCACTCACGCCCGCACCGGGCCGCATCACCTTCTCTCTCCGCACACCCAGCAAGGTTCCCGGAACGGCACCAAGAAGCTGAGAAGCTATAGAAAAAAGCCCATAGCGCAGCACGATCGGGCACCTGCCCGCAGCACCCCGCGCGGGGCTCCCGCCGTTCCCCACGCACGCGAGACGGACTGGGACACCAGAAGCGCGGGCATCGGTCTGATCATCTCGGCGGCGCCGGGAAGGGCCCATGCCGAAGAATCTTCAACAAAAAACCAACGTTTACCGAAGATCGCCTGATCAAGATCAAAAAAAAGACCCCCAGGACCTTCAAGAACCCATTCAACAACCGAGGGCATTCAACAACCTCGAACCACCGTTTCCTGACAGAATTCCGGGCATGAGCGTGCCGCTTGAACCCGACCCGTTCGAACTCCTGACCGCCGAGCCCGCGATGCGGACCGAGATCCTCATCGGCTACGCCCGGGTCTCCACCGGCGGACAGAAGCTCGACCGCCAGATCGACGCCCTCACCGCCACCGGCTGCCGGCGCATCTTCGCCGACAAGAAGTCCGGCAAGGACGACCTGCGCCCCGAGCTCAAGGCCTGCCACGCCTTCCTGCAGCGCGGCGACACCCTGGTGGTGCCCGCACTCGACCGCTACGGCCGCTCACTGAAGGACCTGGTCAACATGGTCGGCGAACTCCGCCGGCGCGAGATCGGCTTCTCCTCGCTCCACGAGCGCCTGGACACCACCACCCCGGGCGGCCGGCTCGTCTTCCACGTCTTCGCCGCCCTCGCCGAGTTCATCCGCGAGCTGATCGTCTCCGGCACCCGCGAAGGCCTGGACGCCGCCCGCGCCCGCGGCAACGTCGGCGGCCGGCCCACCGTCGCCACCCCCGAGATCATCCGGGCCGCCCGCACCCTGTTGCCCAATCCCGAGCAGTCGATCACCTCGATCGCCAAGCTCCTCAACGTCAGCCCCGGCACCCTCTACAACCACATCCCCGACCTTCAGGAGTTGCGGGCGGCCGGCCGCGCCGCCATCCCCGCCCAGGCCGAGACGGGGAGCGAGCGGTGATCCCCTCCGACTGACGGCGCAAGGGCGGCGCGCTGCTGCTCGGCGCCCAGCACGGCGAGCCGGGCCCCTTCGGCACCTTCGCCGAAGACGACGACCATGAGCACGGCGTCCATGAGGACGAGGACGGCGTCCCGTATTGCTGACCGGCCGGCCGACCCGCGCACTCAGCAGGTTGCAGAAGGTCACATCGGCCACAGAGAGCTACTTGTCACTTCGCCGTAGCCATGCGAGCTCAGGGCCTCCATGGGGTGAGCGCGCGGCCCCATGGGGTGACCGCCCTGTCAGCCTCCCGCCCGCCCCCGCAGCTCCCCCTTCAGCACCTTGCCGCTCGCGTTGCGCGGGAGGCCGGGGACGAACTCGACCGTGCGGGGGACCTTGTAGTTCGCCATCTCGCGTCTCGACCAGGCGATCAGGTCGTCGGCGGTCGTCGTCGCGCCCGGCCTGCGGACCACGTACGCCTTGCCGACCTCGCCGAGCCGGGGGTCCGGGACGCCGATCACCGCCACGTCGGCCACGTCCGGGTGCAGGCCGAGGAGCTGTTCTATCTCGGCCGGGTACGCGTTGAAGCCGCCGACGATGAACATGTCCTTGATCCGGTCGGTGATCCGGAGGTTGCCCGCCCCGTCGAGGACGCCCACGTCGCCGGTGCGGAGCCAGCCGTCCGGGGTGATCGCGCCGGCCGTGGTCCCGGGGTCCTCGAAGTAGCCCGCCATCACGTTGAAGCCGCGGACCAGGATCTCACCGGGCTCACCGGGCTCGGCCAGGACGCGGACCTCCGTGCCCGGGATCGCCCGGCCCGAGGTGGTGGCGATGGTCTCCGCCGGGTCGCCGCGGCGGCACATCGTGACGATGCCGCTCGCCTCGGAGAGGCCGTACGCGGTGAGGACCGTCGCGATGCCGAGCTCCGTGCGCAGGCGTTCCACCAGTTTCAGGGGGACGGCCGCCGCGCCCGTCACGACCAGGCGCAGGGCGGAGAGGTCGTGGGCGGAGCGTGCCGGGTGGTCCAGGAGGGACTGGTGGAGGGTGGGCGGTCCGGGCAGGACCGAGATGCGTTCGGCGGCGATGTTGGCCAGGGCCGTGTCCACGTCGAACACCGGCTGCGGGACCATCGTCGCGCCCCGCATCAGACACGCGATGACGCCCGCCTTGTAGCCGAAGGTGTGGAAGAAGGGGTTCACGATCAGATAGCGGTCGCCCTCGCGCAGACCGGCCAGTTCGCTCCAGATCGCGTAGCAGCGCAGGGTCTGGGCGTGGGTGATCACCGCGCCCTTGGGCCGGCCCGTGGTGCCCGAGGTGTAGATGATGTCGGAGGGGTCCGAGGGGGCGATCGCGTCGGCGCGGGCGCGCACCTCGGCCCCGGGCACCTCCTCCCCCGCCGCCAGGAAGTCCTTCCAGGTGACGTAGTCGTCGGGGGCGGAGTCGGCGAGCACCACCACCTGTTCCAGGTGCGGGAGCGGCACCCCGGCCCGGCGCAGGGACGCCACGTAGGAGGTGCCGAGGAAGGTGCCCGTCACGAACAGGAGCCTCGCCCGGCTGCGGTCCAGGACGTACGCCGCCTCCGCGCCCTTGAAGCGGGTGTTGAGGGGGACGAGGACCGCGCCCGCCGTGACGGCGCCGAGCGCGGAGACGATCCAGTCCAGGCTGTTCGGGGCCCAGATCGCGACCCGGTCCCCCGGTTCCACACCCGAGGCCAGGCACGCGGCGGCGGCCCGTTCGACCCGTTCGCCGAGTTCGGCGTACGAGATCCGGGTCCGGCCCTCGACGACCGCCTCCCGGTCCCCGTACCGCCGTGCCGCCGCCCGTACCAGCCCCGGGACGCTGCCCCACTCCTCGTCGCCGCGCATCGCTCGCCCTCCTGACGCAATAGCTGACTATCCGTCAGATTAGCTGTAGCCTCAGCCGCTGTCAGCAGTCATGACTGCCTGGGAGGTGGCGGTGACGGCGCTCAAGGACGCGACGGCGATAGCCGGCATAGGACAGACGGCCTTCGCGAAACGACTCCCCGAATCCGAGAAGACCCTGGCCTGCCGGGCCATCGTCGCGGCGCTCGACGACGCGGGCATCGCCGCGTCGGAGGTGGACGCGTTCGCCTCGTACACGATGGAGGAGACCGACGAGGTCGAGATCGCCAAGTCCATCGGGGCGGGCGATGTCACCTTCTTCAGCAAGGTGGGGTACGGGGGCGGCGGCTCCTGCGCGACGATCGCGCACCTCGCCGCCGCCGTGGCGACCGGACAGGCGGGCGTCGGCGTCGCCTGGCGGTCCCGGAAGCGGGGTTCGGGGCCCCGGCCCTGGAAGAACACGGCGGTGCAGCTGCCCACCCCCGGCCAGTGGACCCGCCCGTACGGGCTGCTGCGGCCGGCCGACGAGATCGGGATGCTGGCCCGGCGGTACATGCACGAGTACGGGGCGACCCGCGACCATCTCTTCAACGTCGCCCTCGCCTGCCGCAACCGCGCCAACCAGAACCCGGACGCGATGATGTACGAGCGGCCGCTGACCCGCGACATGTATATGACCTCGCGCTGGATCAGCGAACCGCTCTGTCTCTTCGACAACTGCCTGGAGACGGACGGGGCGCTGGCCTGCGTGATCGTGTCGGCGGAACGGGCCCGCGACTGCCGGCGCAAGCCCGTCTACATCCACTCCGTCGCCCAGGGCCTGCCCGCCCAGCACCACGGGATGGTCAACTACTGGAACGACGATCCGCTCTCCGGACCCGCGTGGACGGCCGCCCGGCAGCTGTGGAAGCAGGCCGACTTCGGCCCGGACGACGTCCATGTGGCGCAGATCTACGACGCGTTCACCCCGCTCATCCCGCTCTCCCTGGAGGGCTACGGCTTCTGCGGGCGCGGCGAGGGTGCCGCGTTCACCGAGGGCGGGGCGCTGGAGAGCGGCGGGCGGCTGCCCATCAACACCGGGGGCGGCGGGCTGAGCGAGGGCTACGTGCACGGCTTCAACCTGATCACCGAGGGCGTGAAGCAGCTGCGGGGCGATTCCACCGCCCAGGTCCCGGACGCCGCCACGTGCCTGGTCACCGCGGGCGAGGGCGTGCCCACATCCGCCGTACTGCTGAGGAGTTGACCGCAATGGACGGAATGTTGCTGCCCGTCGTGGACGAGGACGGCGCCCCGTTCTGGGAGTACGCGGCCCGGGGCGAGCTGCGGGTGCAGGCGTGCGCCGCCGAGGGGTGCGGGAAGCTGCGTTTCCCGCCGCGGCCGTGCTGCCCGCACTGCCGGTCCTTCGACAGCGAGTGGCGGCCGACGAGCGGGCGCGGGCGCATCTGGTCGTACGTGCTGCCGCACCCGCCGCTGCTGCCGGCGTACGCCGCGCAGGCCCCGTACAACGCCGTGGTGGTCGAACTGGCCGACGCGCCGGGCATCCGGCTGGTCGGGAACGTGGTGAGCGGGCCGGACGCCCCGCTGGACTCGGTCGATCCGGCGCGGCTGCGGATCGGCGCGCCGGTGCGGGCGGTGTTCTGCCCGGCCGGGTCCGGGGTGACGCTGGTGCGCTGGCTGCTGGAGAGGTGAGCGGCGGTGGCGCTGCGCACGGAGACGGACGAGGGGACCGGGGTCGCGCTCGTCACCCTCGACCGGCCCGGGAGGCTCAACGCGATCGACCTGGCGACGGCGGACGAACTGGCCGCCGTCTGGCGGGCGTTCCGCTTCGACGACGGGGTGCGGGCGGTCGTGGTCACGGGGGCGGGCGGCCGTGCCTTCTGCACCGGGATCGACCGGGGGGTGGAGGTGCCTCAGCCCTCGTCCCCGTACGCGATCGACGATCCGCTGATCGCGATCGGGCCGAAGGCGAACGACCTGTGGAAGCCGGTGGTCGCGGCCGTCGAGGGGATGGCCTGCGGCGGGGCGTTCTACCTGCTGGGCGAGGCGGAGTTCGTGATCGCCTCCGAGGGGGCGACGTTCTTCGACCCGCACACGACGTACGGCATGGTCAGCGCGTACGAGGCGATCTCCATGGCGCAGCGGATGCCGTTCGGCGAGGTGGCCCGGATGTCCCTGATGGGGACGGCCGAACGGGTCTCGGCCCGTCGCGCGTACGAGATCGGGCTGGTCAGCGAGGTGACGGAGGCCGGTGGCGCGGTCGCGGCGGCGCTGCGGGCCGCGGAGGTCATCGCCTCGTACCCGACGGCGGCGGTGCAGGGGACGGTACGGGCGGTGTGGTCCGCGAAGGAGGCGGCCAGGGCGCAGGCCATGGCCCACGCCCCGCACCTGATCGCACTGGGGAACCTGCCGCCGGAGCAGCAGGCCGAGCTGTTCAGGGGCCGGGGCGGCGGGGGCGGGAGCGGGGGCCGGGACGGGTTCCGGACCCGGTGAGGACGGGAGGCCGGCCCCGGCCCGGTGGGGGCGGAGGGACGGCCTCCCGGCCCGGTGGGGTCAGTAACTCAGCTCGGCCTCGCCCCGGCACCCCTTCACCTGGGAGACCTTGCGCGGGCTGTCCATCCGCACGTTGACGGTCTTGGTCTCGCCGTCCTCGGCGGTCACGGTGGCGTGCCCGAGGTCGATGGTGTTGCCGGCCGAGTTGAAGAACTCCACCTCGACCTCGTAGGTGTGCGATCCGGTGGCGTTGGCCGTGAGCCGGACGGTGGAGGTGGTGACGGCCTTGCGCTTGCCCTTGCGGGGCTGGGCGCAGCGGATGACCTGGACGCCGGGCTCGTCCGAGGCGGTGGGGGCCGGGGTGGCGTAGTCCGTGCCGCCCGAGGAGGAAGAGGAACTCGACGAGTCGCCGTAGTCGTAGTCGTCGTTGCTGTCGTAGTCGCTGCTGCTGCCGTTGCTCTTCTTGGAATTGGAGCAGCCCCCGCCGCTGCTGCTGCTCGACCCCTTGCTCTTGCCGCTGCGGCCGCCGGAGGAGGAGGTGGAGAAACCGGTGAGAGCGAGTACCACCACGACCAGTACCGCAGAAAGCTTGATGTGCTGCCGCATCATCGATGCAGCCCCCCTTGTGTTGTTGTCCGTTTCTTCTTGTTGTCGAACGACCGCGCGACACGCTAGCGCACGGTGGCGGGGGCGAGGAGGCGGGCGTAGCGTCGGGGCCGAGAGCGGTGCAGAAGCGGTGCAGAGCTGTGATGCCTGCCCGTACACCGCAGGAGGCCGGTGATGATCCGCAACGTCCTCGGTTCGGTTCTCGCTCTCGCCGGAGCGGCGGCCGCCGTGCTGAGCCCCTTCCGTGACTGGTACGACGGCCGCCCCGGGCCGGGGTGGGGTCTGGCCCAGGCCGCCGCTGGCGGGGTGCTGCTGCTGGCGGGCGTGGTGGTGTTGTCGGGGTGGCCCGGCCGCGGGGCGCGCGACCGGCCGTACACGGCGCCCGGTTCGGAACATCCGGACACCTGGCCGCCGACGCAGGAACCGGGGCCGTCCGTCCAGACGAGCACGCTTCCGGAGCCCGAACCGGAGCTGTACACGGGGCCGCCCCCGGAGCACCGCCCGGCACACCACGAGAAAGCGGACGAGGACGGGGACGAGGACGAGGACGAGGACGAGGGGCCGGGCACCGGTCGCCCGCCGCCGCGCCGCTGAGCCCCGCGGGCGCACGGGCCCCGGGGCGGGCGCGTCACGCCCGTGCCCGTCCTCCCGTGCCCGTGCCCTTCAGCGCGTCCAGCGCGTACACGCAGCGGTCCTTGCTGCACGCGTACACGACACCGCCCTGCGCCACGGGCGAGCCCGTGATCTCGCCGCCCGTCGCCAGCTTCCAGCGGAGCTGTCCGCCCGCCGCGTCCAGGGTGTACAGGACGTGGTCGGCGGAGCCGAAGTGGACCCGTCCGTCGGCCACCACCGGGGAGCCCACCACCTCGCCGCCGGCCGCGAACCGCCACTTCGGGGTGCCGGTGACCGCGTCGAGCGTGTACAGGGCGCTGCCGCTGCCGACGTGCACGTTCCCGGCCGTGACCAGGACCGGTTCGATCGACTGGCGGGCCTCCGTGGCGATGCGCCAGCGGTCCTTGCCGGTCGAGGCGTCGATCGCGTAGACCGTGCCGAGGTAGTCGGCGAGGTACACGCCGCCGCCGGTGACGGCCGGACCCGGGGCGAAGGCGGGCGGGGAGAGGAAGACCGAAGGCGACTCGAAGTGCCAGCGGACGTGGCCGGACATGGTCTCGACGGCCAGGACCCGGGCCCCCGCGCTGACGTAGACGTAGCCGTCCGGGGCGGCCGTCACCCGGACCGGCACGCCGCCGCAGGAGGCCGCGTCGCCGATGGGGTAGGACCAGCGCTCGATGCCGGTGCGGGCGTCCACGGCGCGCAGCCGGGCGTCCTGCCAGAGGTAGACCGTGCCGTCGTGGATCACCGGCCCGGCCTCGGCCGTCTCGAAGTCGGTCTGCAGGCCGCTGCTCTCCCACAGCTTCTCGCCCGAGGACGCCTCCCACGCCTGGACGCCGCCGCCGCGGGTGCCGGTGACGACGGTGCCGCGCCCGGCCTTGAGGGAGTACACCCAGGCGTCCGTCTGCAGCCGCCACTGCTCGGCGCCGGTCACCGCGTCCAGGGCGTACAGGGACGGGCCGTCGGAGGCGTGGATCCTGCCGCCCTCGACGGCCATCACCCAGGCCACGTCGCGGGTCTTGAACTGGCGCCGCCCGTTGCCGACGTCCAGGGCGTGCACCTCGAACGACGTGACGTAGAGCAGGTCCCCGGCGACGACGGGCGTCCCCCACACGTCGTTGGACATCCGGAACCGCCAGGGCCGCCAGCGGTCCGGCTCGGGCGGGGGGTCGGCGGGCTGCGCGGGGCCGGGCACGGGGGCGGGGGTGGTCCGGGTGGAGCCGTTCACCCCGGCGGGCGGGCGCACCCAGCCGGTCGCGGGGCCCGCGTCCGCGGCGGCCGGGCCCCCCGAGCGCACGTCCTGGGCCCTCGGGCCGGGGCCGATCGGCACCTTCGCCCCGGGCAGCCGCACCGGGCCGCCCGGGTCGGAGGCGTGCGCCGGCAGGGAGGCCGAGGAGCGCGGATCGGGGGCGGGGCGCCGTCCGCCGTCGGGGGCGCCGGGCGGCGGTCCGGGCGGCGGGGGCGGCGCGGTGACCGGAGGGGCGGGCGCGGGCCGCCGTCCGCCGCGGCGCTGCTCGATCATCGTGGTGGCGGAGGCCGGCAGCCAGGCCGAGGCCGTACCGCTGTCGTCGCCGCCGGAGGCGAACAGGTGCGGGGCGAGCTGGGCCTGGAGGTCGGCGGGGGTGGGCCGCAGCCCGGCGTCCATCTGCATGCAGGACTCGATCAGCGGACGCAGCTCGCCGGGCAGTCCCTCCAGGTCCGGTCCCTCGCGCAGCAGCATGAAGACGGTCTCGACGGGGTTGGCGCCGTGGAACGGGGCGTGACCGGTGGCGGCGAAGACCAGGGTGGAGCCGAGCGAGAAGATGTCGCTGGCACCGGTGACGCTGCGCGAGTCCCTGGCCTGCTCGGGCGACATGTAGGCGGGGGTGCCGACGGCGACGTTCGTCATGGTCAGCCGGGTGTTGGAGACCCCGGACGCGATGCCGAAGTCGATCACCCGGGGGCCGTCCTCGACGACGAGCACGTTCGACGGCTTCATGTCGCGGTGGACGAGCCCCGCGCCGTGGATGGACTGCAGAGCCTCGGCGATCCCGGCGGCCAGCCAGCGCACCGCCTGGACGGGCATGGGCCCGCACTCGGTCACTATCTCTTCCAGCGAGGGGGCCGGTACGTAGGCGGTGGCCAGCCACGGCACGGCGGCCCGCGGGTCGGCGTCCACCACCGCGGCCGTGTAGAAGCCGCTGACGGCTCTGGCCGCCTCCACCTCGCGCGTGAAGCGGACCCGGAACAGCTGATCCTCGGCGAGCTCCGTGCGCACGGTCTTGATCGCCACCCGTCGGCCCGAAGCCGAACGGGCGAGGTAGACGAGCCCCATGCCGCCGGCACCGAGCCGGCCCAGCACCTCGAACGGGCCGATCCGCCTCGGGTCGTGCTGCGTCAGCTGCTCCACCACTTGCCCTGCCACCTCCCCGTACGGGCCTCAGGAACAGAAGCCCGCGAAAACCCGCCCTGTACGGCGTCTCACCACTGGGCACCACCCGGCGGTGCGCACCCCCGATTCTTCCTGGCTGAGGCCCCGGTTGCGAACCCGGGGGCGGATCGGGGTGTCACAGCTCACTCCGCCCTCATCCCGGACACAGGGGGACGGAACGCACCGAACGTGACACCGCGACCACCTCGCCGGAGCGGCGCCCCGGCCGTCGCACCGCGGTTCGCAATAGCACTTTTGCCGCACTCCCGCCGCATCCCGGACACGAAACGATCGCGCCATGTCCGCACTCCGACCGCAATCGCCCACCACTGCACCGGAAACGGTGCACACCCCACCCGCACTGACCCCGCAGCCCATTTCGGTGACGCTCATCACAGTCGCGGCGGCAACAGGCGATGCGGGACGCTCACCGACCCGACAAAAGCGAACAAACTTTCGATAGAAAAGTTCCATACTCACGGCGTCACGGAAAGTTATCCACGGAAGTTATCCACAGGCTGTTGATACGACTTACCGCTGAGCGGTGCGCATCCGTCGAAATCCGGCCACTCCCCCCACCGTTCCTGCGGGGCTCCCCATTTGCACTCGGCCGAATCGCGCTCCGATCACCCCTCGGTAAGCTGACGGCATGACAGGACAAGTACGCACCGTCGACGGCCGCGTGGCCGGTCGACGCGGACAGGCGACGCGGCAGAAGCTGCTCGACTGCCTCAGCGAGATGCTCAGCTCCTCGCCGTACCGGGACGTCAAAGTCATCGACGTCGCCCGGAAGGCGGGGACTTCCCCCGCGACCTTCTACCAATACTTCCCCGACGTCGAGGGCGCCGTCCTCGAAATCGCCGAGGAAATGGCGAAGGAGGGCGCCGGGTTGACCGAACTGGTCGCCGGACGCTCCTGGGTCGGCAAGGCCGGCTGGCAGACGGCCGAGGAGCTCGTCGAGGGCTTCCTCGACTTCTGGCGGCACCACGACGCGATCCTGCGCGTGGTCGACCTCGGTGCGGCCGAGGGCGACAAGCGCTTCTACAAGATCCGCATGAAGATCCTGAACTCGGTCACCAACTCCCTCACCGAATCGGTGAAGGAGCTCCAGGCCAAGGGCAAGGTCGACAAGGAAGTCAGCGCCGCCGCGATGGCGGGCTCGCTGGTCGCGATGCTGGCCGCGGTCGCCTCGCACCAGAAGGGCTTCACGACCTGGGGCGTTAAGCAGGCCGAACTCAAGCCGAACCTCGCCCTGTTGGTACATCTGGGCATCACCGGCAGGAAACCGACGAAGTAGTACCGGCGCCAACGCCCCATCCCCCACTGGGCATCGCGCGGCAGTTCCGGGCGCCCCAGGTCCTGTCTCACCGACGGCGGACCACTCAGGTGGTCCGCCGTCGGTGTACCCGGACCGTTTTCACGCACACGGCGCACACTCCCGTACGCGTTCGCACGTCCCCGTATGCGCCCGCACATTCCTGCACGTGCCCGCACGCCCCCGTATGCGTCGATGCACCAGGACTCAGGGCTCCGAGTCGTCCCGCCGTTCCAGCCTGAACAGCCTGATCTCCCGCTCGACCCGCGCCTGGTAGGCCGCGTACGGCGGCCAGAACTCCAGCGCCCTGCGCCACACCGCCTCCCGTTCCGCGCCCTCCAGCAGCACGGCCCGTACCGGGACGTCCCGGCCCCTGCGGTTGACGACGGCCTTGTCGGGGCCGGCCAGCAGGTTCGCGGTCCAGGCCGGATGCCCCGGACGGCCGAAGTTGCTGCCGATCAGGATCCAGCCCGTCTCCGCCCCGCCCCCGCCCCCGCCCCCGCCCTCGCCGCCGTCCCCGTACTCCGGCATGCAGGCCAGCGGGGTGACCCTGGGCCGCCCGCTCCGCGCCCCCGGCACCGTCAGGACCAGCCCCGGCAGCATCCGCGCGCTGAGCAGCACCTTGCCGCGCGTGAGCCGGTGCACCGTACGGTCCATGGCGGGGACGACGTGCGGGGCGATCCGCGCGAACGTGCGGGTGGCGGAGACCTTGCGGACCAGCCGGACGCCGGGAGTCATCGGACCATCACCCGTTCGGCCGATCCCGCACCGGTGGCCGGGGAGCCGGTGGCCGGCAGCCCCGCGTCCGACGGGCCGGCGTCCGACGGACCGGCGTCCGACGGACCGGCGTCCGACGGGGCGAACAGTCCGGCCTGCCGGGCCGCGTGGTCGCGGAGCGCGTGCACCGGGCCGAGGAGCAGTTCGGCGGCCGCGGCCCGCTTGAAGTACAGGTGCGCCTCGTGTTCCCAGGTGAAGCCGATCCCGCCGTGCAGCTGGACGGCCTCGGCGGCGGTCAGCCGCAGCGCCTCCAGGGCCTGGGCGAGGGCGAGCCCGCCGGACGCCGGGTCCCAGGCCGCGTAGTACGCGGCGGAACGGGCCGCCCGCACCTGTACGTACAGGTCCGCCAGGCGGTGCTTCACGGCCTGGAACGAGCCGATCGGCCGGCCGAACTGTTCACGCGCCTTCACATGTTCGACGGTACGTTCCAGCGCGCCCGCCGCCGATCCCACCGCCTCCGCGGCGAGCAGCGCGGCGGCCGGTCCGCCCACCCCGGCGAGTGCGCCGGTGACGTCCCGCGTGTCGTCCGCTCCGAGGAGTTCGGCCTCGGTGTCGCGGAGTTCGACGCGGGCCGAGGGGCGGGTCCCGTCCAGGGTGGTGTGCCGGGTGCGGACGAGACCGGCCGCGGTGTCGGGGCGGACCAGGAAGAGGAGTGTGCGGCTGCGCGGGAAGCCGCCGGTGTGGGCCGCGACCAGGAGGAGGTCCGCGCTGTGCCCGTCGAGGACCTGGTCCACCTCCCCGTAAAGCCGCCGGGTCGTCGCACCGTCGGCGGCCTTCGTGCCGTCGTCGGCCTTCGTGTTGTCGGCGGCCGAGGTCGCCTGTACGCCGCCCGCCCGGCCGCCGCCCGCCCAGGTGCCGCCGGTGGGGTCGGCGGCGAGGCCGAGCGCGGCGGTGAGCGCGGCGCCGGGTACGGCCAGGGCGGCGGTCAGTTCACCGGCCGCGATGCGCGGCAGCAGGTCGGCGCGCTGGGCGGCGGTGCCGAGCGCGGCGATCAGGGGTGCGGCGAGGGCGGCGGTGGCGATCAGCGGGGAGGGCAGCAGGGCCCGGCCGGTCTCCTCGCAGGCGACGGCCAGCTCGGCGAGGCCGCAGCCGACGCCCCCGTACTCCTCCGGCAGGGCGAGTCCGGGCAGCCCGAGGTCGCGGGCGAGCCGTCGCCACAGGGTGGTGTCGTACCCGTCGTCGGTGAGCGCGGCGCCCCTGACTTCGTCGGGCGTGCCGTGCCTGGTCAGCAGTGTGCGCAGGGTGCGTCGGATCTCGTCCTGTTCCGCGCTGAAGGCGGCGTCCATCGGCGGGCTCCTTCCCCCGGGGCTTCCGTTTCCCCGCGGGGGCCTTCAGCCCCCGATCTGACGGGCCGTCATATTAGGGGTGAATCCACGAGATGCCCAGAGCCGCGCGCGGACACCTCCTCCACGCCCCCGCCCCATGAACGCCGCCCCGCCGGGGAGGTCCCCCCGACCCGTATCTGATGTACCGTCAGATCCATGCCTTCTTCCCACCGCAAGGTCGCTGTCGTCGGCATATCCCTCGCCGACTGCGGGCGCGTCGAGACGGCCACGCCGTACGCCCTGCACGCCCAGGCCGCCCGCCGGGCGCTGGCCGATTCGGGACTGGACCGGTCCGTGGTCGACGGTTTCGCCTCCGCCGGGCTCGGCACGCTCGCCCCGGTCGAGGTCGCCGAGTACCTGGGGCTGAAACCCACCTGGGTGGACTCCACCTCGGTCGGCGGCTCGACCTGGGAGGTGATGGCGGCCCACGCGGCGGACGCCATCGCGGCGGGGCACGCCGATGCCGTACTGCTGGTGTACGGGTCGACGGCCCGGTCGGACGTGAAGGCGGGCCGCCGCACCTCCAACCTCTCCTTCGGCGCGCGCGGCCCGCTCCAGTTCGAGGTGCCGTACGGGCACTCGCTGATCGCCAAGTACGCGATGGCCGCCCGCCGCCACATGCACGAGTACGGGACGACCCCGGAGCAGCTCGCCGAGGTGGCGGTCCGGGCGCGGGCGAACGCCGCGGCCAACCCGGACGCCATGTTCCGGGACCCGATCACCGTGGACGACGTGCTGTCGGGGCCGATGATCGCGGACCCGTTCACCAAGCTGCACTGCTGCATCCGCAGCGACGGCGGCTGCGCGGTGCTGCTGGCCGCCGAGGAGTACGTGGCGGACACCGCGAAGGCTCCGGTGTGGGTGCTCGGCACGGGGGAGCACGTCTCGCACTCCGCCATGTCCGAGTGGGAGGACTTCACGGTCTCCCCCGCGGCGGTCTCGGGCCGCCTGGCGTTCGAACGGGCCGGGGTGCGGCCCGCGGACGTCGACCTCGCCGAGATCTACGACGCGTTCACCTACATGACCCTGGTGACGCTGGAGGACCTGGGTTTCTGCGCGAAGGGCGAGGGCGGCCCGTTCGTGGAGAAGGGCCGGACGGGGCTGACCGGCGAGCTTCCGGTGAACACCGACGGCGGCGGCCTGTCCGCCTGCCACCCCGGGATGCGCGGGCTGTTCCTGCTGGTGGAGGCGGTACGGCAACTGCGCGGCGAGGCGGGCGACCGCCAGGTGCGCCGGGCCGGCGGCCGGCTCCCGGAACTGGCGGTGGCCTCGGGCACGGGCGGCTGGTTCTGCTCGTCGGGCACGGTGGTGCTGGGCCGGGGGTGAGGAACGGGCGGGACCCGCGACCGGCCGGTCACACCGGGACGACGGTGAGCGCCCCCTCCAGCCCCTTGAAGTCGTCCGCGTTGCGCGTGTAGAGCGGCAGGCCCCTGACCGATGCGATGGCCGCGATCATCAGGTCCATGCGGCGGGGCCGGGGATCGCTCCGGGCGACGATCGCCAGGGTCACCAGGGTCCCGTAACGGGTGGCGGCGCCCGCGTCGAAGGGAAGCGGCTCGAAGTCGGCCACGGCCGCGCCGAGCTTCTCCATCCGGGCTGCCCGCACGCCCGGGTCCCGGGCCATCGCCACGCCCTGTTGGAGCTCGGCCATCGTCACGGCGGTGAGTGCCGGGAGGGCGGGCAGATCCTCCGCGCGCAGCAGATCGAGATCGATGTACGTGCAGGTGTCGAGCACTCCCTCGGCATGCCGCTCAGCCACGCCCGCGCTCCCACGGGTCGTCGTCGCCGATCCGGTCCTCGGCCCCGAAGAGCGCATCGGCCTCGCCGCGCATCAGCGCCGCGTCCACACGAGGCAGTCGGCGGTGCCTGGCCACCAGCTCCTCCGAGCTCAACGGCCGCTTCCGGGCGAGCGGCCGCAGTTCGGCGACCTCTATGCCATTGCGGGTGATGCGAAAGACCTCGCCCGCCTCCACGGCGTTCATGACTTCGGCGGAGTTGTTCCGGAACTCGCGCTGGGTGATGGTCCTCATGCAGACGAGTGTGGCCAGCCGTGTCCCGTTGCGCTACAGACGTGCCCTGCCCGCCGCGCCGTGCGCTGCAATGGGGGCATGAGCGACGTACAGAAGAAGACCGGTGCGGCGGCCACCGGCGCGCACCGGGAGTTCCTGGAGCTGCTGCACGCCCAGCGGGTCTGGGACGTCGGACTTCCCGCCTTCGATCCGGCCGCCGCGCCCGCCGCCCCGCTGCCCCTGTTCCACGCCTGGTTCGCCGGGGCCGTGGCCGCCGGGCAGGTGGAGCCGCACACGATGTCGCTGGCCACCGCGGACGAGGCGGGGCGGCCCGACGTGCGGACGGTGATGCTGCACGACGCGGACGAGCGGGGCTGGCACTTCGCCACGCACCGCACCAGCGCGAAGGGCCGCCAGCTCACCGCCCGGCCGCACGCGGCCCTCGGCTTCTACTGGCCCGCGCAGGGCCGGCAGGTACGGGTACGGGGCCGGGTCACGGCCTGCACGCCCGCCGAGAGCAGCGCCGATCTGCACGCCCGCTCCACCGGGGCCCTGGCGTCGGCGCTGGTCGGACGGCAGAGCGAGGTGCTCGGCTCGTACGAGGAGCTGGGCCGCGCCTCGGACGCGGCCTGGCAACGGGCGCGGGCGGAACCGGACGCGGAGGTCGCGAGCTGGACCAGGTACGTGGTCGAGCCGCAGGAGGTCGAGTTCTTCCAGGGCGACGCCGGACGCCGGCACGTCCGGCTGCGCTACCTCAGACGGACGGACGGCACGGACGGCAAGGACAGCGCGGGCGGTACGGGCGGCTGGGAGCGGGAGCTGCTCTGGCCCTGACGTACGAGCGGGGCGGCGGCACCGGACCGTTGCCGTACCGGCGCCGCCGCCCCGCCCCCCGTCAGTCGAGAGTGATCGCCTGCACGGGGCAGGCGCGGACGGCCTCCTTGACGAGGGGGCCTTCGAGGGCCGCCTCGTGATCGGGCAGCAGCTCGCTGAATCCGTCGTCGTCCTGGGTGAACACCTCCGGCGCGGTGAGCACGCACTGCCCCGCGCCGATGCACCGGTCCCTGTCGATAGCGATACGCATCCCGGTAATCCTTTCCGGTCCGATTCCGGTCGCCGCGGTCATCGTTTCCACTGCTGCCGCCGCTTCCATCGGGTGACGGGAATTGTTCACCATGTCACGGGCATTTCGATCAGCCCCTGAATGGTGTCCCCGGGTTTGAACGGGACTTCCTCCGCGGGCACCGCGAGCCGCAGCCCCGGAAGGCGTCGGCAGAGCGTGCGCAGTGCGATCTCCATCTCGGCGCGGGCCAGGTTCTGGCCCAGGCACTGGTGGACCCCGAAGCCGAAGGCGACGTGGCTCCGGGCGTCCCGGCCGACGTCCAGCTCGTCCGGCGACTCGTACGCGGTCCCGTCCCGGTTGATCGCCGACGTGGACAGGACGACGCCGTCGCCCTTCCTGATGGTCACGCCGCCCGCCTCGATGTCCTCGACGGCCACCCGGGAGATCCCGTCGGCGATGGACAGGAAGCGCAACAGCTCCTCGACCGCGGAGGGCATCAGGTCGTCCGAGTCCCGCATCCGGGCCAGCTGGTCGGGGTGCTGGAGCAGCGTGAACGTGCCGAGCGAGATCATGTTCGCGGTCGTCTCGTGACCGGCCACGAGCAGGATCTCCGCCAGCCGCACGAGCTGCTCGCGGTCCACCGCCCCGGTCTCCAGCTGCTTCTCGACGAGCTCGTCGAGCAGCCCCTCGCCGGGGGCGGCCCGCTTCCGGTCGATCAGTACGCGGAAGTAGTCGTCCAGGGCCTCCCGCGCGGCCTCCACGTCGGCGGCGGCCGGGCCGCGGAGCAGCCTGCGCGACTGCGCCTCGAAGAACTCGTGGTCGGCGTAGGGCACCCCGAGGAGCGCGCAGATGACCATGGAGGGCACCGGCAGCGCGAAGGCACTGACCAGGTCGGCCGGCGGCCCCTGCTCGATCATCCGGTCCAGCAGCCCGTCCACGGTCCGCTGGATCTGCGGCCGCAGGGCCGCGGTCCGCCTCACGGTGAAGCTCGGGATCAGCATCCGGCGCTGGACGTTGTGCTCGGGGTCGTCGACGCCGAGCAGCTCCACGCGCCGCAGGTTCGACGAGGCCAGCCGCTCGGCGAACAGCGGGAAGTCCGGGTTCTCCCGGTCGGACGAGAGCCTGGGGTCCACCAGGAGGGAGCGCGCCTCGGCGTGTCCGGTGACCAGCCACACCACCCGGCCGTCGAAGAGCCGGGCGGACGACACCGGCTGCCGGTCGCCGGGGGTGCCGCGGTACTGCGCCGGCGGCTGGTAGGGGCAGGTGCGGTTCTGCGGGAACGGAATGGTGTCGGCGTCTGCCATGTCGGAGCCTCGCAATGGGGGAGGGAGTCCTACCGATCTCCGCCCACTAGATGCCTGGGGCACCTAACGGGTCCAGGTAATGTTCGGCCAAATATCCTCCGGTGCCCGATCGGGCACCCCCCTGATCTTTTTCACCTCTGTCCTGCCATATTCCCGCAGCTTCTCCGGGCATGCTTTCGAGCCAGCTCCAAAAATCCGATTCCCCCTGCGAAAGGGGCAATATGGAAAGCGTCGGGGGGACTGGAGGCGACAATGAGCCGAACCCGCTCCCGCTACGCCCCGGACCGCGGGCTGACCACGCGCATGGTCGGCACCATGTTCCTGATCGGCCTGCTGTACGTGGTCCTGGTCGGGGTGCTGCTCGCCGTGCTGCGCGGTGCCTGGCCGATCATCCTGCTCCTCGTCGGCGGCATGTTCGTCGCGCAGTTCTGGTTCAGCGACCGCATCGCGGCGTTCGGCTTGGGGGCCCGCGAGGTCACTCCGGAGGAGGCCCCCGAGCTGCATGGCGCCGTCGACCGGATCTGCGCTCTTGCCGATATGCCGAAACCGCGCGTGGCCATCGCGCGGAGCGATGTGCCGAACGCCTTCGCGACCGGCCGGAACGAACGGACCGCCCTCGTCTGCGCCACCACCGGGCTGCTGCGCAGACTGGATCCCCCGGAACTGGAGGGGGTGCTCGCGCACGAGATGTCGCACGTCGCCCACCGCGACGTGGCCGTCATGACGATCGCCTCGTTCCTCGGCGTGCTCGCCGGCATCATCACCCGGGTCGCCCTGTGGGGCGGACTCTCCCGCAACAGCCGCGGCAGCGACCCCATAGGCATCGCGATCCTGCTGATCCCGCTGGTCAGCGCGGTCGTGTACGCCTTGGGCTTCCTGCTGACCCGGCTGCTCTCGCGCTACCGCGAGCTCTCCGCCGACCGCACCGCCGCCCTGCTCACCGGACGCCCCTCCGCGCTCGCCTCCGCCCTCACGAAGGTGAGCGGCCAGATGGCCCGCATCCCGACGGAGGACCTGCGGAAGGCGGAGCCGTACAACGCCTTCTACTTCGTTCCCGCGTTCTCGTCCAAGGAGAGCCTGGGCCGGCTGCTCTCCTCGCACCCGACCCTCGAACAGCGCCTCGACCAGCTGGCCCGCATCTCCGCCGACCTCGCCCGCCCGTGAAACCCGCCCGTGAACCCCGCCCGTGAAACCCGCCTGTGAACCCCGCCCGCGGAGCCCATCCATGCGAAGCCCGCACGTGAGGCCCGCGTGAACCGCCACAGCCCGCTCCCCCGTCCGGAGGTACGTCCATGGGCCTTCTCGACACCATCCTCGGCCGCAGCAAGCCGGTCCGACCCGACCTCGACCAGCTCTTCGCCGTGCCGTCGGCGGCGCTCACCCTCCAGGCGGGTGCCGGGTTCGCCCCGACCGGCCTCGGGTCGGTCTGCTTCGCGGGCGTCGAGGGCGGCGCCTTCACCCGGCTCCAGCAGGACGTACGCGAACTGCTCGACGCCGACACCGGCCGCGGCGGCGTCCCGGTGCGGTTCAGCCAGGACGCTTACGGCTACACCTGGCTGCTGGCCGAGCACTCCCCCGACGACACGGCCGGCCTGGTCAACGACCTGCACGCGGTCAACACCCTGCTCCAGGACGGCGGGTTCGGCCCGCACCTGCTCTGCTCGCTGATCGGCTTCCGGGACGAGCGGGACCGTCCGCTGGCGCTGGTCTACCTCTACAAGCGCGGCACGTTCTACCCGTTCGCGCCCCTGCCCGGCGGTACGGAGCGGCGCGACAACCAGCTGGAGCTGGAGGTCAGAGCGGTGCTCGGGGACGACCTCCGCGTCGAGCGGGACCTGGCCCGGTGGTTCCCGGTGTGGGGCGCGCCGGGACTGTGACGCGAGGGGCCGTACCGGGGACGCCGTACCGAAGACCCCGGTACGGCCCATGCACATCTACGTATCATCGCCCCCATGACTGCCGATCCCTCGCCTTCCACCGGCCGTATGCGCGCTTCCGACGCCGATCGGGAGGCGGTGGTCGAGCAGTTGCGGGAGGCGGCTGCCGACGGCCGCATCGACATGGAGGAGCTGGACACCCGGCTCGGGCAGGCGCTGTCCGCCAGGACCCACGCGGAGCTGGCTCCCCTCACCGAGGATCTCGGGCCCGTCGTGACGGCCGAGCCGCTGGTGCTCAAGGGGGGCATGCACGGGGCGAGCCGTTCGGGCCGCTGGAAGGTGCCCCCGGTGATCCGCGCCCACGCGGGGATGGGGAGCGTCAAGCTCGACTTCACCCTCGCCGAGTGCCGGCCGCGCGAGGTCGAGCTGGAGGTGCACGGCGAGATGGGCGGGATCATGATCGTGGTCCCGCAGGGCTGGACCGTGCGGGCCGACGAGCTGGAACTCTCCATCGGCGGCCTGAAGGACCGGACCGAGGGCACGGGCGCACCCGGCTCCCCGGTGCTCCGGCTGACGGGCTCCTGCGACATGGGCGGCGTGACCGTCCGCCACCCCAACTTCCGCGAACGCCGCAAGCTGCGCGACGCCAAGTAGCGCCCCGGGGACCCGTGTCGCGCCCCGGGGACCCGCGCCGTGCACCGTCCACCGCCCGGGACCCGCCCCGGCCCCGCTCAGGGCCGGAAGACCGGTACGGCCTCCTGCCCCTCCTCCCGTCTGAAGGTCACCCGCAGCGCCATGCCGACGGCGAGGGCGGACTCCGGGCACTCCACGATCTCCGTCATCATCCGCGGCCCCTCGGCCAGGTCGACGACGGCGGCCACGTACGGGACCCGGACGCCGAACGGCGGCAGGTCGTTGCGGTGGACGACGGACCAGGTGTAGAGCGTGGCCCGCCCGCTCGCCGGCTGCCAGACGACGTCCTCGCTCCAGCAGTGCGGGCAGAACTCGCGGGGGTAGTGGTGGGTCCGCCCGCAGGTGCGGCAGCGGCGCAGCAGCAACTGCCCCCGGGCCGCGGCGTCCCAGTAGGGCCGGGTGAAGGCGTCGGGCTCGGGCAGGTCGAAACGTGCCGCCGCCCCGGTCACAGGAAGAGTCCGATCGCCGCGTCGAGGGACCAGGTCTGCCAGGCCATCGCGAACAGCGCGACGAGCGAGATCAGCGCCATCATCGCGTTCTGCCCCTGCTCCGCCCAGTCGTGGATCATCAGCACCAGGTAGAGCAGGTTGAGCAGCAGCCCGGCGACCAGGGCCACAGGGGTCAGGAACCCCGTCACCAGGCCCAGCCCCAGGGCGAGTTCCGCGTACACGACGACATGGGCCATGACCTTGGGGCGCGGCGCGACGATCCGGTCGAAGCCCTTCCGCACCACCGGCCACCGGTGCCTGCCCGCCACTTCGGCGGCCCAGGCAATGCCCGTACCGCGTTCGAACCAGCCCTTCCTGTCCTTGTGCCGCCAGCTCTCCAGCCACCACAGGCCGAGCCCCACCCGGAGGACGGCCAGCCATTCCGCTCCGCTGAGCCAGATCGTCTGCACGGTGCCTCCCAAAGAATCTGACGGTACGTCAGTTCACCTGATGACGGCCGCCGTACGCAAGGGTCGTGCCACAGGTGACCGGTGGACGGACCGGACCCGGGCGACAGGCGTGACCAATTCGCAATCGATTCCGGTCTTGACCGAGACCCATCAACCGGGTGCGCGATTACGCTCCGATTCATGTCCGACAGCGCACGTACCGCCGGTGGTTCCGTCCCGGCCCCCCTCGGTCTCACCGAGGACCGGCCCGTCTACGTCGTCGGCGGCGGTCCGGGCGGCCTCGCCGTCGCCGCGTCCCTGCGCGAGCGGGGCGTACGGGCGGTGGTGCTGGAGAAGTCCGGGGACGTGGGCGCCTCCTGGCGCCGCCACTACGACCGGCTGCACCTGCACACCACCCGCCGCTGGTCCGCGCTGCCGGGCCTGGCGCTGCCGCGCCGGTTCGGGCGCTGGGTGGCCAGGGACGACATGGTGCGCTACCTGGAGAAGTACGTCGAGCACCACGAGCTGGAGGTGGTGACGGGCGTCGAGGTGTCCCGGATCGACCGCGCCCCCGACAGCACCGGCTGGCAGCTGACCGCGAGCGGCGGCCGGGTGCTGACCGGCCGGGCCGTCGTCGTCGCCACCGGCTTCAACCACACCCCGCGGCTGCCCGACTGGTCCGGCCGCGACGGCTTCACCGGTGATCTGGTGCACGCCGCCGAGTACCGCGACGCCGCCCCCTACGCGGGCAGGGACGTCCTCGTCGTCGGCATCGGCAACACGGGGGCGGAGATCGCCGTCGACCTGGTGGAGGGCGGGGCGTCCCGGGTACGGATCGCGGTGCGCACCGCGCCCCACATCGTGCGCCGCTCGACGGCGGGCTGGCCCGCCCAGGCGAACGGCGTCCTGGCCCGCCGGCTGCCGGTCCGGCTGGTGGACCGGGCGGCGGGCGCCATGACCCGGTTCGCCGTGCCCGACCTCACCGGGCACGGGCTGCCGCGCCCGGACACCGGCCTGTACACCCGGGCCAGGCAGGGCGCCATCCCGGTGCAGGACGTGGGACTGATCGACGCGGTGAAGCGCGGCCGGGTGGTGCCGGTCGCGGCCGTCGAGTCGTTCGACGGGGACGCGGTGGTGCTGGCCGGCGGGGAGCGGATCACCCCGGACGCGGTGATCGCGGCGACCGGCTACCGGCAGGCCCTGGAGGGGCTGGTCGGCCACCTCGACGTGCTGGACGCCCGGGGCCGCCCGGTGGTGCACGGCGCCCGCACCCCCCGGCAGGCCCCCGGCCTGTACTTCACCGGCTTCACCAACCCGATCAGCGGCATGCTGCGCGAACTGGCCCTGGACGCCGGGAAGATAGCGAAGAAGCTGGCGCACGAGGGCTGAGGAGCCCCCCGAGCCCGAGCCCGAGCCCGACCGGAAGCCCTCGGGGGCCGTACCCGCCAGGGGCTCGTCAGGAGCTCGTGAGGACGACGAGCTGCCGGGTCGCCCGGGTCATCGCGACGTAGCGGTCGACCGCCCCCTCGACGCCCTCGCCGAACGACTCCGGGTCGACGAGGACGACCAGGTCGAATTCGAGCCCCTTGGACAGCTCCGGGGTCAGCGACCGGACCCGGGGCGTCGCCCGGAACGCGGGGTCGCCGATGACGCAGGCGGTGCCCTCGTCGTGGGCGGCGAGCCAGGCGTCGAGGACCGGGCGCAGCTCCGAGACCGGTCCGTGCACAACGGGTACGCCACCGGCCCGGATGGAGGTCGGCACATTGGCGTCCGGGAGCGCGGCCCGGATCACCGGCTCGGCCTCCGTCATGATCTCCTCCGGCGTCCGGTAGTTGATGCTCAGGGAGGCCAGGTCGATCCGGTCGATCCCGACCCGCTCCAGCCGCTCCTGCCACGACTCCGTGAACCCGTGCCGGGCCTGGGCCCGGTCCCCGACGACGGTGAAGCTCCGGGACGGGCAGCGCAGCAGCAGCATCTGCCACTCCGCGTCGGTCAGTTCCTGTGCCTCGTCCACGACGACGTGCGCGAACGGACCGGCGAGCAGGTCCGGTTCGGTGCCGGACACCTCGCTCCCGTCGACCAGGGTGTCCTTCATGTCCTGGCCGTGCAGCATCGTCATCACGCCCTCGCCGTCCGGGTCGGCCGCGATCAGGGAATCGACGACCTTCGCCATCTGCTCGCGCTCGGCGGCCACGGACGCCTTGTGCCGCCGCTTGCGCCGCGCCGCCTCCGGGTCGCCGATCCGTTGCCGCGCCGCGTCCAGGAACGGCAGGTCGGACACCGTCCAGGCCCGGACGTCCGCCCGCTGCAGCAGCCGGACCTCGTCGGGGCCGAGCCAGGGCGCGCACCTGCGCAGGTACGCGGGGACCGACCACAGGTCCCCGACGACGTCGGCCGCCTCCAGCAGCGGCCACGCGCGGTTGAAGGCCGCGAGCAGTTCCCGGTTCCGCGTCAGCGACCTGCGCAGCAGCACGTCCGGGGCGTCGCCGTCGTGCTTGTCCATCAGGATCGTGAGCAGCTCCTCCCAGACCTGCTCACGCGCCTCGTTGTGCGGGGTGCCGGGGTCCGCCGCCTCGAAGGCCACGGCCCAGTCCTCGGCGGTCAGCCCGATGTCGGACCAGTGGGTCGTGACCGTCATGCCCCGGGTGGGCGGCTCCTCGTAGAACCGGACGGCCGCCTCGACCGCCCGCACCAGCCGTGCGGACGACTTCAGCCGGGCCACGTCCGGGTCGGTCTCGGCCGTCGCCCCGGCCCCCTCGGCGACGAGGTCCCGCAGGGTGCAGGTCTGTACGCCCTCCTCGCCGAGACTGGGCAGGACGTCGGCGACGTACCCCAGGTAGGGCTCGTGCGGGCCGACGAACAGCACCCCGCCACGCCGGTGCCCGAGGCGGGGGTCGGCGTGCAGCAGGTAGGCGGAACGGTGCAGAGCGACGACGGTCTTGCCCGTGCCCGGCCCGCCGTCGACGACGAGGGCCCCGCGGGACCCCGCCCGGATGATGGCGTCCTGGTCGGCCTGGATGGTGCCGAGCACGTCCCGCATCCGCTCCGAACGGTTGCTGCCGAGACTGGCGATGAAGGCGGACTGGTCGTCGAGCGCGGCGTGCCCGGCGAACGCGTCCGGGGTGAACACCTCGTCCCAGTAGTCGCTGATCCTCCCCCGGGTCCAGCGGTACCTGCGGCGGCTCGCCAGGCCCATCGGGGTGGCGTGGGTGGCCCCGAAGAACGGCTCGGCGGCGGGGGAACGCCAGTCGATCAGCAGCCGGCGCCCCGTGCTGTCGGTGAGGCCGAGCCGCCCGACATACAGGGGCTCGGAACCGTCCGCGCCGACCATGTGCCCGAGGCACAGGTCCAGGCCGAAACGGCGCAGCGCGCGCAGCCGGGAGGACAGCCGGTGGATCTCCGTGTCCCGGTCCATCGCCTGCCGCCCCGCACCACCGGGCGCCCTGCGCTCGGCGTCGAGCCGGTCGGACAGCTCGGCGATCGTCTCGTCGAGACACCGCGCGATGGCCGCGAAGTGTTCCTCGTCGCGGGCGATCAGCGCCGGGTCGGCCTTGGCCGCGAGACGCTCGGGAAGGTCGAAAGCACTGGTGGCGAGGGGGTTCACAGCGTCTGCTCCGATTCCGGGTCCACTGCGGGACCACTTGAGAACGGAGATTCTGCGCCATCCCCGGGGCCTTGCCGCAAGCCCCCCGGTGCGCTATAGCTTAAGAGTGGCGGGGAGTGGATTGTCCTCCCGCCCTTCCCGTACGCCGGAACCGGCACCGGAGCCCGATCCCGTACACCCCCTCGTTCCCGGCCCCGTACGGCCGCCGGAGCCGCACCTACACTGACCCGCATGACACGGGGAACGCCGTGAAGCGGCGATGGGTGTGGATGCTGGTCCTCAGCATCCCTTCGTTCGTGGCCTCGGGACTCGCCGTCGCGGCGTTCGCACGGTTCGTCGCCGACGGCTCGGCGGCCGAGTTCTGGCTTCCCGGCCGGGGCACGGACAACATGGCGACGGCTTGGGGCGCGTCCATCGCCTACGGCCTCCTGGCGGCTCTCGGCTTCTCGATGGCATGGTCGCTGTCGCAGAACGCCGACCGCCCCGACGCGACGGACGACGAAGATCCCTCTCGGGAATCCGAAAATCCCTGAGCCGTCCGCCCCCGTACGCGACACCAGGGGTGTCCCGCCATGCGCTCGAACTCGCACGACGGGGCCCTCGGATCACACGCGCCGCACCTGCCGGTGTCAGACGCCGCCGAACCCTCCGGCCTTGACACCCGCCACGAAGGACGCGAACGAAGCGGCGGGAAAGTCCAGCACCGGACCGTTCAGATCCTTCGAGTCACGGACGGGAACGACACCGAGCGAGGCGACGAGATTGGCAGCGACCTCGATGCAGTCGCCGCCGTTGTTGCTGTACGAGGACTTGAACCAGCGGGGGGAATCGGTCGTGGCCATCACGGGGCTCCCTTTTCGAGGTCGTGTCGCGCTCCAGATGCCCTCCGGTCCGACCAGGCAAACCGGCGCCAGACCCCCGGCCCACGACAACAAGAAGCCCCGCCACGCGCTCGAACTCGCACGACGGGGCACTCTCGCATCACATGCGCTGAACCATCTGCCGACGTCAGACCGCGCCGAACTCTCCGGCCTTGACACCCGCCACGAAGGACGCGAACGAAGCGGCGGGAAAGTCCAGCACCGGACCGTTCAGATCCTTCGAGTCACGGACGGGAACGACACCGAGCGGAGCGACGAGATTGGCAGCGACCTCGACGCAGTCGCCGCCGTTGTTGCTGTACGAGGACTTGAACCAGCGGGGGGAATCGGTCGTCACGGGGTGCCCTTTCGCAACTGGCTGATCATGGCCATGGACGCTGCCGGAGACAGCGCTTCGCCCTGCAGTTGATGGTAGGCCGTCAACATGGGCAACACAGAAGCGCTCTCGCGGTCGAGATGCCCTTGGGCTTGGGACTCGGCGTAGCAGATCACAGACCGATCGGGCATTGTCAGGAGATTGACAGGCAGGTCGAACGTGCGCCGCTCACCTATCTCGTACGGTGCCACCTGGAGCAGGGTGTTCGGCAGCTCGGCGAACTCTTGCAGGTGCGCCAGCTGGGCGTCCATGACGGCATCCCCGCCGATGGGCCGACGGATGCAGCTCTCGTCCATGGTCACAAACAGCATGGGAGGCTGAGGTCGTTTCAGCGCCGCTTGTCGTTCGGCCAGGAACGCAACTCGTTCGGCAGCCTGTTCAGCCGTGATCGCCCCTCGCCGTACGGCGCTGTCCGCCAGCACCCTTGCGTACTCCGGCGTCTGGAGAAGCCCCGGAATGATCCCGACGTTGTAGAGGCGAATCTCCACCGCCCGGCCTTCGTAACCCACGTACTCGGGGAAGCCCTGCAGAAGCACCCCGTGCCGGATCTCGCGCCACTCACGCTCGAACGAATCGGCAGAACCGGCGGTGCCGAAGGCGACGTCGAGCTTGGACGAGAACGGAAGGGTTGGTGACTTCCGAGCAGTTTCAACGGCCGAAATATGCTGGCTGGAACAGCCCACCCGTCCGGACAGGCACTCCTGGCTCCAGCCACGGCCTTCCCTCAGCCTGCGCATACGAGCCCCATAGGCCGCTTCCGGGCTTGCTTCAGGGTCTAACTGCTTGCGATTGACCATGCCCCCACGCGTCCCTTCCTTCGATTTCGGTTACTTGAAGGGTTCCTGACTCCAGGCCACTCTGATTCCCCTTGGTAGCGAAACAGCTACGGAGAGGAGTCGATGATGCCTGAAGAGAATACTGCCGCGAGTCGTCAGGAACCCCCACAAGTCCCGCTTCTCGGCACGCTGTTGGTGGATACCGGCCACCGTGACCGGGTGGGTGAGTTCCGTGGGGTGTCCGGGCCGTACTGGTCGTTGCGGCCGGTGTGCGGCGGTACGGAGTGGGAGGCGGAGCCGGCGGAGGTGCGGGTTCCGGAGCCCATGGAGCGGCTGCGGGCCGAGACCGCCCGGTGCAATGCCCGTAGCGCGGGGCGGATTCTGTGAACGAGCAGTCGGCCACCGGGCATGCGGATGGACAGTCCGGCGCGAACGGGCCCCGGCAGCCCGGTGGTTACCTGTGCGAGGCAGTGGTCGAGGGGCCGGTGTACGGCACCGGGGACACCGCGCGGTACGTGCTGGGCACCTTCCGGACCATCTCGCCCGTACTCGCCCTGCGCTGGCTGGGCGGGCAGGCGTTGCGGATCGTGGACCGGCTCGACCCCGACCCCCGCCACTCCGCCTGGGTGACGCCCTCCATGCGCCTGCCCGGAGCACCCGGGCCGGACCACTCCGCCGAGCTGCGCGCCTGGTACCAGGACCGCAACGGCCAGCGCGCCGCCCACGCCCACCTCAAGAACGGCAACCCGCTCCTCGTCGTCGTCCCCGACGCAGGCTGCACATACACCCTCTCCGTACGGCCCGACCGGGGACGCGACGAACGGCTTTGGGGCGAAGGCCGGCCGCCCCGGTCACTTCCTACGGCTGCGACGGAGCTTCCTGCTCACGGGACTTGATCCATTCCCGCGCGAGGAGTCCGTGGATGACGTCGTCGTCGCGTTCCCCGTTGGGGAAGATCACCGCTTCGCGCAGCAGGCCCTCCTCGGTGAATCCCAGGCGGCGGGCCATACTGCGGCTGCGCACGTTGTCGGTACCGGTCCGCAGTTCGACACGGTCCAGACCCATGGGGCCGAACGCCTCGTCCAGGACCTTGGTGGCGGCCCTGGTGACCAGCCCCCGGCCTTCGAACGCGGCGTCGATCCAGTAGCCGATCTCACCGGTCTTCATGGCCATGTCGCAGTTCAAGGTGACCGCCCCGACCAGTTGCCAGTCCCGGCCCGCCCGCACTGCGATGTCGAAGGGCAGCTTCGTTCCCTCGACCCATGCGCGGCCCTGGCGCTCCAGGTTCGAGCGCGTCTCGTCGAGCGTCGGCGGGTTCTCGACGTCGTAGTCCGGGTCCCCCTGCGCGAGGCGCTCGTAGTTGGCCATCAACAGGGTCTGATGGGCCTCCGCGATCGCGGCCGTTCGCGGAATCAGCGCCGCGTCGTCGCCGAGCGGGCACGTGAACATGGCAGAGATAACCGTCGACACTCGTTCCCCCGGGCCGGTGGTGGTGGCACACCAGCCTCGGTGGCCACCATGGGCCGGTCAACCAGTTTTCTGCGCAGTGCGGTCACCCGCCTGCCGCTTGAGCCCGCCATCGCCCGGCGGAGGAGAACACCGCCGGATTCGTCCGTGCCGGGCACGGCCCCGGTCCGAGTGGACGCCGCCGCGCCCGAAGTTTCGAGAAGGTCCGCAACGTTCGCAGGAACGAAGCAGAGCGGCTGATCGGGAAGTTGAAGGTCAACCGGGCGGTTGCCACGAGGTTCGAAAAGCGAGCCCATGCCTTCTGTCGAAGTTGTCCAGCCGTGCCGGGGGGGGGGAGCGCTCGGTGTGCGACACGAAGCCGTACCAGGGGCCAGCCGCACACCGGTTTTTTGAGCGTGTTCAAATGGGTTGTGGGGTGGCAATCCCGCTGCCTGATCCGGGGGGAGAAGCGTGTGGACACGCAGGTTGGCACAAAGGCGGCACGAGGGATGGGGAGGGGCGGCTTCGTCGCTGTGCTGGTCGCGCTGATGACGGTCCTCGTGTCGGGGTGTATGGGTCTGGGCCCGGTCCATGTCGACCCGGGCGACCTGCCCGGGGTGTACCGGAATGACGACACGGGTGCGGAGATCCGCTTGGACGTGGGCGGTCGGTTCTCCGCCGTCGGCTTCTCCCAGGCCGATGTGGAGCTCGATGGGAGGGACGTCCCTCTCGGCGACTTCGGCGGCACCTGGGATCCCACCCCCTCGAACTTCGTGTATCTGGAACCCGACAAGATCGATGGTCGGCAGGTCATGAGCGACATCCAGCTCTGGACGGTGAGTTCGAAGGAGGTGTACCTGCACCCGGACGTGGACGGGCCAATCGCCCTGACACTGGTCAAGGTCGAGGGCTCCTGATTCCTGGAGAACGGTCGGCGGCAGGGTGCGGGCCGCACATGGACGCGGGCCGGTCAGATGTGAGGTGGACGGTTGAGTGCGCATGTGGAACGGAGAGCTGAGCCGTCCGGCGGACAGCACGGCCCCGGGCCGGTCGCGGTCGGTGTGCGCCTCACCGGTGCGCTGACCGCGCTGCTCGCCGCGCTCCCCTCCCTCGTGCGCGAGGAGGAGCGCTGGACGACCGATGAAACCGATCCGCGCTGCGTCCACGCGGTCGACCTCACCGCCTGGTGAGAAGAGGTGCCCGGCGGCGTGGCCCCGCCGCCGGCGGATCCGGCCCCGGGCGGTCCCTGGAGTGACCGGCATGCCGATACCCGTACACGCCCTCGCCCACAGCCCGTTGACCGCCGAGGCCCTCGACGAGTTCCTCGCGCTGCCGACCGCGCCGCACGTCCCCGACGGCTCCGACGCCCTCGATGCGGAGGTCCAAAGGCGTGGCTGGGCCTGGGAGGACCTGGTGCAGGACTCCTTCCGCACCGGGTACGGGCATGTGCTGTGCACCGACGGCCTCACTCCGTTCGGGGTCCCGGACGCCCGGAGCTTCCTGGTATTCGGCGAGGTGTATCCCGTCGACCCGGAGGACGAGGAGGTGACTCCACCCACGTGTAAACGCGCGGGCTTCCTGTTGTCGGTGGCTAGGCCACGTCGCAGAGGACCAGCCCGGCCCTGTTGAGGACGTTCGTCGCGCCGACGTGGTCCGCGTTCGCCGCGAACCCGCACGCCGTGCACTGGAACTTCGCTTGAGTGATGCGGTTCTCCTTCGCGACGTGCCCGCACTCCGGGCACGTGCGGGAAGTGCTGCGCGCGTCCACCGGGATCACGAGGCGACCGGCACTCCCAGCCTTGTTCGCCAGGATTCCGAGGAACTGCGCCCAGCCCGCGTCGAGGATGCTGCGGTTGAGCCCGGCCTTCGCGGCAGCGCCGTTGGGCAGGAAGCCGCCAGGCTGCTCGGGGTCGGGCCTGGGGGCGGGGCTCTTGGTCATGCCCGCCGTGTTCAGCCGTTCGTGCGCGATCACGTCGTGGTCGGTGATGAGCGCGCGGGCGGTCTTGTGGTGGAAGTCGGCGCGCTGACGGCGGATCCTGCCGTGCAGCTTGGCGACCCTCCGGGCCGCCGCGCGGTGGCGTTTGGTGCGCTGCCGGGTCCGTTTGGGGAACGTCGCGAGGTGCCGCTGCGCTTCGGCGAGTTCGTCGGACATCGCCTGGAGGAAGCGCGAGTTGGCGACGTGTTCGCCGTCCGAGGTGGTCAGGAAGTGGGCGACGCCCATGTCGATGCCGACGACTGCCCCGGTGGGCGGCAGCGGCTCGGCGGGGACCTCGTCGCAGGAGAGGACGACATACCAGCGGGTTCCCGCACGCTTCACGCTGATCGTCTTGACACGGCCCTGTACGGGGCGGTGCTGGTGCACACGGACGTGCCCGACGCCCTGGAGGCGGACGCGGGTCTGGCGGTCGTGAGGGGTGGAGTCCCAGCGGCAGCCGTCGCCGTCCTTCGGGAAGGTCACGGTGTCGAAGTGCCCGGCGCCCTTGAAGCGCGGGTAGCCCGGCGTCTGCCCGGTCCTGACCCGACGGAAGAACGCCTGGAAGGCCTTGTCGAGGCGGCGCAGGGTGGCCTGCTGCGAGCTGAACGACCAGCGGCCCTGGCGCTCCGGGTCGAACGCGCGGATCTCCTTGAGCTGCGCGGACTGGTCCCCGTACTTGATGTTCGTCTTCGTGCTGTGCCGGTAGGCGTCCCGGCGCTCCTGAAGCGCGCCGTTGTAGAGGGTGCAGTGGTCCCGCAGCATGTCGGTGAGTGCCGCCGCCTGCCCCTTGGTGGGACGAAGGAGGAACTTGTAGGCGCGGATCAAGAGCCGTCCCCCTTCTTCCACGGGCGTTCCCACTGGGTGTTGATGTACTTCTCGATCGTTGTCGCCGACACGGCACCGACCGATGCCGCGAAGTACGACGACGACCACAGCGTGGGCATCCGCGACTTCAGGTGCGGGAACTCCTCGCGCAGGACGCGGGAGGTGAAGCCCTTGAACTGATTGGCCACGTACGAGGCTGACGACTTCGGGTCGTGCTTCACGAAGAGGTGGACGTAGTCGGGCATCACCTCAAGGGCGATGATCCCCCAGCCGCGTTCGTCAGCCTTCTGCCGGATCAGTTCGTCCAGCCGTTCCGCGACCCTGCCGCCGAGAACCGGACGGCGGTACTTCGGGCACCACACGATGTGGAGTCCGAGGTCATACACGCCGCCGGAGAACCGACGAACCTTCCTGGTCACGGCCATACAATCACTATACACACGCCACAGGTCTAATGCGGCAGCGGAGTGGCACAGATGAACAGTGCAGATCCATGCACCCAGTTGACGTCAGAGCAGCCCAGAGAAGCCATTCCCCACCCCGCTAAAGCAGGGCGTCCCCTGGCTAGGTCGTGATGAACAACAGGACGTGGCTGTACGGCATCGTGGACGACTGGCGGAAACTGCCCGGCTGGAGCGGTCGCAGGCCGTGCACCGACCAGGACTGCGAGGCGGTCCTCGAACAGGCTGCGCGGACCATGACCGATCGCCTCGGCCGGGGGCCCGAGCGGACGGCGCCGTCGTCCGCGGCCATCGTCACCGGGCCCGCGCTGACCCACCGCGTCTGGCGCACCCCGACCCACGCCCTGGTCCTCGGCCCGGCGTCCGACAACGGCCCCTACGGCTACCTCACCCATCTGCAGCTGTCGTGCACGCCCCTGAGCTGCGCCCCCGACCTGCCGCCCGCGGACGACGCCGACGGCCTGGACCGGTGGATCGACGCCCACGTCGACTGGTGATCCGGGAGCGCGGACGGTGTGGCCGACGGTGCCGGGGCGTGGCCGGCGGTGTCCGGGTGCCCCGGGGCGACCGGAACGGCAGAGACACCTGGGAGCCGGAAAACCCGGTTGATCCGGAGCCCGGCATCGGAATACTGGCCGTCGTCCCAGTCGATCCGGACTGCCTCCTTCGTTTCGGACCGGACCAGTGGAAGGGCCTGCCAGATTGACCATGCACGATGACCAAGTGCACGTGACCACCGACGTCGTCGCGACCTTGATCAAGGAACAGTTCCCCCAGTGGAGCGGCAAGGCGGTCCGGCACCTGTCGTCGACCGGTACGGTCAACGCCGTCTTCCGCATCGGGGACGACCTCTCCGCGCGTTTCCCGCTGCGCCCGACCGATGCCGCGGAGGCGCTGGCGGTCCTGGAACGGGAAGCCCGGGCGAGCGCGGAACTGGCACGGGTGTCCCGGTTCCCCGTTCCGGAACCCGTCGCCCTGGGAAAGCCCGGAGCGGGTTACCCCATGCCGTGGTCGGTCCAGACATGGCTGTCGGGAACGGTCGCCCTCGATGCCGACCCGAGTGGGTCGGACGCTTTCGCCGAGGATCTCGCGGCCTTCATCGCGGCCCTGCGGGATGCCGGGACGCGGGGTCGGCGTTTCAGCGGCGAGAACCGTGGCGGCGTTCTCGCCCACCACGACGACTGGGTGGCGAAGTGCTTCGAGGAGAGCGAGGGGCTGCTCGACGTGCCCCGGCTGCGCGAACTGTGGAGCCACTTCCGGGAGTTGCCGCGCACGGCTGCCGACGTGATGAGCCATGGTGACCTGATTCCCGGCAACGTACTGGTCACGGGAGACCGGCTCAGCGGCGTGCTCGACACCGGCGGCTTCGGCCCGGCCGACCCCGCGCTGGATCTGGTCGGCGCCTGGCACCTGTTGGAGTCGGGGCCCCGGCAAGTGCTCCGGCAGGCACTGGCCTGCGACGATCTGGAGTGGGAGCGCGGCAGGGCATGGGCCTTCGAGCAGGCGATGGGGCTCGTCTGGTACTACGTCGAGAGCAATCCGACGATGAGCGGCATGGGGCGCCGGACACTCGACCGCATTCTGGAGTCGACGAAGTGATGCCGCCCCGTC
This sequence comes from Streptomyces sp. NPDC006435, assembly GCF_040612315.1. Taxonomy (NCBI): domain Bacteria; kingdom Bacillati; phylum Actinomycetota; class Actinomycetes; order Kitasatosporales; family Streptomycetaceae; genus Streptomyces; species Streptomyces sp. NPDC006435. The sequence goes on from NZ_JBEXPY010000002.1 coordinate 134,217, forward strand.
CGTACGGGACGGGACGGGCGGTCGTCAACCACTGACGCAGGTCACCCGGGGCTGTCGGCGGCGCCCAGGAACTGTCAGTGGCGCCCCGGAACTGTCGGTGGCATCCCTGGAACTGTCAGTGCCACGGGCGAGGATGACCGTGCACGGCCCCGGCGGTCCGGGAGGCCCCTTCTCCCGTACCGCGCCCGGCCCCAGGACGGGCATCGGCCCGACGTCCCCGAAGGAAACCCGTGACGGCAACGCTTCCGGAGATCATCGCCCTGCTGGGCGAGCCCCGTTTCAACTGGACCGATCCGGCCCCGTGGACCGAGCTGGAGCAGGAACTCGGGGTCGGATTCCCCGCGGACTTCCGCGAGATCGTGGACGCCTACGGTTCGGTCCAGGTCAACAACCAGCTGTATCTGACACATCCCGCCGGTCATCTCCTGCACAGCCTGGGCAAGAACATCAGGGGCGATCTGGAACTCTGGCGCGACGAGGACATGGTGGAGTTCCTGCCGAGTCCGGTGGGGTCGGAGCCCGGGGAGCTGATACCGGTGGCGTCGGCCACGACGGGCGAGGCGGTCTTCCTGCGGATTCCCGACGGGCCCTCGGCGCCCTGGCGCGTGGTGGTCCAGGAGTTCGACAGCCCGGCCTGGACCCTCTACGAGATGACGTTCGGCGAGTGGCTGCTGGCCTACCTCAAGGGCCGGGACGTCACGCTGTGTTCCCGCAACTTCGCGCCCGACGGGCCGTTCCACGAGTTCCTGCCCTGAGCCGCGGGGCCCATCACGGGCACGGGGAAACAGTGCGGGGCGCGGCCGGAGCACCGGTCGCGCCCCGCACCGGGTCGGGGAGAGGGGATCAGGCGGTGGGCGTGGCGTTCACCACGAGCTGTGCGGTGTTGTTGCCGGTCTGCGGGTCGAACGGGAAGGTCGCGGGGCTGGAGCCGCCGGTGGTGAGCATGACCCGGCCGGTCGCGTCGGGGACCACCTGGTCGATGCGCAGCCCGAAGGGAAGGGACCGCGTGGTGTCGGGCAGCGCCCAGTACGGCATCTCGCAGCTGTAGCGCGGGGCGCCGGTCGCCTGCGGGTAGTAGCCGCCGCTCAGGGTCCGCGGTTCGCAGCCGGCGGGGGCGGAGGTGACGGTGACGCCGGCGGGGACGGTGAAGTCGACGGCCGCGACCGAGTCGCCGGAGCCGAGGTTGCCGATCCAGGCCGGACCGTTGTTGCGGAAGCCGAGTTCGGCGGTGACGGTCTCGCCGACGGCGCCGGTGACGTTCGCGCCCCGGGCCTCGAAGTCCGCCGTGTTGACCGCGGTGAAGCGGGCCATGCCGTAGTTGTCCTCGTCCGAGAGGTCGGTGGCGCCGTTGCCGGGCTCGACGGTGATGTCCAGCCGCTCGCCGTACGCGTGCGCGGAAAGGGCCACCTGGAGCGGTGCGGGCAGCGCGAAGGAGCCGCCGGGCTCGATCACCTGGTCGAAGGAGCAGGTGGCCTCGGTCATCGGGACGTAGTCGTCGCCGCCGCCGATCGTCGCGTACGTGCACTCGGCGTACCGGTTGAGGAACTCCAGGCCGTACGAGGCGGTGAACCTGGCGGTGAGGCCCTCGGAGCGCTCGCCGCCCTTGTTCGTCACCGCGAACGGAACGGTCCGGACGTCGCCCGGCAGGAGTCCGCTCACCGGGCTGATCGGCCCGAGGGACAGGTCGGGGCCCGAACCGACCGTGACCGTGGTGTCGAACGAGTCGAGCGGGGCCTCCAGCGTGCCGTCGGGGCCGCCGGTGGCCGTGGCGGCGTAGGTGATCCGGCCCTGGGCGCCGAGCGCGGCGCCGTCGGCGGCGCGGACCGTGAGGTGGACCTGCGGGCTGTAGGTGTCGCCCATGACGGGCACATCGGAGACGGTGCACACGGCCGTGGTCCCGGTCGGCGCGCAGTTGTCGGGCCAGGTCACCTCGGCGACTCCGGCGACACCGGAGATGTCGACCGTGAGACGGCCGTCGGTGACGGTGAAGTTGTCGTTGTCGTGGTACAGCCCGATGTCCAGCGGGCTGCCCTGGGACGGGTCGCCGACGGACGTCACCTTCTGCTCGCCGGGCGCCTGTATCCAGAGCTGGTCGGACTGCTTCTTCGCCGCGAACGCGGGAGTGGCGAGCCCTGCGGTCAGCAGTCCGGCGGCCGCGGCGGCGCAGAAGCCGAGACGCACGGTGCGTCGGGTGGAGACGGGTCTCATGTTTCTCCCCATGGGGATGCGCCAGGAGTGGCGGACGACGGCCGGTGAGTCCGGCCCGCACGTTGGACAACCAAGATCACCAGGAGGTTGTACGAATCCGGCCAACCGGCTCCGGCCACGCGACCCCGTCCCCGCCCCTGCCCCCGCCTCCTCCAGCCTTTGCCTGCACACCCATTCCTGACGAGGCGTCAGTTCAGTAACCTGACAGAGTGTCAGCTATGGGCCGACCGGACACGGTCACCCGACGGACCCCGAGCAGAAGTGGGCGGAACGATGCTTGGATCGACTCACGGCACCCTCACCACCGACTTCCGCGCCCGGGTGGTGGCCTGCGGCGAGGAACCGCACGCCGCCGTCCACAGCACGACGGCCGCCGCGGAGGGCGTCCTCGACGTCAGCGGCCGGCCGCTGCACGCGGCCGTGCCGGACCTGGACCGGTTCTTCCGGCCGGAGTCCGTGGCCGTCGTCGGCGCGTCCGACGCCGAGGGGCGGCCCAACACCGGAATCACCCGGCAGCTGATCGACTGGGCCGAGCGGGTCGGGGCGCGGCTGTATCCCGTGCACCCCACGCGGGAGTCCGTGTTCGGGCGGCCCTGCTCCCCCTCCGTCGCGAAGCTGCCGGAACGGGTCGACCTGGCGGTGCTGCTGGTCGGTGACCCGCTCCCGGTGATCGAGGAACTCGCGCAGGCCGAGGTGCGGTTCGCCGTCGCCTTCGCCTCCGGGTTCGCCGAGACCGGCGAGGAGGGCGCCGCCGCCCAGGAGCGGCTGGCCGAGGCGGTGGCCCGGTCCGGGCTGCGGCTGCTCGGGCCGAACACCAACCTCAACGCCTTCGAGCGGTTCCGGGACGACCTCGACGGACCGGCGATCGCGCTGATCACCCAGTCCGGCCACCAGGGCCGCCCCGTCTTCACCCTCCAGGAACTGGGCGTGCGGCTCTCGCACTGGGCGCCCACGGGCAACGAGGCGGACCTGGAGACCGCCGACTTCATCTCGTACTTCTCGCAGCGCCCGGAGGTCGGGGCCATCGCCTGTTACGTGGAGGGGCTCAAGGACGGGCGCTCCTTCCTGCTGGCCGCGGACCGGGCGGCACGGGCCGGGGTTCCGGTCGTGGCGGTCAAGGTGGGGCGTACGGAGGCGGGGGCCAGGACCGCCGCGTCGCACACCGGCAAGCTGACCGGCGCCGACCAGGTGGTGGACGCGGCGATGCGGCAGTTCGGCGTGATCCGGGTGGACGGGCTCGACGAGCTCCAGGACACCTCGGCCCTGCTCGCCCGCGCGCGCAGGCCGCAGGCCGAGGGGGTCGTGGTGTACTCGATCTCGGGCGGCACGGGCGCGCACTTCGCGGACCTGGCGACCGGGGCCGGGCTGAGCCTGCCCACCCTGTCCGAGGCCAAGCAGCGCGAACTGCACGAGTGGATCCCCGACTACCTGAACGTGGCGAACCCGGTCGACAACGGCGGCCATCCGGTGGGCGACTGGCGCGGCCGGAAGATCATCGACGCGATCCTCGCCGACCCCGGTGTCGGGGTGCTGATCTGTCCGATCACCGGCCCCTTCCCACCGATGAGCGACCGGCTCGCGCAGGACCTGGTGGACGCCGCGGAGAGCACGGACAAGCTGGTGTGCGTGGTGTGGGGGTCGCCCGTCGGCACGGAGGAGGCGTACCGCACGACGCTGCTCGGCTCCTCCCGCGTCGCCACCTTCCGCACCTTCGGCAACTGCATCACCGCCGTACGGGCCTATCTGGAGCACCACCGCTTCGCGGCCTCCTACCGCTCCCCCTTCGACGAGGCGCCCCGCACGCCCTCGCCCTCGTTCCGCAAGGCGCAGGCGCTGATGCGGCCGGGCCGCCAGCTGAGCGAGCACGCGGCGAAGCAGCTGCTGCGGGCGTACGGGATACGGGTGCCGCGCGAGCAGTTGGTGACCAGCGCCGCGGCGTCCGTCCGGGCCGCGGGGCTGGTCGGCTACCCGGTCGTCATGAAGGCGTCCGGCGCCCGGCTCGCCCACAAGACCGAGCTGGGCCTGGTCAAGGTCGGGCTCACCTCCGCGAGCCAGGTCCGCGACGCGTACCGCGAACTGACCGACATCGCGCGCTTCGAGAACATCGAGCTGGACGGGATCCTGGTCTGCCAGATGGTCGAACGGGGCGTCGAGATGATGGTCGGCGTCACGCACGACGCGCTGTTCGGGCCGACGGTGACGGTCGGGCTCGGCGGTGTACTGGTCGAGGTGCTGCACGACGCGGCGGTGCGGGTGCCGCCGTTCGGCGAGGACCAGGCGCGGTCGATGCTGGCCGAACTGCGCGGCCGGGCCCTGCTGGAGGGCGTGCGCGGCGGGCCCCCGGCGGACGTGGACGCACTCGTCGAGGTCGTGCTGCGGGTGCAGCGGATGGCGTTGGAGCTGGGCGACGACCTCGCCGAGCTGGACATCAACCCGCTGATGGTGCTGGGGCGCGGTCAGGGCGCGGTGGCGCTGGACGCGCTCGCCGTCTGCCGCTGACCGGCCCCACCGCCGCCACCGAACGCCCCGACCGAAACCGTCCCGTCCGTCCCGTCGTCCGTCCAGGAGCTGCCCCATGCCGTCCTCCCCCGAAGACACCACCGAGTCCGCCGGGTCCCCCGACCCGCTCGACCCATTGGTACTCCACGCCACTGACAACGGCGTCCTCCTGATCACGCTCAATCGCCCCGAAGCGATGAACGCCATAACCCCTGACCAGCGGGAACGCGTCATCTCGCTGCTTTTTGAGGCGTCCGCGGACCCGGCGGTCCGGGCCGTCGTCCTCACCGCCACCGGCCGCGGCTTCTGCGCGGGCGCCGACCTGCGCGGCGCCGCGACGACCGGGGAGCGGGTGCCGGGCGACGTGGCCCGTACGATCCGGCTCGGCGCGCAGCGGCTGATCGCGGCGGTGCTGGACTGCGAGAAGCCGGTCGTCGCGGCCGTCAACGGCACCGCGGCCGGGCTCGGCGCCCATCTCGCGTTCGCCTGCGACCTGGTGCTGGCCGCCGAGTCGGCGAAGTTCATCGAGGTGTTCGTGCGCCGCGGCCTGGTGCCGGACGCCGGCGGCGCGTATCTGCTGCCCCGGCTGATCGGCCCGCAGCGCGCCAAGGAGCTGATGTTCTTCGGCGATTCGCTGCCGGCGGCGGAGGCGGAACGGCTGGGCCTGGTCAACCGGGTCGTGCCGGACGGGGAGTTGGCGAAGACCGCCCAGGCGTGGGCCCGGCGGCTGGCCGACGGCCCGACCCGGGCCATCGCCCTCGCCAAGCAGCTCGTCAACGCCTCCCTGGACGCCGACCGCACGACGGCGTTCGCCGCCGAGGCCATGGCCCAGGAGATCAACATGACGACACGGGACGCCAACGAGGGCGTGGCGGCCTTCGTGGAACGCCGGGCCCCGGAGTACCGGGGGCTCTGAGACGTACGGGGCGTACGGGGCGTGCTCGCGGCGCCCCGCGGCTCACACGGGCGACAGCCCGCCGGTGTCCAGGTCCAGGTTGCCCGAGCCCTCGGCACAGCCGAGTTCGTCGACCCGGTCCTCGATCTGCCGGCGGACGACCCGGGCCGCCCGTTCGTGGTCCCGGGTCGGTGTCACGGGCTCGATGATCCCCTCGATGACCTGGACCCGGTCCCCGCGGATCCGCTGCACCGCGAACTTCGGAGCGCGTTCGGAATCGATGCCCCGGCTGCAGTCGGGCGCACTGGTCATCCGGTGTCTCCTCCCGTTCATTGGCTCGATCGACTCAGCGTAGCGGTCCGCGACGGGGCGTGTTCGCGGTGTGCGGGCTCAGCCCGAGGCCGTGCGGCTGAGGGTTTCCCAGGCGAGGTACTGCTCGGTGCGGGACCGGTCCATCTCCTGGACCATGTCGAAGGACCGGCTGCCGAGGATCAGGCGGAGCGGCGGGTCCGGCAGGGCGGCCAGTTCCAGGAGTGCGGGGGCCGCCTCCCTCGGGTCGGGTCCCGCGTCGTCGCCCCACATCTCCGCCAGGCGGGCGCGCAACTCCTCGTAGGCGGGGTCGGGTTCGGTCGTCGTGGTGCCCCTCGTGAAGAGCCCCGTGGCATAGCCGCCCATCTGGACGACGGTGACCTTGATGCCGAACTGCTCGACCTCCATAGCCAGCGCCTCGCTGACCGAGCCGAGCGCCGCCTTGCCGGCGCCGTAGAACCCGACCGAGGCCATGCCGCCGCCGCTGCCCATCGACGTGATCTGCAGGAGGCGGCCGGAGCCCCGTGCCCGCAGGTGCGGGACCACGGCCTGGGCGACCCAGACCGCGCCGAAGAAGTTGACGTCGAGGTGGTCCCGGATCTGCTGCTCGGTGGCCTCCTCCACCATGCCGTACAGCATTCCGCCGGCGTTGTTGACCACCACGTCGAGGCCGCCGAAGGCCGCCGCCGCGCGGTCCACGGTCTCGAACACGGCCCGGCGGTCGGAGACGTCGAGGGACAGCGCGAGGAAGTCGTCCGGGTGCTTCTCCGCGAGGTCGGCGAGCGGGCCGATGTCGCGCGCGGCGGCCACGACCCGGTCCCCGGCGGACAGGGCGGCCTCGGTGAAGGCGCGCCCCAGGCCGCGGGAGGCGCCGGTGATGAACCACGTCCTGGTGTTCGGCACGGGGCCGCTCCTTCGTCCGTGACCGGCACCGCGTTCCGTTTCCGGTGTTCCGCGGCGTCCGGCCCTGAGCATTAACGAGACGGAACGTTCCGTCTCGTTTAGGACCTTACCCCATCCCCGCACCCCGCGCCGGCCCGCTCCGGACCGGGCCCGGTCCGGGAACCGTGACTTTCGGCAGTGCCGGGACGCCCCCGGTCTGCGTACCGTCGTCCGGGTGGACAGAACGACGATCATCGGCGCGGCCGGGCGGGCCGCCACCCGGGGCGGTCTGCTGACCGTCGCGGCGGCGGCCTGTGTCGGGCTGAGCGCCGTCAGCCCGTGGTGGGCGCTGCCCGCCGCCGTGGCCGCCCTCCTCGCCGGGCGGGAGCCGGGCAGGACCGGGTCCGCGCTGCTCGCGCTGGTCGCGCTCCTCGCGGGCGGGGTGGTGGCGGTGGCCCTGGTGCCCTCCTGGCTGCTGATGGCGGGGCGGTTCGTCGCCGTGGTGGCGGTGGCCGCGGTGCTGCCGTGGTTCGTGGGGCGCTTCTGGCGCCAGTACCAGGAACTCGCCCGGGCGGGCTGGGAGCGGGCCGCCCGGCTGGAGCGCGAACAGCAGCTGGTCGCCGAGCAGGCGCGGTCCCGGGAGCGGGCCCGGATCGCCCGGGACATGCACGACGTCCTCGGGCACGACCTCAGCCTCATCGCGCTGTCGGCCGGGGCCCTCAAGCTGGCCCCCGGGCTCGACGACGCGCACCGGACGGCGGCCGGGGAGATCCGGTCCCGCGCCGCCTCGTCGGTGGAGCGGCTCGGCGAGGTGATCGGGCTGCTGCGCGAGGAGGCCGACGACGAACCGCCGGGCCCGCCCGGCACCGGCATCCCCCGGCTGGTCGAGGAGGCCGCGGCGGCAGGTCTCGCGGTGGACCTGCGGGTGGAGGGGGACGCGGACGCCGCGCCCCCGACCGCCGCGCGGGCCGCCCACCGGGTCGTCCAGGAGGCCCTGACCAACGCGGCCAAGCACGCGCCGGGGGCCCGGGTGGAGGTGCGGGTGGCGCACACCGCCGGGGGGACGACGGTCCGGGTGGAGAACGGGCCCCCGCCCGTCCCGGTCCGCGCCGGGGACGCCCCCGGCACCGGGCGGGGGCTGATCGGGCTCGACGAGCGGGTGCGGCTGGCGGGCGGCACGTTCGGGCACGGCCCGTACGGGGGCGGCTTCGCGGTCACCGCGCGGATTCCGCACACCCCGCCCGCCCACCGGCCGCCCGCCGCGTCCCCGGTCCCGTCGTCGGCCGCCGCCCCGGTCCTGTCGCCGGAGCACCGGTACGCCCGCAGCCGGGTCCGCCGGGCGCTGGTCCTCGCGGTCGTGCTGCCCCTGGTGGTGTGGGGGGTGCTGAGCGCCGCGCTGATGGCCTGGGACGTCCACTCGGCCCGGCAGTCCGTGCTGAACCCGGGGGACTACGCACGGCTGCGGGTGGGACAGGATCGGGAGGCGGTCCGGCGGCTGCTGCCCGACCGGGAGACCAGGCAGCGGCCGGTGGCCGGGGAACCGAAGGGAAAGGGCATCACATGCGCGTACTACGCGATGACGGCGGACCGTTTCGACGACCGGTCGGGGGACTCCTACCGGCTCTGTTTCCGGGACGGCCGGCTGATGTCCAAGGAGGCCCTGGCCCCATGAGCCCGACCCGCGTTCCGGGGAGCGGCCGGTGATCCGGGTGCTGATCGCCGACGACGAGCCGATGATCCGCGCCGGGGTGCGCGCCGTGCTGTCCACCGACCCCGGCATCGAGGTCGTCGCCGAGGCCGCCGACGGGCGGGAGGCCGTGGAACTGGTGCATGCGCACCACCCGGCCGTCGCCGTGCTCGACATCCGGATGCCCCGGACGAACGGCATCGAGGCCGCGGCCGAGATCCGGCGCACCGCCCCGGGGACGGGGGTCGTGATGCTCACGACGTTCGGCGAGGACGACTACATCCTCCGGGCCCTGGGGGGCGGCGCCGCCGGCTTCCTGATCAAGTCGGGCGAGCCCGAGGAACTGATCGCGGGGGTGCGCGCGGTGGCCGACGGCGCCGCCTATCTGTCACCGAAGGTCGCGGCGCGGGTCGTCGCCCACCTCTCGGCCACCGGCGCGGGCACCCTGGCCGACCGCCGCACCGCCGCCCGGGAACGGGTCGCCGCGCTCACCGCCCGGGAACGCGACGTACTGGCCTTCCTCGGCAGCGGGCTGTCCAACGGGCAGATCGCCCGGCGGCTCCACGTGGTGGAGGGGACGGTCAAGGCGCATGTGAGTTCCATCCTGGCCCGGCTGGGCGTGGACAACCGGGCCGCCGCTGCGGTCGTCGCCCACGAGGCCGGAATCGTCGCGCCCGCGCAGCCGCCGTCCGATCGCTGACGCCGCCGTCCGGGCGAGCGGCAGGAACGCGAGCAGCACGGCCGCGACCACCGACGCCCCGAGGACCGCTCCGGCCAGCACGTCGTGCGGGTAGTGCGCCCCGACCATGACCCGCAGCAGCGCCGCCGCCGCGCCCACCGGCAGGGTGACGGCGGCCAGGCGCGGCCGCAGCACGGCCAGGCCCACCGCGAGGCCGACGGCCAGGGTGGCGTGGTTGCTCGGGAAGGACCAGTCGCCGGGCGGCGGGCACTCGGCGGCCGTCTCCGCGATGCGGTCGAGGGCCCGGCAGGGGCGTTCCTCGTCCACCGCCAGTTTCACGGCCTCGCTGACGGCGTACGCCAGCACGGTGCCGATGCCGGTGAGGACCGTACCGGCGGACACCCGGTCGTCCCGCCGTCGCACGGCGCTCCACCACACCCACACCAGCAGCAGGCCGAGGACCACCAGGGTGCCCTCGGTGGCCGCCTCCAGCACCGGCCCCGTCCAGGACGGGGCGTCGGCCACCGCCCCGGTGACCGAGCGGTACGCGGACGCCGAGGCGCCGCCCGTCACCTCCACGGCGCGGTCCGTGCCCAGGCCCCCGGGGGCGAGGCCCACGACGGCCGCCGCGCCCGCGCCCAGGACGGCGCAGGCGAGCAGGGGCCGGCCGGCGCGGTCGCCGGTCCCGGTACTGGTCCTGCTTCCGGTTTCTCGTCTCACTCGTCTCATGGGACGCGAACCTAGGAGCGGCGGGCGCGGGGCACCCGGGCCGAACGGCAGGTCCGACCCCTGACGAACGTCGGGGGTCCGGCCGGGAACCGGCCGCCGACGGCCGCCGGGGTCCGGTCACCGCCGGGTGAGCGCGTACCAGTCCGGCGCGTCCAATTCGCCGTACTCGCTGCCGAGTTCGAGCCGGTCCGGCGTACCGCCGATCCGCCACCCGTCGGGATGGTCCAAGCCGGGGCAGCCCTCGATCCGGATGCGGACGCGCTGGTCCCACGTCGTCGAATCGCCTGCCCCGTAGCTCCAGGTGCCCCGCCCCGAGCAGCGGTACTTCGCGGCGGTGGGCTCCGCGTCGTCCGCATCGGCCGAGTGGTGGTCCGTCAGCCCGTCGGCGTGTGCCGTGCCGTCGGCGGCCAGCCGCAACATACCGCCCTCGCCGTCGGCCCAGCTCCCGGACAGCACCGCCGTGTCGACCCGCGGCGGCCGGTACTCCGTGGCCAGCCCGGTGGCGAACGCTCCCGCACCGATCGCGAACACGGCCACCGCGACCACCGTGCCCCAGCCGAGGACGTGCCGGATCCTGCCCCCGCGCAGTGCGGTGCGGCGGGCCACGAGAGCGGCGGCCGTGAGCAGCACCGCGGCCACCAGCCAGCCCAGGGCCGACGGGCCGGGGCCGAGGTGCCGGGACGCGCCGAGGGCAGCGGCGCCCGCCGCGGCCACGACCGACGCGATCACCGGCACCCACCACCACACGTCACGGCCGGTGAACCGGGCCCCCGCCCAACGCGCCGCCGAGAGGGTGGGAAGCACCAGGAGCAGGCTCGCCACCAGGGCGAACGGGCCCCCGAAGCAGATCAGGAACGGCATGATCAACAGCACCGCCCCGGGGCCGTCCGGCGGACCGAAGGCCGGGGCGGCGAGCTCCACGAACCCGTTGATCTCCACACCGAGCACGGCCGCCATGTACAGCGTGCACGCGGACGCCAGGATCGGCCGCGCGGCCCACACCGTCGGCGCGTCACCGGACCCGGACGCGGGCGGGGACGTGGGCGCAGGAGCGGACTCGGGCGCAGACGCGGGTACGGGCGCAGACGCGGGTACGGACTCGGACACGGGACCGGGCTCGGACACGGGCTCGGGCGCGGGTGCCGTGGCGCCTTTCACCGGCCCGGTGCTTCCCGTCGGATCGGCGTCCTCCGTCGGCCCCGTGGTACCTCTCGGCCCGGCGCCCTCCGCCTCTGACATCGACATGCGCCTTCCCCCGTCCCTATCCCCGGCACTGCCTCCGGGCCGAGGATAGCCAGGCCCCCGAGCCCGGCATCCACCACCACCCCCTTCCAATCTGATGACCCGTCAGCTCTAATCGAGGGATGATGGGACACGCAGGCATGGCCGCCACCGCCCTCCGGTATCTCAGGTCCGTCGGCGCCGCCACCGGTACGGGACCGGCACCCGTCGACCCGCTGCCGCGCCCGGAGCTGCGGGCGGTCGCCGACGACGAGCACCCTCCCGTCGACCCGGCCGAATTCCGCCGCGTACTGGGCCACTTCGCCAGCGGGGTCACCGTCGTCACCGCACCCGCCCCGGACCGCGAGGAGGACCCGACGGGTTACGCCGGCGGGGTCACCGTCGTCACCGCGCCCGCCCCGGACGGCGAGGAGGGGCCGGCGGGCTTCGCCTGCCAGTCCTTCGCCTCGCTCTCCCTCGATCCGCCACTGGTCGCCTTCATGGTCGCCCGCACCTCGACGACCTGGCCGCGCATCGCCCGCGCCGGGGTCTTCTGCGTCAACGTCCTCGGAGCGAACCAGGGCGAGTTGTGCCGGGGCTTCGCGGTGAGCGGGGCGGACAAGTTCGCGGGGGTGGCGTACGGGGCCGCGCCGGTGACCGGGTCGCCGCTGCTGGATTCCGTACCGGCCTGGATCGACTGCCGCATCCACGCCGTCCACACCGGGGGCGACCACCTGATCGTCGTCGGCCGGGTGGAGGCGCTGGGGACGGCGGACGGGACGGGGCCGGAGGGGGACGGGCCGCTGCTGTTCCACCGGGGGACGTTCGGACGGTTCGGACCGCTCGGCGACTGAGCGCCCCGCCCCGGCGGACGGCCGCCCGACCCGCCGTCGCGGCCCCGGCGGACGGTCGTTCACCCCGCGGCCCCGTGCAGCAGCTCCCGCAGTCCCAGTGCCGCCGGAAGCGGGGCGGCGGGCAGCGCGACGTGCACGGTGCGGCACGGCGCGAGGTCGCCGAGCCGGCAGACGGAGAGTTCGGCGGGGACCGCCCATACGGCCAGCGAGGGGACCAGCGCGACTCCCAGCCCGGCGGCCGCGAAGCCGAACTTTCCGGTCCACTCGGCGATCCTGATCGTCCTCCTCGGCCTGAAACCGGCTCGGGCACACACCTCGGCGAGCAATGTGTGCCGGTCGGCGGACACGTCCTGGAGCCAGGTCTCGTCGCGCAGTTCGCGCAGGTCGACCGTCCCGGCCCCGGCCAGGCGGTGCGTGCGGGAAAGCACGACGAACAGTTCGTCCTCCAGCAGGACCTCGGTCGTGACGCCGTCGAAGGACGGCAGGCCGGCCGGGTAGTCGCTCACCACGGCCAGGTCGAGCGCCCCCTCCGCGAGGCCCCTCATCAGCGCACCGCTCCGCCCCTCGGTCGCGATGACCTCGACGTCCGGCGCGGACCGCGAGAACGCCCGCAACGCACCGGGGACCAAGGAGACGTTGGCCGTGGCGAACGCCCCCACCCGCAGCGTCCCGCCCCGCCCCGCGTGGATCGCGGCCATCTCGTGTTCCGCCCTCGACAGGCGGTCGAGCACCTCCACCGCGTGCCGGTGAAGCGCGTGCCCGGCCGGGGTCAACCGCACGCCCCGGGCGAGCCGTTCGAAGAGCGGGCCGCCCGCGCGTTTCTCCAGCGAGGCGATGCGCCGGGACACCGCGGACTGTGTATAGGCGAGTCGGGACGCGGCCTTCGTGAAGGACCCGGTCCCGGCCACGGTCACCAGCAGACGCAGCGCGTCGATCTCGAACACATTCCATCCAAGCATGGCTCGTATGCGATCCAGTCGCTGGTGGGATGCCCGGGGTCGCCCTAGCGTCGGGGAACGGGATCGGACGCCGCCGCCGGCCCCGTTCCGCCGGCATCCGACACCCCCGCGCACCCGAGGAAGAAACCCATGGCAGCAGCACCGAAACCCTTGTCGCCCGAAACCGTCGAACTGGCCTCCGCCCACCGACTCGGCGCCCTTGAGGCCACGTTCGTCCCCAAGCGCCTGAACAGACTGCTCTTCGCCCTCTACGTCTTCACGACGCTCAACCTCCTGGTGATGTTCGTGATACCCGGACTGCTGTTCCTCTGGTGGCTGCGCCGGACACCGGACTTCAGCCGGAAGCAGGCCGCCAAGCGTCTCCACCTGTTCGAGAACGGGCTGATCGTGAACCCGCAGTCCGGCGACGGCACGGTCGTCATCCGCTGGGACTCCGTGCGGCTCTACCAGGACATCACCCAGAAGATCGTCAACGGCATCCCGGGCCCCACCGAGTACGTCTACTCCGCGGTGGGCCGGGGCCTCGACAACGCGAGCATCACACACTTCTACGAAGGCCCCGAGATCTGGGGACCCCACATGCAGCAGTGCGTCCTGCGCGCCCAGGGTCCGATGGCCCTGCAATCGGCCCTGGAGGGCGGGACGGTCGACTTCGGGTACTTCTCGCTCTCCCGTACCGGCATCACCGCCAGGACGACGGGGCGCCTCCCCTGGTCCGAGGTCCGGGAGATCCGGATCGCGTCGGGCAGGGTCCTCGTCACGAGGACCGGCGGACCCACCGGATCCGGTGTCTGGTGCAACGCCGCGGTCAGCGACGTCGTGAACCTCCACGTCTTCCTGGCCGTCGCCGGGGAACTCTCCGCCGACGGCCGGGCGGCCTGAGACGCGGACCGCCCCGCCCGCCGTTCAGCCCGCGGCCGCGACCGCGTCCTCCGGTTCGCGGGACCGCCGGATCACCAGGGCCATCAGCGCCGCCGTCGCGCACAGCGCCCCCGACGCGTACCAGACCACGTCGTACGAGCCGAACGCGTCCCGCGCGACCCCGCCCAGGAACGCCACCAGCGCCGCGCCCACCTGGTGGGAGGCGAGGACCCAGCCGAAGACGATGGCGCTGTCCTTGCCGTACTGCTCCCGGCACAGGGCCAGCGTCGGCGGGACGGTGGCGACCCAGTCCAGGCCGTAGAAGACGATGAAGAACACCATCGGCGGCTGCACCGTCGGCGCCATCAGCATCGGCAGGAAGAGCAGCGAGATCCCGCGCAGCGCGTAGTAGACGGCGAGCAACCTGCGGGCGTCGAAGCGGTCGGTGAGCCAGCCGGAGAAGATCGTGCCGATGACGTCGAAGATCCCGATGACGGCGAGCAGCGAGGCCGCGGCGGTGATCGGCATGCCGTGGTCGTGGGCCGAGGGCACGAAGTGCGTACGGATCAGGCCGTTGGTGGAGGCGCCGCAGATCGCGAACGTCCCGGCCAGCAGCCAGAACGGTCCGGTGCGCGCCGCGTCGACCAGGACGCGCACGGCCCGTCCCGCCGCGCCCCGTTCGGGCGCGGGCTTCTCCACGTACACACCGCCGTACGGGGCGAGGCCCACGTCGGCCGGGTGGTCGCGCAGCAGGAGCCAGACGAACGGGACGACGACCAGGGCCGCGAGCCCCACGGTCACCGAGGCCGGGCGCCAGCCGTGCTCGGAGACGATCCAGGCGCACAGCGGCAGGAAGACCAGCTGGCCGGAGGCACCCGCGGCGGTGAGGATGCCGGTGACCAGGCCGCGCCGGGCCACGAACCAGCGGTTGGTCACGGTGGCGGAGAACGCCAGCGCCATGGAGCCGGTGCCGAGGCCGACGAGCAGGCCCCAGTAGATCATCAGCTGCCAGGAGGCGGTCATCCAGACACTGGCCAGCGCCCCGGCCGCCACCGCGCCGAGCGCGACGACGACCACCCTGCGGATGCCGAAGCGGTCCATCAGCGCGGCGGCGAACGGCGCGGTCAGCCCGTACAGCGCCATGTCGATGGAGACGGCGAGCCCGATCTCCCCCCGCGACCAGCCGAATTCCGTGTGGAGCGGGTCGATGAGGAGGCCGGGCAGGGAGTTGAAGGCGGCGCCGCCGATGATCGTCACGAAGGTGACGACGGCGACGATCCAGGCGCGGTGGACACGCCGGCGGGCGGGGCGGCGGGGAGCGTCGAGGGCCGTCCGCCGGTCACCGTTCCGGTCGTCGTCCCGGTCGTCGTCCCGCCCGTGGTGCCGGGTGCCGTCCCTGGTGCCGTCCCGGTCGGCGGGGCTTTCCGTTGTCTGGGTCACGTCACCCAGCATCCGGTCGGGCGCGCACCGCCACGAGTGGCCGGAGGGACATGGTTCGCAGGAATCGGGCCACGAGATCGTCGCCTTCCCGGCCGACGGGGTGGGCCGGTGGGGCGGGGCCGTGTGCGCGTACGATCGCCAGTCGGCCGACGAGCCGGGCCCGCCGGCCTCGTCGCGCGCCGATCCGGGGGATTCCATGCAGTGGGCGGCACGTCAGCACTTCCATCACCGTTCCGCACTGATGCAGGCCTGGGGCTGTGCACTGCTGCTCGCCGCCTGTGTCCTGTGGGTCTGGCTGGGCTTCCTGCTGGCGGACTCGGAGGGCGCGTACTGCTACGGGGGCATGTCGGTGTGCAGGGTGGAGAGCGACGTACCGAAGCAGCTGACCCTGCTGGGGATCTCCGCGCCCCTGTCCGTCCTCGGTGCGGGGCTGCTGGTCGCCGGCAGTGTGCGCAGGCAGACCAGCGCCCATGTCTTCGAGGTCATCGAGATGCAGAAGTCCGAGGAGCGCAGCCGGGAGAAGGGGAAGTAGCCAGGGCCGTCACCGCCCAGGCGAACCCCGCCCCCACCGCGTACCAGAACAGGTCGGGCGCGTTGAAGGTCGAGCCGAGCACCAGCCGCGCCACCGCGCTGTGGCGGGCGAGGTCCGCCGGTGCCCCGGTCAGCTGCAGCAGCTCCACCGCCCAGCTGAACGCCAGGGCCGCCCCTGCCCGGACGACCGGCCGTGCGCCGGGCGCGATCACGGCGACCAGGGCGCAGATCAGCACGGTGTAGAGCGCGTCCCCGGCGTACTTGGCGAAGTCGCCGTCCGCGAACGCCCTGACCCCCAGCCCGGCGAGGACGGTCAGCCCCGCACCCCCGGCCGCGACCGCGCGGGCGCGTGCGCGCCGAGCCGTGCGGGGCTCCCCCGCCACCGTGTCCTCGTGCATCTTCCCGCTCCCCTTCCGTCCCACCGCGGCGTGCCCTCGGCAGACCTCGGCGCACATGCTTCCGGTTCCGTCCCCGGGAACGTGACGAGGGGGGTGCACGGGAACGTCGCGCCGGGAATGCACGGGTGCGCCGTCGGCCTTGTCTTCCCGTGAGTGACGCACAACGGCTTGTGGTCTATACCAAGTAGGTCTATACCAGCTAGGACGAGGTGAAGGGAGCCCGCCCATGCCGCCCATGCCACCCACGCCGCACCGGATCGCCGTCCTGGCCCTCGACGGGCTGCTCCCCTTCGAGCTGGGCATCCCGCAGCGGATCTTCGGCCGCTCGTTCGGCCTCGAAGCCCACGACAAGGGCCGCAGCCTGTACGAGGTCGTGACCTGCTCCGCACGCGCGCCGGGCCCGATCCGTACCGACGCGGACTTCACGATCACCGTCGAGCACGGCCCGGAGGCCCTGGCCACCGCCGACACGGTCGTGATCCCCGCCAGTTACGAACTCGGCCCCGTCTACACGGAGGGCCGGCTCACCGACGAGCTCGCCGCCGCGCTCGCGCACGTCCGGCCGGGCACCCGGATGGTCTCCATCTGCACGGGCGGCTACGTGCTGGCCGCCGCCGGGTACCTCGACGGGCGGCCCGCCACCACCCACTGGTGGCACGCCGACCACTTCCAGCAGCTCTTCCCGAAGGTGCGGGTCGATCCGGACGTCCTGTTCATCGACGACGGGGACGTCCTGACCTCCGCCGGGGTCGCCGCCGGGATCGACCTCTGCCTGCACATCGTGCGCCGCGACCACGGCACCGCCGTCGCCAACGACGTCGCCCGCCGCACGGTCGTGCCCCCGCACCGGGACGGCGGGCAGGCGCAGTACATCCGGCGCCCCGTGCCCGACGACCGGTTCGCGACCACGACCACCGCGCGCACCTGGGCGCTCGGGCGGCTGGAGCGGCCGATCATGCTGCGCGACATGGCGCAGCAGGAGTCGATGAGCGTGCGGACGTTCACCCGCCGGTTCCGGGAGGAGGTCGGGGTCAGCCCCGTCCAGTGGCTGACCCGGCAGCGGGTCGAACGGGCCCGGCAGCTGCTGGAGTCGACGGACCTGTCGATCGACCAGGTGGCGCGGGACGCGGGCTTCGGCACGTCCACGTCGCTGCGCCAGCACCTCCAGGCGGCGCTGGGGGTGTCCCCGACGGTGTACCGGCGCACGTTCCGGGCCGGACGGGTCTGAGGTCCGAAAGCTCCGGACCGTACGGGTCCGAGGACCGGACGCCCCGGACCGTACGGGTACGAGGACCGGCGGGGGCCTTCGACGAGTTCCGGGCCTTCGTTCCGGGCCTTCGTTCCAAGCCTTCGGAAGGTCCCCGCGAGCGGTCAGAACACCAGCACGCCCCGTGCCACCCGGCCGTTGCGCGCGTCGTCCGCCGCCCCGGCGAAGTCCTCCACCGGGTAGGTGCGGGTGACGAGTTCGTCCAGGAGCAGCCTGCCCTCCCGGTACAGGTCCGCGTAGAGCGCGATGTCCCGTTGCGGGCGCGAGGAGCCGTACCGGCAGCCCAGGATCGACTTGTCCAGGTACATCGACGAGACGAGGAACGAGGCCTCGGCCGTCGCGGCCGGGACGCCCAGCAGGACCGCCTGGCCGTGCCGGTCCAGCAGGTCGACGGCGGCCCGGATCAGTTCCGTGCGGCCGACGCACTCGAAGGCGTGGTCGGCGCCGTGGGGCAGGATCTCCCGCACCCCGTCGGCCGACGTCAGGAAGTGGGTGGCGCCGAACCGCCGGGCGGTCTCCTCCTTCTCCGGGTTGCTGTCGACGGCGACGATCGTCAGGGCGCCCGCGATCCGGGCGCCCTGGATCACGTTGAGCCCGATGCCGCCGGTGCCGATCACCACGACCGTGTCGCCCCGGTCCACCTTCGCCCGGTTGAGCACGGCGCCGACCCCCGTCAGCACCCCGCAGCCGATCAGGGCCGCGGAGGCGAGCGGCAGGTCCTTCGGGATCCTCACCGCCTGCACGGCCCTGACCAGGGTCCGTTCGGCGAAGGCCGAGTTGGAGGCGAACTGGTACAGCGGCTTCCCGTGCCGGGAGAAAGGCTGCCCCGGCATCCCGATCGCCTTGCGGCACATGGTCGGCCTGCCCCGGTCGCACTGGGCGCAGGCCCCGCAGTTGGCGAGCGTGGACAGCGACACGTGGTCGCCGGGCGCCACGTGGGAGACGCCCGCGCCGACCGCCTCGACCACGCCCGCGCCCTCGTGCCCGAGCACCACCGGCGCCGGGAACGGGATCGTCCCGTCGATCACGGACAGGTCGCTGTGGCACAGTCCGGCCGCGGCCACCGCCACCAGCACCTCGCCGGGGCCCGGCCCGCGTATCTCCAGGTCGTCGACGACCTCGGTCCGGATGCCGTCGAAGACGACGCCTCTCATCCCGTCTCCCTCGGTAGGCCGAGCACCCGCTCGGCGATGATGTTCCGCTGGATCTCGTCCGAGCCGCCGTAGATGGTGTCGGACCGGCTGAACAGGAACAGCCGCTGCGCCTCGTCGAGTTCGTACGGCGCCTTCGCCGACCAGTCGGCCGGACCGACGGCGCCCGCCGCACCCCTGACCGCCACGGCCAGTTCGCCCAGGCGCCTGTGCCAGCCGCCCCACAGCAGCTTCGCCACGCTGGGCGCGCCGGGGCCGTCCGCGGTGCCCAGGGTGCACAGGGCGTTCCAGCGCATGGCCCTGAGCTCCGCCCACTGGCGGACGAGGCGTTCGCGCAGCACCGGGTCGGTGACGGCGCCGTTGCCGACGGCGGCCCGGACCACCCGGTCGAGCTCGGCGGCGAACCCGATCTGCTGGACGAGCGTGGAGACGCCGCGTTCCAGGGCGAGCAGCCCCATGGCGACCCGCCAGCCGTTGCCCTCGCCGCCGACGCACTCCTCGGCGTGCGCCCCGTCGAAGAAGACCTCGTTGAACTCGCTGGTCCCGGACATCTGCCGGATCGGCCGCACCTCGATCCGGCCCGGCTGGTCCATCGGCACGAGCAGGAACGACAGTCCGTGGTGGCGCCGCGAGCCGGGGGTGGTGCGGGCCAGCACGAAGCACCAGTCGGCCTCCCGCGCCAGCGACGTCCAGATCTTCTGCCCGGTGACGCGGTGGCCGCCGGCGGCGGTGTCGGGCACCGCGACGGTCCGCACCGCGGCGAGGTCCGAGCCGGCGCCCGGTTCGCTGTATCCCTGGCACCAGAGCTGCTCGCCCCGGGCGACGGCGGGCAGGAAGCGGCTCCGCTGCTCCGGGCTGCCGTGCGCGATCAGGGTCGGGGCGAGGAGGTTCTCGCCGATGTGGCCGACCCGGGCGGGGGCGGCGGCGCGGGCGTACTCCTCGGCCCAGACGACCTGCTGGGTGAGGGTGGCGTGCCGGTTGCCGTGGCCGGTGGCGCGGTCGTCCCAGCCGAGGCCGATCCAGCCGGCCCGGCCCAGCTCGCGCTCCCAGGCCCGGCGGACCGCGAAGCCCTCGTGCTCGCTGCCGGGGCCGCCGGTGCCGGCCGCCGCCGCGTACTCGCCGACCAGGTGCGCCGCCAGCCAGCCGCGGGCCTCCTCGCGGAACGCGGTGTCCTCGGGGCCGAAGTCGAAGTCCACGGTGCCTCCCTGCCGTTGCCGCCGGTACCGCCGTTGTCACCGGTGCCGGTTCCGCTGCTGCCGCCGGTACTGCTTTTGCCGCCGTCACCGCGACCGTCGTTGCCGCCGATACCGCTGCCGCGAGCGTCGTTGTCGCCGGTTCCGCTGCCACGAACGCCGTTGTCGCCGGTACCACTGCCGCCTCCGTCGCTGTTCGGGGAGCGGGCCGTCAGGCGTTCGGCCTCGTCCCGGCCTTCGCCGCGGCGGCCATCTCCTCCAGTCGCGCCAGCATCGGCATCGGGTCCGTGCCCACCGTCCCCGGCAGGAAGTCCGCGATCCGTTCCGGGGTCCACGCCCCCTCCACGTAACCCGCCCGCAGCTCCCGCGGCTGGGCCCAGACCGCGATCTTCGGGCCCGCGACCGTGTACACCTGGCCGGTGATGCCCTCCTTGCGGGCCCGGTCGCCGAGCAGGTAGACGACGAACGCGGCCACGTCCTCCGGCTCGCCGATCTCCTTGAGCTCCATGGGCACGCCGGCGGACATCCGGGTCCGGGCGACCGGGGCGACGGCGTTGGCCGTGACGCCGTACTTGTGCAGGCCGAGCGCCGCGCTGCGCACCAGCGAGATGATCCCGCCCTTCGCGGCGCTGTAGTTCGCCTGGGCGACGCTGCCCTGGTGGTTGCCGCTGGTGAAGCCGATCAGCGTGCCGCCGCCCTCCTGCTTCCGCATCACCGCCGAGGCGGCCCGGAAGACGGTGAAGGTGCCCTTGAGGTGGGTGGCGACCACCGGGTCCCACTCCTCCTCGGACATGTTGAACAGCATCCGCTCCCGCAGGATGCCGGCCACGCACACGACCCCGTCGACGCGCCCGTACCGGGTGAGCGCCGTGTCCACGACCCGCTGCCCGCCCGCCATCGTGGAGATGTCGTCGGCCACGGCCACCGCCTCGCCGCCCGCCGCCACGATCTCCTCGACGACGGACTCGGCCACCTCGCTGCTCGGCTCGCCGCCCCCGACGGACACCCCGTAGTCGTTGACGACGACCCGCGCCCCGTCGGCCGCCGCCGCGAGCGCGACCGCCCGCCCGATGCCGCGCCCGGCCCCCGTCACGGCGACCACCTTGCCTGCCAAGAAGTTCCCCACGCCCGGCCCCTTCCCGCGGTTTCTGACGGACCGTTAGATTTTATGGGCCATCAGGTCCACGAGCACAAGCCCCGGGAGGCACCGTGTCACTGCCGGCCGAGTTCCACGAGATCGCCGGGCGGGTCAACAACTGGGGCCGCTGGGGCGCCGACGACGAGATCGGGACGCTCAACCTGATCACCGACGCCGTCGTGCGCGAGGCGGCCGCCACCGTCCGCAGCGGGCTGCGCGTCCCGCTCGCCCTCCCCCTCGGGCAGGACGGCGTGCAGAGCGGACTGGTCCCCGGGCGGATCAACCCGGTGCACACCATGGTCCAGATCAACCAGGAGCTCTTCGGCCCCGGCACCGTCGCCACCAGCGACGACATGGCGGTCCTGAGCCTGCAGACGGCCACCCACTGGGACGCCCTGACCCACGCCTCGCACTCGGGGAGGATCTACAACGGCCGCCCGGCCGACACGATCACCCCGCACGAGGGCGCCCGGTTCGGCGGGATCGACAAGGCGGCGCACGTCGTCTCGCGCGGGGTGCTGCTCGACGTGGCCCGCGCGCACGGCACGGACCGGCTGCCCGGCGACCACGCCGTCACCCCGGAGGACCTGGAGGCGGCGGAGGAACTGGCGGGCGTCCGGGTCCGGGCGGGCGACATCGTGCTCGTACGGACCGGGCAGATGCAGGTCCTCCTGACGGGCGACCGGGGCGCGTACGCCTACCCGTCGCCCGGCCTCTCGGTCCGTACGCCCGAGTGGTTCCACGCGCGCGACGTCGCGGCCGTCGCCAACGACACCCTGACCTTCGAGATCTTCCCCCCGGAGATCGACGACCTGTGGCTGGGGGTGCACGCGCTGGACCTGGTCGAGATGGGCATGATCCAGGGCCAGAACTGGAACCTGGAGGAGTTGTCCACAGCCTGTGCGCAGGAGCGGCGGTACGCCTTCCTGCTCTCCGCGATGCCGGAACCG
Source organism: Streptomyces sp. NPDC006435 (assembly GCF_040612315.1). Lineage (NCBI taxonomy): Bacteria > Bacillati > Actinomycetota > Actinomycetes > Kitasatosporales > Streptomycetaceae > Streptomyces > Streptomyces sp. NPDC006435. Next base: position 156,068 of record NZ_JBEXPY010000002.1, read on the forward strand.
TTCACGGGCGCGACCGGCACCCCGGTCGCGCCCGTCGCCGTCCTCTGAACGGCACGCCCCACGGGCGGCCACGCGCTCCGGGCCGCACCGGTCCGCACGGAGGGGCCGTCACCGCGCGGACTGCCCGCCCCCGGGGCCGCGCTCCTGGACGAGGATCGCGGCCTGCACCCGGGAGCGCAGCCCCAACTTGGCCAGGATGTGCGAGACATGGGACTTCACGGTCGTCTCGCCGATGTAGAGCCGTCGGGCGATCTGCTGGTTCGACAGCCCCTCGCCCAGGCACTCGAACACGTCCCGCTCGCGGTCGGTGAGCTGCTCCAGCCCTTCGGGCCGGGGCTGCACGGGAGCGGCGGAACCGGCGAACCTCGAAATCACCCGCCGGGTGATCTGCGGCGCCAGCACGCCGTCGCCCCGCGCCACCAGCCGCACCGCCTCCACCAGCCGCAGGGCCTCCACGGACTTGATCAGGAAGCCCGCGGCCCCGGCCCGCAGCGCGGCGTAGACGTACTCGTCGAGGTCGAAGGTGGTCAGGACGAGCACCTGGCAGACGCCCTCCGAGACCAGGACGCGGGTGGCCTCGATGCCGCCGCCGGGCATGCGGATGTCCATCAGCACCACGTCGGGCCGCAGCTCCCGCGCCATCCGCACCGCGCCGTTGCCGTCGGCGGCCTCGCCGACCACCTCGATGCCGTCGGCCCGGCCCAGTACGAGCACCAGACCCGACCGCACCGCCGCGTGGTCGTCGGCGACCAGAACCCTCACACTCATGTTCCCTCTCCTCCCAGCGGGAGTACGGCGTGGACCCGCCAGCGATCGCCGACCGGTTCCGCCGAGACCGTTCCCCCGATCGCCACCGCGCGCTCGTGCATGTTGAGCAGGCCGATGCCGGCACCGGGCAGGCCGGACATCCCCTCACCCGCCAGCTCGTTGACGATCTCCACGTACAGGTCGCCGCCCTCGGGGCGCACGGTGACCCAGGCACGGGCCCCCGCCGCGTGCTTGGCCGCGTTGGTCAGCGCCTCCTGCACGATCCGGTAGGCGGCCAGGTCCACGGAGGCGGGCAGCCCGTGCAGCGGGCCGTCCCCCGGGCCGCCCGCCGGACCGTCCTGCGCCCCGGCGGTCACGGTGACGTCCAGCCCGGCGGCACGCGCCGATTCGAGCAGGGCGTCCAGTTCGGCCAGGCGGGCGGGCGCGGTGCGGGAGGCCCGCTCCCCCTCGGTGTCCTGGCCCCGGAGCAGCTCGATCATGGCCCGCATCTCGCGCAGCGCGTCCACGCTGTTCTTCCGGATGGTGCGGAGCACCTCGTCGACGGCCGCCCGGTCCTCGCCCATCGTCCCCACCGCGTCCGACTGGATGGCGATGGCGGAGAGGTGACCGGCGATCACGTCGTGCAGCTCCCGCGCCATCCGGGCCCGCTCCTCCGCCACGGCAGTGCGCCGGTCGAGCTCGGCGATGGTGGCCTGCTGCTCCGCCCGGGACCGCTCCGCCTCCGCCACGTCCCGCTCCTGACGCACCGTCATCGCCCACCAGACCGGGACGAACACGATGGTGAGCATCAGCATGACCAGCAGCACGACGACCTGCCAGTCGCGCACCACCGACAGCAGGGCCGTCGTGAACGCCACCATCAGCGCGATGACGGTGCGCACGAGCATCCGGGAGGCGTACCGGGAGGCGTGCAGGGTGGCGCTGTAGAGCAGCTCCGACAGCACCAGCAGCATGGAGATGCTGAAGCCCATCAGCACGTCGATCGCGCCGAGGAACAGACCGGCGCCGAGCGCGGACATCGGCAGCCGCCTGCGGACCAGCACGGCGACGCAGGCACCGCCGAGCGGGATCAGCCGCCAGCCGACGGGCACGTCCCACGGGGCGAGGGTGTGCACGTCGCGGAAGAACGGATACCAGCCGACGGCGTAGAGGGCGGCGCCCACCACGAACAGTCCGACGGCGGGCAGGACGTCCTTCCGCCCGAAGCGGGAAATCCTGTTCCGCGAGACGCCGGGAGCTGTCATGCGGTCATGAAATCACAAGGACCGGTGGGGAGTTCGGGCCGGAAACGAGAGCCGTTCCACCATCGGCGCCGGGCGTGCAATGACAGGACGACCCTCATCTCCGGACAGCTCCCTTGTAAAGCCCGTACAGCACCTCCAGCACACCCAGCGCCATCAATACGACACCGAGCTTGGTCAGGGTGACGACGGGCGTCTCTATTTCTCCGGTGAACTGCCAGAGCACCAGTCCGACGACGAAGGTGACACCGCCGCCGACCAGCGCCTTCATGGTTGGATTCATCTCATACCCCTCTGCCCCTCGATGGCCGAATTCCCTTTTCGCGCCTCGTCCTCGAACGCGGCAGGAAATGGTTCCTCAACCGCTCCGGGACGCACGACCGCCCCCGCACCCGACAGGCGGGGAGTCTTCCCTTTCTTTCCTCGCTCCGATTTGCCCGGCGTGAATCCCTTCCAGCCCCTCCGCAGGACACCCGCATGGCGACGTCGCAGGAAATGGCCGGGCCGAGCGGTACCGGGGCGCGGGCCGGCACTGCGGCCACGACAACCGGTTCGGGATCACCCGGCAGGACGACGTGAACGCCTTCGCCGGCCGCACCCGTGACCGGCAGGAGATCCATGTGGGCCCCGTCCGCGCCACGGACGGGGCGTACGGGCCCCGCTGCCCCGCCGCCCCCGATCGACGGTTCGATCCTTCCATCGGCGGACGCGTACGGCACCCTACGAAAGGAGGAGACCCCCTCACCGGGCGGAACGCACGTCGGGACGGGGGTACGCGGACGTTCTCCGCAGGCCGGGGCCAGGACCGGGGCCGGGGCCAGGACCGGGGCCAGGGCCGCGGCCCGGCGCGGCCCCTCGCCGCAGCCGCCGCGGCCCCGTGGGCCGGGTTCCCGCAGCGGCGGCCGCCGTTCGACAACGGCACACGGCCCCGCCCCGGGACACTGCTTTAACCTTTATGCACCTCGGGTGACGGTGCGCGGGGGCTGATACGCCGAGCGGTCCGCGCCGCCCGCTTCCTGGGCCCCGTGCGCGCCCAGCGCGCCGTGGGCACCCGGCGCGTTCTGGAATCCCGCGTTCGCGGGCGCGCCCTGTGCGGTCCTCGTGGACGGGCCGCCCGGTCCGGCCCGGTGCACCGGCACGACCTGGATCACCGGAGCGCCGCGGTCCACCTCGCACCAGATGCGCTTGCCCGCGCCCTCCGGCTGCCAGCCCCAGCGGTCGGCGAGGCCGTCGACCAGCTCCAGGCCCCGGCCGTTGGTGTCCTCGCCCTCGGCGTGCCGCTGCTGCGGCGGACGGCAGCTGGCGTCGGCCACCTCGACCCGCACGGTCCCGGACCCGCCCGCCGAACCGAACAGCATGCGCAGCACGGCCGGGCACCCGGTGTGGACCACCGCGTTGGTGACCAGCTCCGAGATCAGCAGGATGAGCGTCTCCGCCAGCGGCTCGTCGTCCCGTATCCCGGACCCGATCAGCCTCGACCGCGCCCATCTACGGGCCCGCCCGACCTCCGCGGGATCCGGCCCGACTTCCAGCTGAACCTGAAGCACCTGCACCGCTCACACCATCCGAACCGGCGGACACATCGCCTCGCGCCTCCTCGGGGTCACGGAACGTGACTCCCCTACGAGACAGCATGGTTGACGTACAGTCACCGCAACAAGCGCTTCGGGCATATTCCAGCGCGAAGGAGTACGCGTGGTGCATACTGTGCGACGCACGTTGCGGGGAGTCGAACAAAAGCCTGAGCGGGGTGCCGGAATCGCCTTCCGGGCAGGCCCCGAGCCTCTGTGCGAAATACGAGCAGCGCACCGGAGGCGGACCGGGGCCGCCGCACGGGCCGCCCCCGGATCACCCGGTTCCAGTTGCTGTCGCATCCATCGGAGCGTACCCGAGCACGGCGCCGACTCCGTCCCGTGACGAATCATGGAGGGGGCACGCATCCGGGCCCGCGCCCGTCGACTGCGCTGCGTGACTCCGCAGCGTGAAGCTCGCACCCCGGCCTGCCGGGCCCGTGCGGCCCGCGGCCACCCGCGCCGGGACCGCGCGGGAACCGCCCGGCCTCAGCGCAGATCCGCCGCGAGAACCTCCTCGGCCGCCTCCGCCGTCATCCACTGCCCGGCCCGCAGCCAGGCCCGTTTGAGATGGAGATGGACGTCGGACTCCCAGGTGAAGCCCATGCCGCCGTGCACCTGGAGGCAGTCGCGGGCGTTGCGGACCGCGGCCTCGTCGGCGAGCAGCTTGGCTCCCGCGATCTCCACCGGGTCCGCCGTCACGGCCGCCGCGTACACGGCGGAACGGGCGAGCTCGGCGCGGACCAGCATCTCCGCGCACAGGTGTTTGACCGCCTGGAAGGACCCGATCGGCGAACCGAACTGCTCGCGCTCACCGGCGTGTTGAACGGCCATGTCGGTCGTGCGCGCGGCGCTTCCGAGCTGTTCGGCAGCAGCCAGGAGCGCCCCCTCCGCCCGTAACCGCCCCCCGTCCGACAACTGTTCCCCGGTCTCCGGAGGATTCGTCACCCGCCGCAGCGGTGTGAACGGATCGAGCGACCGTACGGGAACGGCGGACTCCCGCACCCGGCCGACGTCCCGCAGCACGCCCGCCCCCTCGCTCCCCAGTACGAGCAGCGCGTCGGCCCCGTCCAGGTGTGCCACCGGCAGGCCCGGTTCCCGCACCGTCACCACCGCCTCGCCCTCCGCCGCGCCCTTCACCGCGCCGGCCGCGAGCTGGGTGGCGATCAGGGGCCCCGGCAGCAGCGCGGCCCCCGCCTCCTCGAAGAGGAGGACCGATTCCGGCAGCCCGAGCCCGACGCCCCCCTCCGCCTCCGGCAGCCGCAGCGCGAAGAACCCCGCCCGCGCGAGCTCCCGCCACAGCGTCCGGTCGAGTCCCGCACCGGCGTCGAGGGCGGCCCGCATCCGGTCCCTGCCGAAGCGTCCGGCGAGCAGTTCCCGCACCCCCGCCCGCAGGGCCCGCTGGTCGTCCGAGAGCTGGAAGTCCATGCCGCGTCAGCGCCCCTTCGGCAGGCCGAGCAGCCGCTCGGCGACGATGTTCCGCTGGATCTGCGAGGTGCCCGCGGCGATGGTGTACGAGAGCGAGGACAGCCGGTCCAGGACCCATTCCCGGTCCAGGTCCGTGCCGTCCGCGCCGAGCACCTCGGCGGCCGCCTCGTACAGCTCCTGGCGGGCCTGCGAGTAGCGCAGTTTGAAGACCGAGCCGCCGGTGCCCACGGCGCCGCCCCGCCCGGCCTCGCTGACGTTCCACTGGGTGAGCCGCCACAGCGCCCGGAACTCGGCGTTCAGCCGGCCCAGCCGGCGGCGCAGCACCGGGTCGTCCCAGCGGCCGTTGGCCCGTGCCTCGCCGGCCAGGGCGTCCAGGGTGCGGCGGCAGGCGACGACCTCGCCGACGAACGCCGTGCCGCGCTCGAAGGAGAGCGTGACCATGGTGACCCGCCAGCCGTCGTTCTCCGCGCCGACCCGGTCGGCGACCGGCACCCGCACCTCGTCGAGGAACATCTCGGCGAACTCGGTGGAGCCGGCGAGGGTGCGCAGCGGGCGGACGGTGACCCCGGGGGCGTCCATCGGCATCGCGAGCCAGGTGATGCCCCGGTGCCGGGGGGCCGCCGGGTCGGTGCGGACCAGCAGCTCGCACCAGTCGGCGACCTCGGCGTGCGAGGTCCAGATCTTGCTGCCGCTCACCACGTAGTGGTCGCCGTCGCGCACCGCCCGGGTCCGCAGCGCGGCGAGGTCCGAACCGGCGTCGGGCTCGCTGAACCCCTGGCACCAGATCTCGTCGCCGCGCAGCACCGGGGGCAGCCAGCGGGCCCGTTGCTCCGCGGTGCCCTCGGCGGCGATCGTCGGGCCGGCGTGCAGCAGCCCGACGAAGTTCGCGCCGACGTACGGGGCCCCGGCCCGCTCCGTCTCCTCCAGGAAGATCAGGTGCTGGGTCGGGGTGGCGCCCCGGCCGCCCGCGTCGACGGGCCAGTGCAGACCGGCGTACCCGGCGTCGTACAGCATCCGCTGCCAGGCGGTGTCGTACGCGCGGCGCCCCGGCCAGTCGTCGGGGTGCGGCCTCGTCGGCAGCGAGGGGAGCATGGTGGCCAGCCACTCGCGCAGCCGCGCCCGGAACTCCTCCTCCTCCGGCGTGTACGAGAGGTCCATGCCCGCCTACTTGTCCAGGTCCAGGTCGAGCATCCGGATCGCGTTGCCGCGCATCAGCTTGTAGACGGTCTCGTCGTCCAGGCCCTCGACGTGGTCCAGGGCGACCTGCCTGGTGTGCGGGAAGGTCGAGTCGACGTGCGGGTAGTCGGTCTCGAAGGTGGCGTTGTCGCGTCCGACGACGTCGAGCGAGGCGATGCCGTGCTTGTCGCGGAAGAAGCAGCAGAAGATCTGCCGGTAGTAGTACGTGGACGGCGGCTCGGGGATCAGATCGCGCACCCCGCCCCACGCCCGGTGCTCCTCCCAGACGTCGTCGGCGCGTTCCAGGGCGTACGGGATCCAGCCCATCTGGCCCTCGCTGTAGGCGAGCTTCAGCCGGGGGAAGCGCACCAGGACCCCGCTGAACAGGAAGTCCATCATCGAGGCCATGGCGTTGTTGAAGGAGAGGCTGGCCTGCACGGCGGGCGGGGCGTCCGGCGAGGCGGCGGGCATCTGCGAGCTGGACCCGATGTGCATGTTGACGACCGTGCCGGTCTCCTCGCAGACGGCGAAGAACGGGTCCCAGTAGCCGGTGTGGATCGAGGGCAGCCCGAGGTGGGTGGGGATCTCGGAGAAGGTCACCGCCCGCACCCCTCGCGCCGCGTTGCGCCGGATCTCGGCGACGGCCAGGTCGATGTCCCAGAGCGGGATGATGCAGAGCGGGATGAGCCGGCCGCCGCTGTCGCCGCACCACTCCTCGACCATCCAGTCGTTGTAGGCGCGCACGCAGGCGAGCGCCACTTCTTTGTCCTGGGCCTCCGCGAAGGTCTGGCCGCAGAAGCGCGGGAAGGTCGGGAAGCAGAGGCTGGCCTCGACGTGGTTGAGGTCCATGTCCTTCAGCCGCTCGGCCGGGTCCCAGCAGCCGGGCCGCATCTCCGCCCGGGTGATCCCCTCCAGCGTCATGTCGTCGCGGTCGAAGCCGACGGCGGCGATGTTGCGCTTGTACGGGAACTTCAGGTCCTCGTAGATCCACCAGTCGGTGGGCGGCCCGTCCGGGTCCATCGTGATGACGTACTTGCCGCCGGTGTACGCCAGCTCGCCGATGCCCGCGGTGAGCGGCTGCGGACCGCGCTCGCGGTACTTGGCGGGCAGCCAGGTCGAGAAGAGGTGCGGCGGCTCGATCACATGGTCGTCGACGCTGACGATCCGAGGCAGTTCCGTCATGGTGTCCCCTTCGGCGAACGCATTTCTGATGACCCGTCAGATCGATGTCGCACTCAGGCTAGCCCCGCACCCCTGGACCGACAAGGCGCGGCGCTCTACGCTCTCCGCACGATCTGACTACCCGTCAGCATTTGAGAGGGGTCGGCCGTGACCGAGACCGCACACGCCCTGAGCACGTCGGGCACCTTCTGGGAACTCGTCGAACGCCGGGCCGCCCTGACCCCGGACCGCCCGTTCCTGATCCAGGGCGACCGCACGCTGACCTTCGGCGGGCTGCGCGAGCGCGGCGAACGGGTCGCGGCCGGACTGTGGGGGCTGGGCGTGCGCCCCGGCGGCGTGGTGGCCTGGCAGCTGCCGACCCGGATCGAGACGGTGCTGCTGTCCTTCGCGCTGACCCGGATCGGGGCGGTGCAGTCGCCGGTCATCCCCTTCTACCGGGACCGCGAGGTGGGGTTCGCGCTGCGCGAGTCCGAGGCGGAGTTCTTCGCCGTACCGGGCACCTGGCGCGGCTTCGACCACACGGCGATGGCCGACCGCCTGGCGGCGAAAGAGGGGCCGGTGGTGTTCGAGGCGTACGACTCGCTGCCGGACGGCGATCCGTCGGTGCTCCCGCCGCCGCCCGACGACGGCACGGCGGTGCGCTGGATCTACTGGACCTCGGGCACCACCTCCGACCCGAAGGGCGTGCTGCACACCGACCGCAGCCTGATCGCGGGCGGCTCCTGCCTGGCCCACGCGCTGCGGCCGGCGCCGGACGACGTCGGCTCGATGGCCTTCCCGTTCGCCCATGTCGCCGGGCCGGACTACTCGGTGATGCTGCTGCTGTACGGGTTCCCCGCGGTGCTGTTCGAGCACTTCGCCATGCCGGACGCCCTGCCGGAGTACCGGCGGCACGGGGTGACGGTCGCGGGCGGGTCCACCGCGTTCTACTCGATGTTCCTGACCGAGCAGCGCAAGGACCCGGGCGAAAGGCCCGTGCCAACCCTGCGGCTGCTGGCGGGCGGCGGCGCCCCCAAGCCGCCGGAGATCTACCACGCGGTGGTGCGCGAGATGGGCGTCCGGCTCACCCACGGCTACGGCATGACCGAGGTCCCCATGATCACGATGGGCGACCCGGAGGACACCGCGGAACACCTCGCCGAGACGGAGGGCCGCCCGCCGGCCGGCATGGAGATCCGGATCACCGACGAGCACGGCACCCCGCTGCCGCCCGGCACGGACGGCGAGGTGCGGCTGCGCGGGGAGGCCGTCTGCCGGGGCTACCTGGACCCGGGGGCGTCCGCCGCGGCGTTCGACGCGGAGGGCTTCCTGATCACCGGCGACGTCGGCCACCTCCGGGAGAGCGGCCACCTGGTGCTCACCGGCCGGCTGAAGGACATCATCATCCGCAAGGGCGAGAACATCTCCGCCAAGGAGATAGAGGACCTGCTGCACCGGCACCCCGCCGTCGGCGACGCCGCGGTGATCGGCCTGCCCGACCCGGCCCGCGGCGAACTCGTCTGCGCGGTGGTCGAACAGCCCCCCGGCACCCCGCCGCTGACCCTGCCCGAACTCACCGACCACCTGCGGACGGCCGGTCTCGCCGTGCACAAACTGCCCGAACGGCTGGAGGTGGTGACGGAGCTGCCCCGGAACGAGACCCTGCGCAAGGTACTGAAGTACCGCCTGCGGGAACGGTTCGCCTGAGAACCCGCGGCACGGGCGGGAACGGTGCCATCATCTGCGACGGACGACAGCGAAGGAGCCCGATCTCCGTGGCAGATCTCAGAGTCACCTACGACAGCACCGCGAACGCGGCGTACGTGTACTTCACCGAACCGCGGACCCCCGTGCGGTCGGCGCACATGTACGCCTGCGATCCGGTCGACGTCGACGGCATGATCAACCTCGACTTCGACGAACAGGGCCGCCTCCTCGGCATCGAGGTGCTGGCTGCCCGTTCGAAGCTGCCCGAGTACCTGCTCCGGTCCGCGGAACGGCTGGACCCCGGGAACGGGTGAGCGGGGCCGGGCGACGCGCCCGGCCCCGTACCCGAAAGGGCGAAGGCCCTACGCGTCCGGGGCGATCACCGTGAAGTACGCGGCGAAGGCCGCCACCGCGTCCTGCTCCGCGACCCGGCCGTCCCCGTCCGCGTCCAGGCCCCGGGCCGCGAGTTCCGCCGTGCCGTCGCCGGCGCCCAGCACCGCGAGCGCCCGTTCCACGGCGGGCACGGACGCGGAGCCCGTGCCGTCCCCGTCCGCCACGGCGATCGCGGCGCGCAGGAACGGGCGGGCGATCTCCGCGAAGCGCTCCGGGTTGTCGCGCAGCCGCTTCACGGCCCCGCCGACGAACTCCTCGCGGGTGACCCGCTGGTCCCCGTCCACGTCGGCGATGCCCGCCATGCCCTGCCAGAACGCCTCGGCCCCCGTGTAGAGCGCCTGGCCCTTGTCGCAGCGGGCCGTCGTGCCGAACTCGGCTAGCAGCCGGGCCGCGGCGGCGTTGAAATCGGCACGATCGATGTACCCGTTGCCGTCCTGGTCGAAGGCGGCGAAGCGGTGAGCGATCTTGCGCTCGTACTCTGCGCTGTCCATGCGTGGAGCGTACGGTGTCGGCGGGCTCCACGTGTCACCCGCGCGCCCCGTGGTCGTCACGACCCGGTCATCGAACACGGCCGCCCGGCCGGGGACCGCCCGGCGGGACTCAGGCCGAGAGCGGTCGGGCCCGGCCGTCGACGGCGGCGTCCCGGTCGGGGTAGACGTCGAAGAGCCGGCGCACGCCCAGCGCGGCGAGCACCCGGTTGAGGTGGGAACCCTCCTCCGCGCCCCGGTCCGGCAGGATCAGCCGCAGTCGGCCGCCGCAGGAACGCATCAGCCGGCGGGAGGCGATCAGCACGCCGACGCCGCTGGAGTCGCAGAACAGGACCTCGGAGAGGTCGAGCACCACGTCGTGGCGGCCGACGGCGACCGCGTCGTGGACGGACTGCCGCACGACGGGCGACGACACCAGGTCCAGTTCGCCGCGCACCCGCAGCACGGTCCACCCGCCCCGCTCGGTCCCGACGACCTCCAGCGGCTCCCGGGAGTGTTCCTGGGCGGGCCGGGCGGCGTGGGCCGCCACCGGCGCCGGGCGGTTTCCGGTGGGGCGGTGACTCCTCACGTGACGGGGCCTCTCGTTCCGGGGAATTCCGACGATCCGGAAGTTTCCGTTCCTTCTCGCGGGTGCCCCGGTCGTACGCCGATGAAACACCGGGGCGCATCACGGGGCGCAACCGCGTCCAAACAGAAATGATCGTTTCGGACCCGATTCCGGCACCGCAGGGCGACGCATTCCCTACCATCCCGGGCCGCTTCAGGGGCGTACTTGCCGCAAAAAGACGTGCCCGATCGGCGTGTCCGACTACATTCGGTGTGACGAGGGGAACAGGGCTGGGAGTTCGCATGGCGAAAAACGCACCACCCCGCTGGGACCGCAAGATGCAGCAGCGGCTGGCACGCGGTGAGGCGGCGGCCCTCGGCGAGCTCTACGACCGGTTCGCCTCGCTCGTGCACAGCCAGGCCCACCGGATGCTCGACGACGAGACCGCCGCCGACCTGGTGACCCGCGAGGTCTTCGGCTACGTCTGGGAGAACCCGGACGCGTACGACCCGAAGCAGGGCTCGATGCGCTCCTGGGTGGCCCGGCTCACGCACCGCCAGTCCGTGCGGCGGCTGCGCGAGGAGGCCGATCTCCAGGACGGCACGGACGAGGAGATCGAGAAGGACCTGGAGGAGCGGGTGCGCCTGGCCACGGCCGCGGCCCGCGCCGACTACATCGTCTCCTCCATGCCCGCCCCGCTGCGGGCCGCGCTGGAGCTCGCGTACATCCAGCGCAGGGACTACCGGCAGACCGCGTCCGACCTCGGGGTCAGCGAGGACGAGGCCCGCCGCCGGCTGCGGCTCGGGCTGCAGCTGCTCTCCACCGCCCGCGCCCGTCCGCTGGAGGGGATGTCGCCGCCCGGATACGGACAGCCCCTGTGAACGGTGACGAGGCCGACGGCCGTACGGGCGACGACGGCCGCGACGACGAGGTGCGGGGCGCCCGGCGCATACCGGCACCGCGGGGCGCCGCGGACGACCTCGCCCTCGGCACCGTTCCCCCGCCGCCGGTCCCCGGGGCCGTGCGGCCGACTTCCCAGCCGACGACACCGGAACCGGAAACCACCGTGGCACCACCGGACCGATCGGACCCGCCCGCCCCGGTGCCGACGCTTTCGCATCACGTCCTCAAGGCCCTCCTCGGCGCCTGGGCCCTGGCCGCCTGCTCGGCCGAGGAGTCCGATGCCGTCGAGGCGCACCTGACCGAGTGCGCGGCCTGCGCGGACGAGGCCCTGCGGCTGCGCGACGCGGTCGGCCTGCTGCACACCGACCGCAGCCTGGACCTCGATCCGACCCTGCGCAACCGGGTGATCGACTCCTGTCTGACCCGCCGCCCGCCCGGCATCCCGGTGCCGGACTGGGCCGCCCCGTACGACGCGGAGACCGCGCGGCTGGACGCGCTGCTCCGCGACATCGGCGACTCGGAGTGGCACGCCCCGGTGCGCCTGAAGTGGTTCGAGGACGAGCAGCAGGCCCGGCGCCGGACGACGGTCGCGGGCGTCATCGGCCACCTCATGACCGTCGACGGGCTGGTCGCCACCGCCCTCGGCCTCGACGTCCCCCTCGGCGACGGCACCACGGGCCGGGGCGACGACTGGCCGCTGTCGCCCGCCCCGCGCACGGAGAAGTACTGGTCCGCCGCCCGGCTGCCGCCCACCCGCGCCGTCCGCGAGCCGTGGCGCGCCCAGAGCCACGCCCTCATCCGCACGGTGTCCTTCGCCGGCCGCGGGGTCTCCGAACTGTCCGTCTCGTACGGGGACTTCGCCCTGCCGATGCACGACGCCCTGCTGGACCGGGCCTTCGAGTGCTGGGTGCACGGCGGCGACATCGCGGACGCGGTGGACTATCCGTACGAGGCGCCGTCCGCCGTCCATCTCAACCGGATGATCGACCTGGCGGCCCGGCTGATCCCGGCCGCGCTCGCCGGGCGGCGCAGGTCCGGGCTGGCCGGACCGGCCCGCCATCTGGTGACGGCCGGTTCGCCGGGCCGTTCGCTGCATCTGGAGATCGAGGGCTCGGGCGGTGGTGACTGGTACATCCCGCTGGACTCCCCGGCCGCGCTCGGCTCGCCCGAGCACACGGTGGCACAGGTCGCGCTGGACGGGGTGGAGTTCTGCCAGCTGGTCGCCGGGCACGTGCCGCCGGTGGACGCGGCGGCCGGGCAGCAGGGGGACCGCGAGGCAATCCGCGACGTACTGTTCGCCGCGGCCTCGCTGAGCCGGCTGTAGGACCGGCCACCGCGGGGCCGGGTGCCGTGTTTCGGCCGCCGCGGGCCGGGTGCCGCAGGGCCGTCGGGTGCTACGAGAAGATCACCGTGCGGCGGCCGTTGAGCAGGATGCGGCGCTCCGCGTGCCACTTCACCGCCCGCGCCAGCGCCTGGCACTCCACGTCGCGCCCGATGGCCACCAGCTGGTCCGGCGTGACGCCGTGGCCCACCCGCTCGACCTCCTGCTCGATGATCGGGCCCTCGTCGAGGTCGGCGGTCACGTAGTGCGCCGTGGCGCCGATCAGCTTCACCCCTCGGGCGTGCGCCTGGTGGTACGGCTTCGCGCCCTTGAAGCTCGGCAGGAAGGAGTGGTGGATGTTGATGATCCGGCCGCTCAGCTGCTTGCAGAGGTCGTCCGAGAGCACCTGCATGTAGCGGGCGAGGACGACCAGCTCGACGTTCTCCTCGCGGACCAGCTCCAGCAGCTGCGCCTCCGCGGCGGCCTTGGTCTCCCTGGTCACCGGGATGTGCCGGAAGGGGATGTCGTACGAGGCGACGAGCTCCGCGAAGTCCGTGTGGTTGGAGACGACGGCCGCGATGTCGATCGGCAGCGCGCCGATCCGGTACCGGAACAGCAGGTCGTTGAGGCAGTGCCCGAACTTGCTGACCATCAGCACGACCCGCATCCGCTCCGAGGCGCGGTGGATCTGCCACTCCATCCGGAAGGAGTCGCCGATCGCCGCGAAGCTCGCCCGCAGCTTCTCGACGGTCACCGGGCTCTCCGCCGAGAAGTGGACGCGCATGAAGAACAGGCCCGTGTCGTGGTCGCCGAACTGCTGGCTGTCCTCGATGTTGCAGCCGGTCATGAAGAGATAGCTCGACACGGCGTGCACGATGCCCTGCTTGTCGGGGCAGGAGAGGATGAGGACGTACTGGTCCGCAGCGGTGTCGGCAGGCTTGGGCTCGGTCATTCCCGTAGCGTGCCACATCGGCCCGGTGTCAGGCCGATCTGGTCAGAATGCGGAGCACGTCCAGGGAGCGCGGGGGCGTGTCGGGGTCCTCGCCGTCGTTGCCGGCGAGCAGCACATGGGCCTCGCGGGCGGCCCGTACCGCCTCCGGCCAGCCGTGGTGCTCCATGTACGCCGAGACCGGGGCGTCCGCTCCGACCTGGTGCATGATGCGCAGCACCCGGAGCACGGCGACGTCGACGAGGGCGGCCTCGCCGGCGTCGCGGAATATCGTCCCGACGTACTTCTCGGCGGACCAGTTGTCCAGCCAGGTGTCCTCGACCAGGCGGTACACGGCGTCGGTGACGTCGCCGTACCCCTCCCGGCCGGCCAGCCAGCACTCGTGGTGGAAGACGGGGTCGGAGAGCATGTGCAGCGCCGAGCGCACGTTGCTGCGCCAGCGCCACCAAGGCATGTCATTCAGCGGCATGCCGCCCATGGTGGAGGAGCGACGGCCACGACGTGAAGTGTTCTCCGAACCTTGCTGCACGGTCATCGATCGTACGTTCCCTTTTTCGCCTCCCGCACGGACCCCCGCAATTCACCCGGACGTCACCGAGCGTTGACCGGGGCACACTGCGGCGTTACCCGGGGGCGGGAATTGTACGTATCCATGACCGGACGGCGACGCCCCACCTCCCCCCGCCCCTACAAGTTCTTCACGAGTACGGCGGCGGTCGGGGCGTTGCTGGTCACCGGCTGCGGCGTACTCCCTGGGGCCACGGGGGGCTCCAGGGAGCCCGTCACCGTCATGACCTGGGCGCCGTCCGGGGGCGGGCCGGACACGCTCGACATGGCGGGCGTCACCGCCATGGCCCGTACCTACGCCGACTGGGCCAACGGGAACGGCGGGCTGGACGGCCACGAGCTGCGCGTCCTCACCTGCGACGAGAAGGACACCTCGATCGGCGCGGCCAACTGCGCCCGGAAGGCCATCGAGGAGAAGGTCGTGGCAGTCGTCGGCTCGTACAGTCGGCACGGGACGGCCTTCATGGCACCGCTGGAGACCGCCCAGATCCCCTACATCGGCGGATACGGCGCCTCCGACGAGGAGTTCAGCAGCTACAACTCGTACCCCGTCAACGGCGGCCAGGCCGCCCTGCTCGCGGGCAACGCCCGTCAGCTGGGCCGCGACTGCGAGCGGGTGGCCGTGGTGCGCCCCGACACCCTGGGCGGCGACGGCCAGGCCTGGCTGCTCAGGACCGGCCTCACCGAGACCGGCCGGTCCGTGCCCGCCGACGTCAAGGCGCTGGAGTCGGCCACCTCCTACGACGGGGCCGCCGAGTCGGCGCTCCGGGCGGCGGGGACGTCCGGCGGCTGCGTCACGGCCGTGCTCGGGAAGAGCACGGAGACCTTCTTCGACTCCTTCCGGCGGCTGGAACCGTCGTACGGGAAGGTCCGGACCTCCTCCGTGCTCGGCAGCGTCGACCAGCCGCTGATCGACAGCACCGGCGGCCGGAACAGCCCGTTCGAGGGCGCCTACGTCACCGGCTGGTACCCGGACTCGGGCGACGACCGCTGGGACGGGATGCGGAAGGTGATCCGCGAGCACGCCTTCGGCGACAACCGGATCGACCCGGACGACACGGGCGTCCAGACCACGTGGATCGCGTACACGGTGCTGAACGAGATCGTGAAGGCGGCCGACGCCTCGAAGATCACCTCCTGGAAGCTCGCCTCCACCCTCGACCGGGGCACCCCGGTCGGGACCGGCGGCCTCACCCCGGCACTGCGCTGGAACCTGGAGGACATGCTCGGCTCGTCCGCGTACCCGCGGATCGTCAACACCAAGGTGACGTTCCAGGTGGTGCGCGACGGGCGGCTCGTCGCGGACAAGCAGGGCTTCGTGGACGTCGCGAAGACGCTGTCGGACGCGAGCGCCAGGAACTGACTCCCGGGGCGGGCGGCCGTCCGCCGGACGGGCGGGGCGGGCGGGCCGTCCCGCTTCCGCGCCCGGACCGCCCGCCCCGCTCCCCGCCCCGTCGGGGCCGCGCCTCAGAGCTGCGTCGCCGCCCGCTTGGTCAGCCCGTACTTCGACGCGATCGAGTTCCACAGCCCGGCCGCCTCGCGCTTGGCCCGGCTCGCCTCGCCGCTCTGCACGGTGGCCTTCTGCGTCTCGGACGTCGTGCGCGCCTTCCCGTGCTTGCACACCTTCTTGCCGTTCTTGGCCTGCGCGGCCCACGCGGCGTAGTGGTCGTCGGCGGAGGCGGACGCCTGCCACGCCTTGGTGAGGGAGGCGGTCAGCCGGGCGTTGTTCGGCAGCTTGTCGACGCTCAGCTCCTGGAGCCGGGTCACCAGATCGCGGCGCTGCTGGGCGGCGTCCTTGAGATCGGCCACGGCCTGGTCCAGGTCCGTGCAGTTCTTGGTCTTCTCGACCGCCCCGATGACCGCGGCACGGCTGTTGTTGCTGTCGGCCAGCAGCTTGTCGAGCGCCTCGGCCTGCGGCTTCGCCGGATCGGCCTCGGCCTCGGGCGAGGAGGACTGCTGGACGGCGGGCGTGCTCGCCGAGCCGACCGGCTCCTTGCCCTCGTCGCCCTTGTCGTCGCCGCCGCTCAGCAGCGCGCCCGCGCCGAGACCGACGACGGCGCAGCCGGCCACGACCGCCGCGATGAGCGTGACGTGCGCCCGCCTCTTGCGCGGCTGCGGCTCGTACGGGTCCTCGTCCACGGGCCGGTACGGGGGCTGCCGGTCCCCCGCGTACTGGGGGGGCTGGGGCTGCTGGTGAGGCTGGGGCTGATGCTGCTGCGGGTGGTCGGGCAGGGGCATCTGCTGGGTGGAGCCGGCCGGTTCGTCGTTGCGGAACAGGCTGTCGAACTCGGCGGGCGGCTGCCGGTCGCCCGGGGCCCCGGGCCGGATGCCGTACGGGGTGCCCCCGGGAACCGGCGGGATGTACTGGGTCGCCTCGGCGTCGGCGCCCTGGCCGGGCTGCTGTTGCTGGTACTGCTGCTGCGGAGGCTGCTGCTGGGACTGCTGCGGCGGCACCCCGCGGCCGAGGAAGTGGGTGGACTCCGCGGGGCTCTCCGGCGGCAGCCCGCTCGGGGCGGGCCCTGCGGGAACCGGCGCGATGTACTGCGTGGCCGCCTCGTCCCCGCCCGGAACACCACCGGGCACGGCCTCCGGCGGCAGCGGCTGCGCGAACGGCTGCTGGGACTGCTGGGGCTGCTGCTGCATGGGCGGCAGCTGCTGGGAGTGCTGAGGCTGCGGGGGCTGCTGGGCCTGTACGTGCGGCGGCTGTACGTGCGGCGGCTGCGGAGCCTGGGGCTGCGCCTGGGGCATCTGCCCGTACTGCTGCGCGGGCGGCTGCGGCTGCTGTGCGGGCGGCTGCTGTCCGTACCCCGGGGCCGGCTGCTGCCCCGCTCCGTACTGCGCCTGCCCGTACGCCCCCTGCCCCTGCCCGTGCGCCTGCTGCTGAGGCTGCTGGTGGGGCTGGGGCTGGTAGGGCTGGGACTGCTGCTGAGGCTGCTGGGACGAGGCGTCCGGGTGCGCCGCCTGCGGCCCCCAGGGCTGCCCCCACGGCTGGCCGCCCGCCGGGGCCGCCTGGTCCGCCGGCCCCCCTGGTATCCAGGGCTCTCCGCCACCCGCGGGCAGCACGACACCTTCGTGCGCGGGCCGTACAGCAGGGAGCTGCTGCTCGTCACCCTGTCCGCTCTGCGTCACCGGGACTCCTACGTGTGAACCTACGGAATCGTCGGCTCACGCTATCGGGTGGCTGCCGCCGTTCGCCAAGCGCGTGATGTCACTCACCACCCCTTCACAGGATGTGTAACACCCGGCCCTCTTAAGACGCAGTTAAGAAAGCAGCCCCGTATTCCCTGGTCACGGCCCCGATCCCGGACTCCGTACCGGCTCCCCGCCCGGAGCCCGTACCGGAGGGACGCCCACCGGAGGAATACGTACCGGAACCCCGGCCGGCCCCGTCGCCCCCGGCCGGGTCCCCGTCACGCCGCCTGGAGTTCCAGCCGCGCCCCGAACTCCCGTACCGCCGACTCGTCCCCGTACGGGATCAGCCGCTGCTGGAGGTCGTCCAGGTACTCCGCCCCCCGGCTGGAGCGCAGCGAACCCAGCAGCTCCATCGCCCGGGTGCCCGTGTGGCACGCCTGCTCCACCTCGCGCATCTGGACCTGGGCCGTGGCCAGCAGCACCAGGCCGATGCCCCGGCGGCGGGCCCGGGACTCCGGGTGGCCGTCCAGGGACTCCTTCGCCCGGCGCGCCGCCGCCTCCGCCTGGCCGAGGTCGCGGTGGCAGTGCGCCAGCTCGTCCGCCAGATAGGCGTGGTCGAAGTGGGCGATCCAGGCGGGGTCGTCGCCCGAGTCCGGTTCGGCGTGCTCCAGGGCCGTCACCGCCCGGCCCATCACCGCCTGACAGGTGCGGACGTCGCCGAGCAGGGCGTGCCCGCGCGCCTCCGCCGCGTGGAACATCGCCTCCGCCCTCGGCGTCACCCGCCCGCGCGCGCCCTCCTGCGCGGCCCGCGCCAGCTGGGCGATCTCTCTCGGGTTGCCGAGCTGCGCGGCGAGGTGACTCATCGACGCGGCCAGTACATAGCCGCCGTACGCCCGGTCGCCCGCCGCCTGGGCCAGGCGCAGCGCCTGGATGTAGTAGCGCTGGGCGAGCCCCGGCTGGCCCGTGTCGACCGCCATGTACCCGGCGAGTTCGGTGAGCCGGGCGACGGCGGCGAACAGCTGCCGGCCGACCGATTCGCGGTACGCCCCGGAGAGCAGCCCGGACACGACGCTGTTCAGGTAGTGCACCAGGACCGGCCGCACGTGCCCGCTGCCGAACCGGTGGTCGAGGTCGACCAGCGCGGCCGTCATCGCCCGCACCGCCTCCACGTCCGGCATCCCGACCCGGGCACCGGCCGCCCGTGCCACCTGCGGGTCGGCGCCGGTGATCAGCCAGTCCCGGCTGGGTTCGACGAGCGCGGAGGAGGCGACCGCCGAACCGGACAGGAAGTCGCGGCGTCCGACGTCGCTGCGCCACAGCTCGCAGACCTGCTCGATCGCGCCGATCACGGTCGGGGCGAACTGCAGACCGACGCCGGACGCGAGGTTCTTGCCGTTGGCCATGCCGATCTCGTCGATCGTGACCGTCCGGCCGAGCTTGCGGCCGAGCGCCTCGGCGATGATTCCCGGCGCCCTGCCACGAGGTTGCTGCCCCCGCAGCCAACGGGCCACGGAGGTCTTGTCGTACCGCAGGTCGAGCCCGCGCTCCGCACCGACCATGTTGACGCGCCGGGCAAGACCGGCGTTGGAGCATCCGGCTTCCTGAATGAGCGCCTGGAGCCGTTCGTTCGGCTGGCGTGCGACGAGAGGCCTGGCTGCCATGTTTCCCCCTGAGGCCGCAGTGATCATGGGCGGATCACTGCCCGGCGGATACCCGGAAAATGCGCACATTCATCGTGATCGTCAGGTGTGTTGCGTTCCTTGCCATTCATGTCGGCATATGACAAAGGCCGACCGTTCCGGACGCGTTCGCCGGCTGTCCGGCGGTCGCCCGTATGTGGCTACCCACCCGGCCGGTCCCCGCCCGGCACGCGCCCCCGCCCATGCCTCCATGCGCCCCGCCCGGCGGGCCGGTACGCCGGGGACGCGCCGCCGCGCCCGTAACCCCGGGCGCTGGCCACAGTTGTGCTGTGCGTGGACGATCCCATCGCAGTCGAAGAACCCCCCGCCGCGGCCACGAAGGACGTGAAGTCCGCGGAAACCGTGAAAGTGCCCGGTCAGCGGGGCGAGCAACTGCTCGACGCCGCGGTGCGATACGCGGAGGAGCGGCACTGGGACGTGTGCCCGGGCACCTGGCTGGAGGCGGACGGGGGGACCGAGCGGTGCTCCTGCGGCGACGCCGACTGCGCCGCCCCCGGCGCGCACCCCGCCGGACCCGACTGGGCCGGCCAGGCGACCGGGAGCGGAGCCGCCGCCCGCCGGATGTGGTCCCGGCACCCGAAGGCGTCGATCCTGCTGCCCACCGGGCGCGCCTTCGACGCGATCGACGTACCGGAGTCCGCCGGCTTCCTCGCCCTGGCCCGGATGGAGCGGATGGGACTGCCGCTCGGCCCCGTCACCTGCACCCCCGACCGGCGGATGCACTTCTTCGTGCTGCCGGGCGCGGCGGCCAAGTCGGACGGGCTCGTACGGAAGTTGGGCTGGCGGGCCGCCGCCATCGACCTGGTCGGCCGCGGCGACGGCCACTACGTGACGGCGCCGCCGACCCGGGTCGGCGGGCGCGGCGCGGTGCAGTGGGCGCGTCGCCCCACCACCGCCAATCGATGGCTGCCGGAAGCGGAGGAACTCATCAGTCCGCTCGCCTACGCCTGCGCGCGGGAGGTGGCCGACGCCCGGACCCGCCGCCCGTAGGAAGCGTTTTTGCCGCTCTGCCCTCTTTTCCCTAGAACGCCCTTTCGTAGGCTGGTCCCGGAACACGGGGACATCGAAAGGGCAGGGCATCATGCGTGACCACGCGGAAACCGACAGAACGACGGAGGCCGGCGGGGCGGGCGGTACGGGCGGGGCCGGTGCGGCTCCGCCCGCCGTTCGTGTACGGGGGCTGTGGAAGCGGTTCGGGGAACAGACCGCGGTCGCCGGGATCGATCTGGAGCTGCCCGCGGGCAAGTTCATCGGTCTGGTCGGCCCCAACGGGGCGGGCAAGACGACCACGCTGTCGATGGTCACCGGGCTGCTCCGGCCCGACGAGGGGACCGTCGAGATCGGCGGCCACGACGTGTGGCGCGACCCGGTCGAGGTGAAGGCCAGGATCGGCGTCCTCCCGGAGGGGCTGCGGCTCTTCGAGCGCCTCTCGGGCCGCGAACTCCTCGCGTACACCGGACGGTTGCGCGGCCTGCCGGGCGCCGAGGTGGACAAGCGGGCCACCCAGCTGCTCGACGTGCTCGGCCTGGCGGGCGCCCAGCACAAGCTGGTCGTCGACTACTCGACCGGCATGCGCAAGAAGATCGGGCTCGCGGCGGCGCTGCTGCACAACCCCGAAGTGCTCTTCCTGGACGAGCCGTTCGAGGGCGTGGACCCGGTGTCGGCGCAGACCATCCGTGAAGTGCTGGTGCGCTACACCCGCTCGGGGGCGACCGTCGTCTTCTCCAGCCACGTGATGGAGCTCGTCGAGTCCCTCTGCGACTGGGTGGCCGTCATGGCGGCCGGCCGCATCCGGGCCCAGGGCACCCTGGCCGAGGTGCGCGGCGAGGCGTCCTCGCTGCAGAACGCCTTCCTCGAACTCGTCGGCGCCGGCTCCCGCGCCGCCGACGACTCCCTCGACTGGCTGGGCGGCGACCGATGAGCGTGCTCGACGCCCCCGCGGGCACCGCTCCCCGCCGGGCCGCGGGCGAGGGCCTGGTCCCCGTCTTCGTCCGGCTCAAGCTGGCCCTGCTGCGCAACGGGCTGCGGCAGTCGGCCGGCCGGCGGGCCGCGTACATCGCGTCCGTCGTCTTCGCCCTGCTGATCGCCGCGAGCCAGCTGATCGGGCTGATCATGCTGCGCGGGCACGACCACGTCGCCTCCGTCGTCGTCCTGACGGCCGGGCTGCTGGCGATCGGCTGGGCCGTGATGCCGCTGTTCTTCCTCAGCGGCGACGAGACCCTCGACCCGAGCCGTCTGGTGATGCTGCCGCTGCGCCCGCGCCCGCTGGTCTCGGCGCTGCTGGTGGCCTCGCTGGTCGGGATCGGCCCGCTGTTCACGCTCTGCCTGGTGGTCGGTTCGGTGTTCGCGGTGGCGTACGGCGCGGCCGGGGCCGTGTTCGCCGTGGTCGGTGCGCCGCTCGCGCTGCTGCTGTGCGTGACGCTGGCCCGGACGGTGGCCGCGGCCAACACCCGGCTGCTGACCTCGCGCAAGGGCCGCGACCTGGCGGTGCTCAGCGGTCTGGTGATCGCCGTGGGCTTCCAGGTCGTCAACTTCGGTGCGCAGCAGCTCGGCCGGGCCGGTGGCCTGGCCGCGCTCGACCCGGTCGCCGAAGTGGTGCGCTGGCTGCCGCCCGCCTCCGCGATCGGGGCGGTGGACTCGGCGTCGCGGGGCTCGTACGGGCAGGCCGTCGGGCAGCTGCTGCTGTCCGCGGCGGCCCTGCTCGTACTGCTGTGGCTGTGGCAGCGGAGCCTGACGAAGCTGATGACGGCCCCGGACGGTTCGACCCTGGCCGCTGCCGACACCTCCCGCGAGAAGGCCGGCAAGAAGGGCTCCCGGCTCTCCGCGCTGCTGCCCCCGGGACGCACGGGCCCGGTGATGGAGCGCAGCCTGCGGTACATCACGCGCGACCCGAAGACCAAGGCGGCCTGGGTCACGTCGCTGGCGGTCGGGCTGATCGTCCCGCTGTTCAACGCGCTCCAGGGCAATGGCTCGGTCTACTTCGCCTGCTTCGCCGCCGGGATGCTCGGCATCCAGATGTACAACCAGTTCGGGCAGGACACCTCCGCGTTCTGGATGGTCCTGCTGACGATCTCCTCCACCCGGGATGCCTACCTCGAACTGCGGGCGCGGGCACTGGCGTTGCTGCTGATCACCCTGCCGTACACGGTCCTGGTGATGGTGCTGACCGCGGCGGTGCTCGGCGACTGGGGCGCGCTGCCGGAGGCCCTGGGCCTGTCGCTCGCCCTGCTCGGCGGGATGCTGGCGACGGGCGCGGTGGCGTCGGCGGTCTTCCCGTACTCGATCCCGCAGGAGGGGTTCAAGAACGTGGCGCCGGGCCAGGGCGGCCTCGCCTGGATCTCCGTCTTCGGCGGCATGCTCTCGGCGGGACTGCTCTGCGCGCCCCTGATCGCGGCGCTGATCTGGCTGCACGTCGCAGACCACCAGCAGTGGCTGTGGGTGCTGCTGCCCGTGGGCGCCGCGTACGGGGCGCTGATCTCCTGGGCGGGACTGCGGGTCGCCGCCCCGCGCACGGCGGAACGGCTCCCGGAGATCCTGACGGCGGTCAGCAAGGGCTGACACGGCCCCGCCGACCCGTGACGGACCACCGCGGTCCCGTGGTGGTCCGTCACGACATGGCGCCCGCCACGGGACCGCCCGTCACGGGATGCCCCGCCACGGGACCGCCCGTCACGGAATGGCGGGCTCCAGGTCGCCCCGGGGGTCCTCGGCGAACTGCTCCAGGAAGGGCTCGACCGCCGCGCGCCATCCCTCGGGCTGGTCGTAGTGGACGAGATGACCGGCGTCGGCCACCTCCGCGTACTGCCCGCGCGGCAGCACGCGGACCATCTCCTGGGCCTCCGCCCGGCCCAGTTCGCCGTCGAGGCCGCGGAGCACCAGGGTCGGGCACCGCACCTGGGCCAGCTCCTCCCAGTGCGCGTCGAACACCCACGTCGCGCGGGACTGGAGCATCTGGCGGCGGGAGAAGACGGGCCGCCAGCCGTCCGCCCGCTCGGCCATCACCTCGGCGAAGAACTCGCCCCGGGCCGGATTGGGCCGCTCCACCCGGGGATCGTCCTCGCCGAACCACTTCCGCACGTCGGAGAGCGTCGCGAACGGCACCGGCCAGGACCGGAACCAGTCCTCCCACTCCCGCTGCGAGGCCGCACCGAGCGCGGAGGCCCGCATGTCGCAGATGACCAGGGCCTTGACCAGGTCGGGGCGCTTCGCGGCGAGCTGCCAGGCCGTCAGCGCCCCCATCGAGTGCCCGACGAGGGTCACCGGGGCGAGGTCGAGCTGTTCGATCGCCGCCTCCGCGTCGGCGACGTACGCGTCACGGGTGTACGGGCCGTCGGCCGGCTTCTCGCTGCGGCCGTGCCCGCGCTGGTCGAGGCCGACGGCCCGGTGCCGCTCGGCGAGCCAGCGGGCGGTCGAGGCCCAGTGCGCGGCCCGGCCCATCAAGCCGTGGAGCAATAAGACCCCGGGAACGCGCTCGCCCTCCGCGCGCTCCTTGGGCGGATCGGCGAACTCCCAGGCCGCGAGGCGTACGCCGTCGGTCCCGGTCACATCGATGCGCCGCACCATATGTCCTGGCACCTCCTTCAGGTCCTCGATCACCGCTTGATCACTGCTCGATCGCCACGTGGTCGCGCCACGCCAGACTATCGAACTTGTATTCGAAAACCGGGGCCCGGCACCCAACACCCCTCGTTCGAGTGACCGGTTCCAAGGATTGATGCCCTCGACGGAGGGGAGATCTTCTCCGGGAGGCGGGCCACTCGGGGATGAGGGCCCGTAGGGACCGACCTCGAGAGCTCGGGGCTCCAGGTCGAAGCAGGGGAGGACAGGCCCCGGCGCCGCGCGGCGCCGGGGCCCTCCGCTGTCGGGAGACCGCCCGCCGTCACGACGGGCCGGGAAGCGATGGGGCGGGAAGTGGCAGGGAGGGGCGCGCGGGCAGCGGCGCGCACGGCGCGCGTACCTGCGCACGAGCCCTGGAGACGAGCGCCCGACTCATGGACGGCCGACTCACGGACGGCCGGTTCCGGGGCGTCCGGCCCGGGAACGGCACGGAGCGGGACGACCACCTTGCGATGCGCGTGCCGGACATGCCGGACACGCCAGTACGACGGGCGCATGCACCTGCTCCCTCCCCGACCGCGCGGCCCATCGGCCGACACTCTCAGGTATGCCTCAGCCACAGCCTGGCACGCGATCCGTCCGGGCGCTGCTGTTCCGCACGGAAAAAAGAAAGCGGATACCGTCCCTCGGCGCCACGGCCGCGTTCCGGCCGCGGCGCCTCGTCGACGGGATGAACGGGAGATACGCGAAGTACGGGAGGTACCAGGAGGTACCGGAGGTACAGGAAGTACGGACCGGCCGTCAGCGCTTGGCCACGAACACGTGCGAGGCGATCTCGGCGTCCAGCTCCGCCGCCTCACCGCTGCTGCCGACCAGCACACCGCCCGGCGACTGGGTCACGCTGACCACGGAACCGGGCTGCACGCCCGCCCGCCGCAGCGTGTACATCAGCTGGGCGTCCGTCTGGATCGGCTCACCGATCCGGCGCACGACCACCGTCTTGCCGTCGGCGCCCGGGTCCAGCTCCGACAGGCTCACCATGCTCTCGTCGAGGAACGGGTCGGCCTCCGCCTTCTCGCCCAGCTCCTCCAGGCCCGGGATCGGGTTCCCGTACGGGGACTCCGTGGGGTGCCGCAGCAGCTCCAGCACCCGCCGCTCCACCGCCTCGCTCATCACGTGCTCCCAGCGGCACGCCTCGGCGTGGACCTGCTCCCACTCCAGGCCGATCACATCGACGAGCAGGCACTCGGCGAGCCGGTGCTTGCGCATGACACGGGTCGCGAGGCGTCGGCCCTCGCCGGTCAGCTCCAGGTGCCGGTCGCCCGCGACCTGCACCAGGCCGTCGCGCTCCATGCGCGCCACCGTCTGGCTGACCGTCGGACCGCTCTGGTCCAGCCGTTCCGCGATCCGGGCGCGCATGGGGACCACGCCTTCCTCTTCGAGTTCGAGGATGGTGCGGAGATACATCTCCGTGGTGTCGATCAGTCCGGACATACGTGCCCCTCGATGCTGTGACATGAAAACGTCATAAGCGCTGTGCGCTGGCCCTCCTCCAATTCTGACGCATACCGCCGACAACCGTGCCCGCCCGTCGAAGACCGCCGCCACGGGACCGGGCGGACGGTATTGACAGGCCACTGGTCCAGACCGCAACGTGATCCGCGACATGGACACCCCATGAACGTCTCCCTGCCGGAAAGGGCCTCCTCGATGAGCGACAGCAAGCTGGCCGGTCAGTTCTTCGACGCAGCGATCGGCCTGCTCGGGCGTGTGCGCGACGAGGAGTCCGGCAACATCGCGGCCGCCGGTGCCGCGATCGCCGACACCGTCGAGGCGGGCGGCCGGCTCTTCGCCTTCGGCGCCGGGCACTCCTCGCTCGCCGCGCAGGACGTCGTCTACCGGGCGGGCGGGCTCGCCCTGATGAACCTGCTGGCCGTGCCCGGAACGGTCGGCGTCGACGTCATGCCCGCCACCCTCGGCTCCGCGCTGGAGCGGGTCGACGGACTGGCGAGCGCCGTACTGGACTCCAGCCCCGCCAGGGCCGGCGACGTCCTCGTGATCATCTCGCTCTCCGGACGCAACGCGCTCCCGGTGGAGATGGCGCTGAACGCCCGCGCGCTCGGCCTCAAGGTCATCGGCGTCACGTCCGTGGCGTACGCGGACGGCACCCGCTCCCGGCACGGTTCGGGCGGCTTCCTGCGGGACCACTGCGACATCGTGCTCGACAGCAAGATCTCGATCGGCGACGCGGAGCTGACCCTCGACGGGATCGAGGCACCGTTCGCGCCCGCGTCGACGGTGGTCACCAGCGCGGTGATGCAGGCGATGATGGCCGCCGCCGCGGAGCAGCTCGCACAGCGGGGCGTCGAACCGCCGCTGCTGCGGTCCGGCAATGTGGACGGCGGCCACGAGTGGAACGGCCGCGTGATGACGGAGTACC
Source organism: Streptomyces sp. NPDC006435 (assembly GCF_040612315.1). Lineage (NCBI taxonomy): Bacteria > Bacillati > Actinomycetota > Actinomycetes > Kitasatosporales > Streptomycetaceae > Streptomyces > Streptomyces sp. NPDC006435. Next base: position 182,117 of record NZ_JBEXPY010000002.1, read on the forward strand.
GGGACCGCATCTTCTACCACCAGTAACCAGGCCCCGGGGCCACCGCCCGGCACCGGGTCCGCCGCCCGACGACGGCGGGCCCGCCGGGGCCCGCCGCTCCCTCATCCCCCCGGCTTCAGCACCTGCGCCAGGTCCACCGCCGCCGCGACCCGTACCGCCACGCTCTCCGCGTACGCCGCGTCGGGGCGTTCGAAGGCGGCACGGTGACCGGACCGCAGGAACGTCACCACCCCCAGGGTCCGCCCCCGGCTCCGCAGCACCGCGCACAGCGCGTGCGCGGCGTCCCCGGGCCACTGCCGCTCGGCCGCCCACTCCCCGGCCCCCGCCCCGCTCCCCGCGCTGGCCCGCACCGACCCCGTACGGTCCACCGCCCGGAGGGCCGGGTGCCCCGTCGCGTACCGCAGCGGAAGGGAACCGGCCGCCACCGGCAGGCACGGCCCCGGCTCACCGGACGGGGTCGCCGCCACCCGCACCAGCCGCTCCCCCACCACCAGGTCGACCAGCGCGTGGTCCGCGAAGCCCGCGAGCGCGTAGTCCAGGTAGGAGGTGGCCGCCTCCATCGGGTCCTCGCACTCGGACGCCGACCGCGAGGCCCGGTGCAACTGGTTCGACCGGAACCGCGTCCGGTCCGCCTCCTGCGCCGCCAGTCGCTCCGCCGTCACGTCCTGGAACAGCCAGCCGACCCCCAGCGGGACCGGCTCCTCGGCCAGCGGCGACGTCAGCCGGAGGAAACCGCTGCGCCAGCAGCGCCGCCGCTCCCCCTCCGCCGTCCGCAACGTCACCCACAACTCGGCGGGCGCCGGTGGCGCGCCCTCGGCCAGCACGTGCTGCAACGCGCCCTCCACCTCCTCGACGCCCCGCACGACGACCTCCCCCAGCGGACGCCCCAGCAGTGCCGCCCGGCCGACGCCCAGGGCCCGCGCCGCGTGCGCGTTGACGACCGCGGGACGCAGATCGGCGTCGACGAGGACCACACCCCAGGACGCGTCCTCCAGCAGCGCCTCGCTCAGCGCGATCGACCGCTCCAGATCGATCTGCGCGTGCACCTCGCTGAACGCGCAGTACACCCCGGCCGGCCGGCCGTCGGCGCCCCGCACCCCGGCCGACTGGGTCCGCACGAGCACCCGGCCGCCGTCCTTGCGCAGCAGCGCGAACTCGTGGACCCGGCGGCCCGGCCCGTCCATGGCCGCCATCAACCGCCCCTGAACCTCCCCCGCGTCCGCCCGCCGCACCGCCCACCCGGCGAACCCGGAACGCCCCACGGCCTCCGCGGCGGACCAGCCGAGAATCCGCTCGGCCTCGCGGTTCCAGTGGGTGATGGTGCCGCCCGCGTCGAACGCGCAGAGCGCGGCGTCCATCCCGTCCAGCAACGCCGCGAGCAACTCGGCCCCGGGCCCGCCCCCCGACCCCTCGTCAGGCACCGGCGCCTCGGCCGTTCCACTGCTCGTGGACGCACTCACCCCGTACCCCCCGCAGGACGCATTCGGCATTTCCGCACGTCAGACCATTGAACTCGAAGGGGAACCGGCGCACACCGACTTCCCGGAAAACGACCCCGTCATTAATTCGGTTGTGCGGTGCCGAAGGTGTTCCTAGGCTGCATGGCAGCGAAGAAAGGAGGTGTTCCGGAAGTGATTTCTTCTCGGACTCGTGAGGTGGCTGCGGGCTGACGCCCGTTGTCGCGCTCTTTGCAGTGCAGGCCGGACGTCGGCCAATCCCAAGCAGTCACCGACCCGCAGGCTCGCCGGTAAGTCCGGCCGGCTCCTCCGCAAGGAGGGACCAGAGCCTGCGGGTTTCTGCGTGTCCGGGGTCTTTCGTGGCCGAGGGTTTCCGGGGCCAGGGGTTTCCGGGGCCAGGGGTCCTCGGGGCCGGGGGCCCTACGGGCACAGGCGCTCGACGCGCCAGTCCTTGCCCTCGCGGACGTACCGCAGCCGGTCGTGGAGCCGGTTCGGGTGGCCCTGCCAGAACTCGATCGTGTCGGGGACGACGCGGTAGCCGCCCCAGTGCGGGGGCGCGGGAACGTGTTCGCCCTCCGGGTAGCGGGCGGCCAGTTCCTCGTAGCGGGCGATGAGCTCCTCGCGGGTGCCGATCACCGTCGACTGGGCGCTGGCCCAGGCGCCGAGCTGGGAGCCGTGCGGGCGGGTGCGGAAGTAGGCGACCGTCTCCTCGCGGCCGACACGTTCCGCCCTGCCGGTGACGATGACCTGGCGGGCCATCGGGTGCCAGGGGAAGAGCAGCGAGACGTACGGGTTGGCGGCCAGTTCGCGGCCCTTGCGGGATTCGTAGTTGGTGAAGAAGACGAAGCCGCGCTCGTCGTACTTCTTCAGCAGCACCGTGCGGGAGGACGGCCGGCCCTCGGGGGTGGCGGTGGAGACGATCATGGCGTTGGGCTCGTGGAGCACCCCGCCCACGGCCACCTGCCGGAACCAGTGGGCGAACTGCCGCATCGGGTCGTCGGCCAGCGTGTCCTCGGTGAAGGCCTCGGAGCGGTACTGCTCGCGCATCGCGGCCGGATCGGTGGTGGAATCGGAGGGAGAGTCTGCGGTGGGCACGGGGTCATCCTGCCGCAGCATCCGTTCCCGCCCGGCACCGGAGGGGTATGGAGGTGGACAGGAGCGAGGGGCCGCACCCGGTGGGGACGGGCTCCTCCTGTGCCGGATGTCACGCTTCCCCCGGGTCGGGGAAAGCCGCCAATATCTTGGGCAGGCCGCTGCAGGGCCTCCACAGAGCCGTCGACCGAGGGAGCCGCCATGTCCGACTTCGTACCGGGACTAGAGGGAGTCGTCGCGTTCGAGACGGAGATCGCCGAACCTGACAAGGAAGGCGGTTCGCTCCGTTACCGGGGTGTCGACATCGAGGATCTCGTCGGCCACGTGTCGTTCGGAAACGTCTGGGGCCTGCTGGTCGACGGGGCGTTCAACCCCGGGCTGCCGCCGGCCGAGCCGTTCCCGATCCCGGTGCACTCCGGTGACATCCGGGTCGACGTGCAGTCCGCGCTGGCGATGCTGGCCCCCGTGTGGGGTCTGCGGCCGCTGCTCGACATCGACGAGGAGACCGCGCGCAACGACCTGGCGCGGGCCGCCGTGATGGCGCTGTCGTACGTCGCCCAGTCGGCGCGCGGGCAGGGGCGGCCGATGGTTCCGCAGAGCGAGATCGACAAGGCCGGTTCCGTGGTCGAGCGGTTCATGATCCGCTGGCGCGGCGAGCCGGATCCCCGGCACGTGAAGGCCGTGGACGCGTACTGGACCTCGGCCGCCGAGCACGGCATGAACGCCTCCACGTTCACCGCCCGGGTCATCGCGTCGACCGGCGCCGACGTGGCGGCCGCGCTGTCGGGTGCGGTGGGCGCGATGTCGGGGCCGCTGCACGGCGGTGCGCCGTCCCGGGTGCTCGGCATGATCGAGGAGATCGAGCGGACCGGCGACGCCACCGCGTACGTGAAGAAGGCCCTGGACAGGGGCGAGCGGCTGATGGGCTTCGGGCACCGGGTGTACCGGGCGGAGGACCCGCGGGCGCGGGTGCTGCGGCGCACCGCCGAGGAGCTGGGCGCGCCGCGGTTCGAGGTGGCGCAGGCGCTGGAGAAGGCCGCGCTGGAGGAGTTGCACGCGCGGCGCCCGGACCGGGTGCTGGCGACGAACGTGGAGTTCTGGGCGGCGATCATGCTGGACTTCGCGGAGGTTCCGGCGCACATGTTCACGTCGATGTTCACGTGTGCGCGCACGGCGGGCTGGTCGGCGCACATCCTGGAGCAGAAGCGGACGGGGCGGCTGGTGCGGCCCTCGGCACGGTACGTCGGTCCGGGCTCGCGCGACCCCCGGGAGATCCCGGGGTACGACCAGCTCGCGGATCTGGGGAACTGAGGGGGACGGGCGTCCGGTCCCGGGGTTCCCCGGTGCCGGACGCCCGTCCGTTGCTGCTCACTTGACGCAGGTCAGGTCCTTGGTGGGCAGTTTGCCCGTGGCCAGGTAGCGGTTGACCCGGTTGTCGACGCAGTCGTTGCCGTACTCGCCGTACAGGCCGTGGCGGTTGGCCCCCTCCAGGGTGACGAGCCGGGAGCCGGGGAGCTTGCGGTGCAGTTCGAGGGTGCCGCGGTAGGTGGTGCGCGGGTCGCCGGTGGCGCCCACGATCAGTGCGGGGGCGTCCCGTTCCACCCGGGTCGGTTCCTCGCGGGGCCGGTCCCAGAAGGCGCACGGCAGGATGTTGTCGGTCATGGGGCCGAACAGCGGGTGGGCGGCGCGACCGCGTTCGATGTCCCGCCAGTACGTCCCGGGGTCGCGGGGCGCGGCCCGGTCGCCGCAGAGGATCGCGGTCTGCACGCTGCCCGCCTGCGACTGCTCGCCGGTCAGGATGAACCGGAACGCCCCGACGAGCCCCGGTGACAGGGTGGTCGGGCGCCCCTTCGCGGCCTCGGAGAGCACCGAGACGGTCCCGCCGAGTTCGGCCCGGGTCGCGTCGTGGTCGTCGGCGAGCGACATGAAGAGCAGCAGCGGTATGTGGGAGGCGTCGATCCGGAAGGTGTCGGCGCCGGTGCCGAGGACCAGCGGTTTGCGGGCTGCGGCCTTCGAGACGCGGTCGACGGTGGCGAGGACCTGTGCACGGGTGCGGCCGAGGTGGTAGGTGTCGTGGCGGGCGGCGGCCCAGTCTGCCCAGGCGGCGAGCGCCCGCTCGTTCTCGCGCACTCCGTCGCGCATCAGCCGGGGGCCGTATTCGTCCGGGTCTATCGCCCCGTCGAGCACCATCCGGTCGTAGCGGCCGGGGAACATCTGGCTGTAGACGGTGCCGAGGTAGGTGCCGTACGAGTAGCCGAGGTAGGAGATCCGCCGTTCGCCGAGGGCGCCGCGGATGACGTCCATGTCGCGGGCGGTGTTGCGGGTGGTGACGTGCGGGAGGACGTCGGCGTTGGTGGCCCGGCACTTGTCGGCGAGGCTCTTCTGGAAGGCGACCTGGCGGTCGAAGCCGGCCCGGTCGGGTCCGGCCGAGCGGAAGAACATGCCGGTGGGCCAGTTGCAGTCCAGCGGGGTGCTGCGGCCGACGAAGCGGGGGTCGAAGCCGATGATGTCGTAGCGCGCGCCGACGCCCTTCATGGCCTCGCGGATGTGCGGCGGGGAGTCGACGGCGGTGCCGCCGGGGCCGCCGTTGTTGAGCAGGATGGCGCCGATGCGGTGGCGGGTGTCGGTGGCCCCGAGCCGGGAGACGGCGACGGTGATGGTGCGGCCGGTGGGGTCGGAGTAGTCGAGCGGGACGGTCACGTCGGTGCACTGGACCCCTGCCCTGTCGAGGTCCTTGCCCACGGTGTCGTCGGGTCCGGTGGCGCAGCTGCCCCAGGTGAGGCGCTGGTCGTAGTAGCGGTCGAGGCCGGGGGCGGTGTGCTTCGGGCCGGTGTTCTTCGGCGTGGTGCTCTTCGGGCCGGTGTTCTTCGGCGTGGTGTGGGGCGCGGCGACGGCGACGGCGGGGATCGCGGTGAGGCAGGCGGCGAGGGCGAGGGCGGCGGCCGGGGCGCGGCGTGCGGTCCGGGCCGAGGGCCGGTGGGTGTGGGACCGGGGTGTCACTTCGTCTCCTTGTACGAGGGGCAGAGGGCGGTGTCGACGGCGGCGAGGAACTCCTCCTCGGCCCGGTCGGTGTCGGGCACCTTGGTGAGGGCGAGGGCGACGCCGCTGCCGTCGGGGCCGACCGCGCCGAGCGCGCGGTGTCCGCCCGGCACGGTTCCGCCGTGGCCCCACCACCGGCCGCCGCAGCTCAGCGGGGAGGAGATCAGGCCGAGCCCGTAGCGGGCGCCGGGCCAGAGCCGTTGCGGGTCCGCCGGTACGGTGCGCTTCATCTCGGCGAGCCAGCGGGCGGGGAGCAGCCGGCCGTCGAACAGGCCGTGGAAGAAGCGGTTGAGGTCGGCGGGGGTGGAGACCAGCGCCCCACCCGCGCCGCCGAAGGTCATGTTCCACTCGGTGCCGTCCGTCGGGGCCGGGTCCGCGGGGTCCTCGGCGGGGGTGTAGCTGCGCGAGTGCGGGCCCCGGATACGGGTGCGGTCACCGGGCCAGTACGTGTCGCGCAGGCCGAGCGGCTCGATGATCCGGCGGCGCACCTCGGCCTCGATGCCATGTCCGGTGACCTGTTCGACGACCAGTCCGGCGAGGACGTAGTTGGTGGTCGAGTAGGACCAGGTGGTGTCGGGGCGCGGCATCGCCAGCGCGGTCGCGACCAGTTCCCGGGGCTCGAAGTGGCGGAACCGCCACTCGTCGACGGGCCGCTCGACGATCGCCTCGACGTAGTCGGGGAGCCCGCTGGTGTGCTGGAGCAGCTGCCGTACGGTGATCCGGCGGCCGTCGTGGCCGTTGCCCCGGATCAGTCCGGGCAGGTAGCGCTCGACGGGGGCGTCCAGCCCGATCCGGCCCTCGGCCGCGAGTTGCACGACGACGGTGGCGGTGAACGTCTTGGTGACGCTGCCGATCCGCAGCCGGTCCCGGGCGCGCATCGGGCGGCCGGTGTCCAGGTCGGCGACGCCGCGCGCCACCGTCCACCGGCCGCAGTGCGGACCGGTGACCTCGGCGGCCGTGCCCGGGATGCCGTCCCGGGCGACCAGGGTGGCGAACCGGTCGGCCAGTGCGTCCCGCGCGGTGTCGCAGCCGTCGGGCAGGGCCGTGCGGGGCGGGGCGTGTGCGGCGTGCTCGGTGTGTGCGGCGTGCGTGGATGCGGATGCCGGTGCGGAAGCCGCGGCCAGCAGCGCCGTGACCGCGGCCAGGACGACCGCGCGGGCGGAGGGTCTGTTCGCTCTGTTCTGTCCGTGTCTCACACGGATCGACGCTAGCCGCGCGACACCCCGGTGATCACTGCGGCTTTCCCCCCAACCTCCCTGGGGCCAGCCCTACTTGCCGCGGCTCAGTCCAGTGCCCGTTCCAGCAGTACCGTCCACTGCGCGACGACTCCCCGGCGGCGGGCCGTGTCGTCGGTGAGGACGTTGGCCAGGCCCAGGCCGCGGGCCATGTCGAGGAGGCCCTGGACGGTCTCGCGCACACCGGGCTTCGTCTCGTCGGCGGCGAGGAGCTCGACGGCGATCCGGTGGGTCTCGCGGCCGACGCGGGCTTCGAGTTCGGTGACGCGGGGGCGGAGCTGCGGTTCGTTGGAGGCGGCGACCCAGAGCTGGAGCGCGGCGCGGAAGAGCGGCCCGGTGTACAGGTCGACGAGTGCGGCGACGACCTCCGTGCGCCCCTGGACGGGCAGGGCGCGCAGAGCGGCGGAGCGTTCCTCGGCGACGTACTCGACGGCCGCGGTGAACAGGTCCTCGCGGGTCGGGAAGTGGTGCTGGGCCGCGCCGCGCGAGACGCCCGCGCGTTCGGCGACGACGGAGACCGTGGAGCCCGCCCAGCCGTGTTCGGCCAGACAGGAGACGGCGGCTTCGAGGAGCCTGCGGCGGGTGGCGCGGCTGCGGTCCTGCTTGGGGGTCCGGTCGGTGGGGGGCATCACAACGCCCATGCGGGGTCCCGTCGTTCGAGGAAGGCCGTCATTCCTTCCCGGGCGTCGGCGGAGGCGAAGAGTGCCGCCGAGCGGGCGATGAGGTCTTCGGCGTGCTGGTCGAAGCTTTCCAGCACAGTAGCCGTGACCAGCTCCTTCGATGCCTTCAGCCCCTGCGGTGAGGCCTTGCGCAGGCCGTCCAGCACGGGGGCGAGCGCCTCGTCGATGTCCTCGCCGGGTCCGACGGCGAGCGTGATCAGGCCGATGCGGGCGGCCTCGTCGGCGTCGAAGCGTTCGCCGGTGAGGTAGTAGCGGGTGGCGGCGCGCGGGTCGGTGCGGGGCAGCAGCGGCAGGGAGATGACGGCGGGGGCGAGGCCGAGCCGGGACTCGGTGAGGGCGAACGAGGCGCCGGGGCCGGCCGCCGAGATGTCGCAGGCGCCGAGCAGCCCGAGGCCGCCCGCCCGGACGTGTCCGGTGACCCGGGCGACGACGGGCTTGGGCAGGGCGACGATCCGCCGCATCAGGGCGACGAGGGCGTACGGGTCGGGCGGTGCGGTGAGGTCGGCGCCGGCGCAGAAGGTGTTGCCGGTGTGGGTGAGGACGACGGCCCGTACGGTGTCGTCGGCCATGCACGCGTCCAGGGCGGTGGCGAGCTCGTCGACCATGGCCGCGGAGAGCGCGTTGCGGTTGGCCGGCGAGTCGAGGGCGAGGGTGGTGATGCCCCGGTCGTGGACGGGTGGGGCGAGCCGGCTCATCGGTCACTCTCCTTGCTGCGGGGACGTCGCGTCGAGCGTGGCAGCGGGAACAGGAACAATCAAGCACGCTTGCATGATTTCTGCCGCCCCGCTTTCACCGGCGCCGCGCTTCCTCCCGTGCCGCACTTCCGGCGCCATGCTTTCCACTGCCGTGCTCTCCGGCGCTTCCCGGCCGCGCCTCCCCCGGAATCCGATGGCGCGGAACGGCTTCGGCATCGAGGATCGTCGGATGCATGAGGTGAGACTGTCCGACGGGACCATCGCTCTGTCGCCGCTGCGCCCGGACGACGTGGAGGCGCATCTCGCGGGGGAGGACGAACTGCTGGTCCGTTGGCTCAACGGCGGCCCCGGCACGCGCGAGGGCGTCGAGGCGTACTTCCGGCACTGCCGGGAGCAGTGGGACACCGGCGGGCCGCTCCGCGCCTTCGGCATCCGGGTGGGCCCCGGCGAGGTGCTCGCGGGGACGGTCGACCTGCGGTTCGCGGGGGAGGGCCTGGCCCCCGGCCAGGTGAACGTCGCCTACGGCCTCTACCCATCCTGGCGGGGGCGGGGCCTGGCCACCCGCGCGGTCCTGCTGGCGTCGCACCACGCGGCCGCCGAGGGCGGCGAGGAGGCGGTGATCCAGGTCGACCCGGAGAATCTCGCGTCCGTCGCGGTCGCGCGGCGGGCGGGGTTCGGCCCCGGCGAGCAGCCGCCCGGCAACGGCGGCACGCGGTTCGACCGGTACGTACGGAACCTGCGCGACGCTCCGCGGTGACGACCGGCCGTCACGGGACGGCCCCGGCCGACGCCCCGAAGTCGGGTTCCACGGGCCTTCGTTAGAGTCGCCCGCATGCCCGACACCTCCCACCTCGCCGCCGTCCGGAAGTCGTACGACACCGTCGCCTCCGCCTACTTCGAACGGGTCAAGTCCCCGGCGGAGCTGGACCCGCTGTCGCGGGGGATGCTGGACGTCTTCGCGGAGACGGTACGGACGGCCGGGCTCGGGCCCGTCGCCGACCTGGGGTGCGGGCCGGGCAAGGTCACGGCCCACCTCGCCGAGCGGAACGTGCCCGTGTTCGGCATGGACCTGTCGCCCGCCATGATCGAGCTGGCCCGTGACACCCACCCCGGCCTGCCCTTCGCCGTCGGCTCGATGACCTCGCTCCCGATCGCGGACGACGCCCTCGGGGGCGTCCTCGCGTACTACTCCACCCACCACACGCCGCCGGAGCTGCTGCCGGTGGTGTTCGGCGAGTTCCACCGGACCCTCGCACCCGGGGGCTGTCTGATGCTGGCCGGGCACGTGGGGGCCGGCCAGCACCTGCGTCCCACGCAGGCGTACGGCGGCCTCCCGGTGTCCTACGAGTCCTACCTGCTGCCGCCCGACCGGCTCGCCGAGCTCCTGAAGCGGGCCGGACTCGTCCTCACCGCACGGCTGGTGGAGGAACCCGCCGAAGGGGCCGAAAGAACCTTCGCCACCTTCCTCGCCCGCAGGCCCGAACGATCCTGAGACCCGAACTGCGGTTCACGGCAACACCCCCGCACGGCCGTCCTCGGCTGCACGGAGGCGCGTTCACGTTTCGCGAAGCCGTTGCCCCGCCCGCGTCGCCACGGGCAGGTCCTACAACGCGCCCTCGGCCACACTTCCGATGAAGGTCTGCCACCCCTCGGAAGCACAGGTCGGGACCGGCCCCGCCTGCCGGGTCCGGTGCGCCCCTGGCAGGTGACGGCGCGTGCACGATGGCTCCTGGAGTGAATCGGACCCCAGGAGCCATCGTGCACGACCCTACCGATCCGTGAGCACCCGGGCTCCGCGCGCCCGTCAGGACGAATCGGGAAGTCCTCCCCGGCTCCCAGGGCCAGGGCATCGGAACCGAGCTGATGCGCCGCAGCGCCATCGCAAGGCCGCATACGCAGGTCGCTGGTGCGCCTGACGTACCGTCTCCGGCACCGCCAGCCGGTGAGTGCCGTGCGGGACGGGGCCCCCTCACCGCTGCCGCGCGTCGCGTCGGGCTCAGCCGCCCTGGAGCCGCAGCCGGAAAGTGGGGCAGACGTCCGGGTCGTCCTCCGCGTAGAGATGGATACGTCCGTCGCCCTCGGCGATCGAGAGGGAGTCGAGGGTGTCCCCGTCCAGAAAGCGCTTCGGCGCGGTGAAGGAGAGGGACAGGTGCGCGAACTCGGTGGCCGAGGTGCCGCCCTGCACCACGGACCAGGTGCCGGACCCGTCGAAGGACTCCCCGAGTTCGCTCCGGTACCAGTCACCAGTCGGCCAGTCGCGCACGGTGACCGTTCCGCTGCCCGGCTTGCTCTCCGACGCCTTCAGGACAAGCGTCACGCCCTCCGCGTCGCCCTCGCCCCGGTAGGTGCCGGCGAGTTCGGCGGAGGTCGCGCCGACCGCCTGCTTTCCCATGCAGCCCTCGACAGCGGTGGGCGCCGACGAACAGCCCGGCAGCCAGGTCAGCAGAGCCAGCACGACGGCGGCCGCCGGCAGACGTGCTCGGGACATCGACTCACTTCTCCTTCGCCGGAATGCGCTCGGTCCAGACGATCTTCTGGTCCACGGACGAGAAGACGCCCTCCTCACGGTTGAACTTCTCCAGCCAGTCGTAGTAGCCGATGTAGTGCAGGAATGACTCGTTACTGGTGTTGTTCTTCATGGTGTACTCGACCACCAGGGAGCCGTCGGGGTCCTGGCCCTTGACCGCGTAGTTCAGGTTGTACGAGCCGGTGAACGCCTCGCCCAGATGCTCCTCGTCGCCGGTGACGATCGCCGGCAGATCCGTGGTGATGAGCTTCTTGAGCGCGCCCAGCTTGCCGCTCTCCGAGATCGAGTACGCCACGCTGCCTTGCGGCTGGCCGGTGGACCGCCACTGCTCCAGCGTGTCCAGCCGTAGCTGCCCCATGCTCTCGCTGGACCGGATGAGCTCGGTCATCTCGTCGCCGTAGTAGTAGTCGCGGTGCCGGGAGCCGTCACCGGTCACCCAGTCCCAGCCCAGCGAGTAAGGATCATCCGAACTGAGCCCCGGACAGGGGGCCTTGCCCTGGAGGGCGAGGACCAGCGCGTTGTACGCGCCCTCGCTGATCTTCTTGGTGGAGTCGATGTCAGTGAGCCCCGGGTCGCTGTTGAACCACTGGCCCTGGCCGATGTCTGCCATCAGGCTGTAGGCGAGGTTGCGGTCGGCTGTGACCCCCCGTTTGAGGATCTGCGCGATCTCCCGATCCGCCGCCTCGATGGTCTTCTTCTCCTCGTCGGTCAGCTCGACCTTGCAGACGTTGTCGACGACGTCCGGGGAGAGCGTCCCGTCCGCGTTGATGTGCAGGCCCCTCTCCTTGGCCCGCCGCGTGGCGTCCTGGAGGTCCTTCTGGGCGGACTTCAGATCGCCCACGCCGTCCTCGACGACGCGCCGGGCCGCGTCCGCCACCTTCGCGGCGCTCTCCAGCCGGCGCTCGATGTCGTCGATCATCTTCCAGGCGTACGGGGCCGCCGCCCCTTCCCAGTAGCCCTTGTCGCGCAGCGGCGTGAGCGCCTCGTCGTGCATGCGCTTGCCGAGGCCCTTGATGTCTCGGTGGATGATCTCCCAGCGCTCTGCCAGGCCGCCCAGCGCCGACAGGTCCACGGCCAGCAGGGAGAGGTAGAAGGTCGCCGCCATCAGTAGTCCTCCAGCGCCGAGCGGACCTGCACCTGGCCGGCGGTCCGGCCCACCGCGATGTCGGTCCGGGTGTAGGTGCCGTCGCTGGCCCGCAGGCTCTCGGCGATGTGCGCGAGCCAGGCCGTGACCGTGCCGGCCTGCCGCTCCCACTGCCGGTGGGCGAGCCGGACCGCCCGCGCCGACTCCAGGCCCTCCAGCGCGCCCACCGCCTTCAGCGCGGGCTCCTCCAGCGACGCGGCCGGCTTGTAGAAGTGGTCGTGGATGTCGTCGATCTGACCGGCTGCCTTCTTGAGCACACCTGGTGCGATCTTCAGGTCGACCGACTGTCCGCCGGAGGGCGGCGGCTGGAGGCCGGGAGGATCCGGGCGTAATTGCGGCCGGACCAGCGGGTCGGCGGTGCTGCCTGCGGGCGGCGCGGTGTAGTGGCCCTCCCGGCCTGGGAGGACCTTGTGCCGCTCGATTTCTTCCGGGGACAGCGGAAGCTTCGCCCTGTCCGGCTCCGGAAGCCGGTCGTCCCCTGCGGCCTTGCCCTCGCTCATATGTGATCCCCCGTTCGGTGTCACCTCTCAGGCAATTATGGCGAGAGTCGAATGATCACATCGGGATGGAGACCCGACAGCGCTGGTCGAGGCATGTCGTGCGGCAGCTTCTTGCGCAGTCATCTGCGTCCCACGCAGGCGTACGGCGGCCTCCCGGTGTCCTACGAGTCCTACCTGCTGCCGCCCGACCGGCTCGCCGAGCTCCTGAAGCGGGCCGGACTCGTCCTCACCGCACGGCTGGTGGAGGAACCCGCCGAAGGGGCCGAAAGAACCTTCGCCACCTTCCTCGCCCACAGGCCCGAACGACCCTGAGAACCGAACTGCGTTGATTCCCGAGGGAGTTCGGGTACCGGTGGGTGCTGCTCCCTCATGCGCCGCCCGGCACCACGGCCCATGCGTCGATCTCGACCCGGAAGGCGGGGTTCACCAGCCCGACCACCTGGACGAGCGAGCAGGCGGGGGGACGGGCGGGGTCCTGGTGCTCGTCCCGTACCCGGCGGAACGCCGCCAGGTCCTGCAGGTCGGTCAGGTAGACGGTCAGCTTGACCACGTGTTCGAGGGCCGAACCCGCCGCCTCCAGGGCGGTGGCCAGGTTCGCGTACACCTGGCGCACCTGCGCCTCGGCGTCGCCCTCGCCCACCGGTCGGCCCTCGCCGTCCACCGGAACCTGGCCCGAGACCGCCACGACGGCTCCTGTGAACGCCACCGCGTGGCTGTAGCCGTTCACGGGTGGAGCTCCCTCGGGTCGCACGAAGTGCTGCATCATCACATCTCCATTTCAGCGAGCGCCAGGCCATCACGATCAAGGACCGTCCCGGCCGCGGTCAATCCTCGACGGGGCTCCCGCCGGTGGGCAGGCAGCCGTATGCGGACGACTGCGGGCCTGCGAGCGGCACTGTCACCGGTGATCGGAATGATTGTCGTGGCCGGCGGGCACACGTCGGCATCACGACTCCGAGGTGGCTCGAATGGATACGTGGCAGGAACTGTCGGCACGGGTGGAGGAGCGGCTGAAGTCGGTGTCGGCCGGTGAGCGTCGCGTCTTCGCCGCCGGGGTCGCGGAACGGCTCATGAGCCGGCACGAGGCATTGCCCGAGGAGGAGCAGGCGCCGTTCACCCTGAGCCTGCGCCCTCTGCTGAACTCCGTGTGGGAGGGCGTTCTCGGTGACTTGACGGCCTTCTCCGCGGTCAACCGCGGTGTCGCCGAGTACATGCTCGGCGAGTACTGCCACAACGACGGCCAGGACGGCCCGGACGATGCGGACGAGTCCGCCGCGGCGGCGACGTTGTACGCCGCGCACACCTACCTGTTCGGCTGCCACGATTTCGCTTTCTGGACCAGTGGCCGAGCGGTGGAGGCCGTCGAGCAGCATCTCGAGTACCTGGCCGAGACGGAAGAGGATGACATCCCGGTCGACCCGGACGAGGCACTGGCCTCCGAGCTGCGGCGTCAGCTTCGGGATCTCGATCTCATCGCGGACTTCTCGAAGGATCTCCGCCACTCCGGCCTGGGATTGCCCGTCGATACATCGGTCCGGCTCCGCGTGGAGCTACGGGCTCCTCTCTCCAGCCAGGAGTGAGTGTCCGGGGGAAGCGGCTGTCTGCCGGGACGCGGTCGAACCGGTGCCGGCCCGCATCGACCTCGAAAGCATCGCCGACCTGCGGTTCGAGTGGGCCGGCGATGCCGCGAGGTGGCCGTGGTCGGCCGACCGGGCCGGCCCGGTCAGTCAGTCAGTGCTTCCGTTCCCGGTCGCGCAGTTCGCGGCGGAGGATCTTGCCCGAGGTGGCGCGCGGTATCGCGTCGGTGAACTCGGCCTGCCGGACCTTCTTGTACGGGGCGACGCGCTCGGCGACGTACGCCATGACGTCGTCCGTCGTGAGGTCGGGGGCGGAGGGCTGGCGGACGACGTATGCCTTGGGGACCTCGTTGCCCTCGTCGTCGGTGACGCCGATGACGGCGGCGTCGGCGACGGAGGGGTGGGTCAGGAGGAGGGCTTCGAGTTCGGCGGGGGCTACCTGGTAGCCCTTGTACTTGATGAGTTCCTTCACCCGGTCGACGACGAACAGCCAGCCGTCGTCGTCGACGTGGCCGATGTCGCCGGTGTGCACCCAGCCGTCGGCGTCGATCATTTCGGCGGTGGCCTCGGGGCGGCCGAGGTAGCCCTTCATCACCTGCGGGCCGCGGATGAGGATCTCGCCCTGACCGGACGAGGAGTCGGAGAGCGGGACGATGCGCATCTCGGTGCTGGGCAGCAGCCTGCCGACCGTGCCGGGCGGCGGGTTCTCGGCGGCGAGCGGGACGACGTGGGTGCCCGGGGAGAGTTCCGTCATGCCGTACGCCTGGCGCACGGGCGGCAGGCCGAGCCGCTTCGAGCAGGCGGCGGCGAGTTCGGCGTCGAGCGGGGCTGCGGCGCTGACGACGTACTCCAGGGAGGAGAGGTCGTAGCGGTCGACCGCGGGGTGCTTGGCGAGGGCGAGGACGATCGGCGGGGCCACGTACAGGCCGGTGATGCGGTGCTTCTCGATCGCGGCGAGGAACTGGTCGAGGTCGAAGCGGGGCAGCACGACGACGGTGGCGCCCAGCCGCAGCGGGGCGTTCATCAGGGCGGTGAGGCCGTAGATGTGGAAGAAGGGCAGGACGGCCAGGATGCGGGCGCCGGGGCCCATGGGGACGAAGGGGCGGAGCTGCTCCAGGTTGGTGCCCATGGAGCGGTGGGTGAGCATGACGCCCTTGGGGGTTCCGGTGGTGCCGGAGGAGTACGGGAGGGCGGCGACGTCCTCTGCGGGGTCGATGGTGACGTGGGGTTCGGGGGCGGTGGTGGCGAGCAGGTCGAGCACGGAGGGGTGTCCCTCGGCCCGGTCGCAGACGAGGACCCGCTCGATGCCCCCGGCGAGTTCCGCGGCGGCGAGCGCGGTGGGCAGGAGCGGGGAGACGGTGACGATCCAGCGGGCGGCGGAGTCGCGGAGCTGTTTGGCGAACTCCTCCGCCGTGGCGAGGGGGTGGACGGTGGTGACGGTGGCGCCGGCCCGGGTCGCGCCGAAGAACACCGCCGGGTAGGCGATGGTGTTGGGGCTGTGCAGGGCCAGGACGTCGCCCTTGCGGAGTCCGGCCTCGGCGAGTCCGGCGGCGATGCGGCGGTGAAAGGTGTCGAGCTGCCGGTAGGTGAGGGCGGAGGTGTCGTCCGTGCCGTCGATCAGCGCGACCGTGTCGCCGTACGCGGCGGCATCGCCGAGCACCGCGTCGTGGATGGGTGTGTCGAGGGTCGGTACGGCGGGGTGGTCGCTGTGGAACACGTGCATCCTGGCGGGTCCCTTCGGAGCGGCGGGTGCGGCGAGCTGCGGAAGGGCGGTGGTGCGGTGGTGCGGCGGTGCCCCGGGAGCCGCGCCACCGCCGCGTCCGCGGTGTGGAGGGACAGGATGGGCCCTCTCAGTAGGACTTGGGGAGACCCAGGGACTGGTGGGACACGTAGTTGAGGATCATTTCCCGGCTGACGGGGGCGATCCGGGCGACGCGGGCCGCGGTGATCAGGGACGCGAGGCCGTACTCGCGGGTGAGGCCGTTGCCGCCGAGGGTGTGCACGGCCTGGTCGACGGCCCGGACGCAGGCCTCGCCGGCCGCGTACTTCGCCATGTTGGCGGCCTCGCCCGCGCCGATGTCGTCGCCGTCGTCGTAGAGCCTGGCGGCCTTCTGCATCATCAGCCGGGCCAGTTCCAGTTCGATGTGGGCCTGGGCGAGGGGGTGGGCGATGGCCTGGTGGGAGCCGATGGGTTCCTTCCAGACCTGGCGGGTTCGCGCGTAGTCGACGGCGCGGTCGATCGCGTAGCGGCCCATGCCGATGCCGAAGGCGGCGGTCATGATGCGTTCGGGGTTGAGTCCGGCGAAGAGCTGGAGGAGTCCGGCGTCCTCGTCGCCGACCAGTGCGTCGGCGGGGAGTCGTACGTCGTCCAGGACGAGTTCGAACTGCTTCTCCGGGGCCTGGAGTTCCATGTCGATCCGCGAGCGGCCGAAGCCGGGGGCGTCGCGCGGGACGATGAACAGGCAGGGCTTGAGCTTGCCGGACCTGGCGTCCTCGGTGCGGCCCACGATGAGGGTGGCGTCGGCGATGTCGACGCCGGAGACGAAGACCTTGCGGCCGGTGAGCAGCCAGTCGGCGTCCGGCCCGGAGCCGTCCCGGCGGGCGGTGGTGGTGATGCGGTGGGAGTTGGAGCCGGCGTCGGGCTCGGTGATGCCGAAGGCCATGGTGAGGCTGCCGTCGGCGAGACCGGGCAGCCACTTGCGCTTCTGGTCCTCGGTGCCGAAGCGGGCGATGACGGTGCCGCAGATCGCCGGGGAGACGACCATCATCAGCAGCGGGCTGCCGGCCGCCCCCAACTCTTCCAGGACGATGGAGAGTTCGGCCATCCCGCCGCCCCCGCCGCCGTGCTCCTCGGGGAGGTTCACGCCGAGGTAGCCGAGCTTGGCAGCCTCGGTCCACAGTTCGCGCGGGTGGGCCCCGTCGCGTACGACGGAGGTCATGTAGTCCCGCCCGTAGCGCTTTCCGAGTGCGGCGACGGCGGCGCGCAGGGCCTGGTGTTCTTCGGTTTCGAGGACGGTGCCGGCGGTGCTGACGGTGCTCATGCGTTCTCCTCGGCGTCTACATCTACGGATTCGGTGACCACGGCGAGCAGGGCGCCGACCTCCACCTGGAGGCCGGGTGCGGCGTGGAGTGCGGTGAGGGTGCCGGAGGCGGGGGCGAGGATGCGGTGCTCCATCTTCATCGCCTCCAGCCAGATCAGCGGCTGTCCGGCGGTGACCTCGGCCCCGGCGGCGAGGCCGTCCGCGACGCGGACGACGGTGCCGGGCATGGGGGCGAGCAGCGAGCCGGGTTCGGTGCGGTCGGTGGGGTCGGTGAAGCGGGGCAGGGCGGTGAGGGTGTGCGAGCCGGTGGCGGTGTCCACGTACGCCCTGTCGCCGTGGACGGCGATGTCGAAGCGGCGGGTGAGGCCGTCGCCGGTTTCGAGGGTGACGCGGTCGGGGGCGGCGGCGACGACGCGTTCGCCGGTCTCGGGGGCGGGGCCGGTGCGGGTGGTGCGGTAGGCGGCCTCGTGTTCGGTGCCGTCGGGTTCGGCGCGGTAGCGCTTGGTCCGGGGCTGCGAGGCGATGTTGCGCCAGGCGCCGAGGCGGGCCGGTGCGGGGCCGGGGGCCTGCTGCCGGGCGGCGGCGTCGGCGAGGGCGGCGGCCAGGGCGGCGAGGTGCCGGTCCGCCCCGTCCGGGGCGGGGGTGAGGGCGGCGAGGTGGCGGTCGTAGAAGCCGGTGTCGAGGCGGGCGGCGAGGAAGTCGGGGTGGCGCAGGGACCGTACGAGCAGGTCGCGGTTGGTGACCGGGCCGTGCACACGGGCGCGTTCCAGGGTGCGGGCGAGCAGGCGTACGGCTTCGGCGCGGGTGGGGGCGTGGGCGATGACCTTGGCGAGCATCGGGTCGTAGTGCACGCCGACGGTGTCGCCGTCGGTGTAGCCGGTGTCGAGGCGGATGCCGGGTTCGGCGGGCACGTCCAGGGTGTGCAGGGTGCCGGTCTGCGGCTGCCAGCCGTGGGCGGGGTCCTCGGCGTAGAGGCGGGCCTCGACGGCGTGGCCGTGCGGCTCGGGGGGTGCGGGGGCGGGCAGCGGTTCGCCCTCGGCGACGCGCAGTTGCAGGGCGACGAGGTCGAGCCCGAAGACCGCTTCGGTGACGGGGTGCTCGACCTGGAGGCGGGTGTTCATCTCCAGGAAGTACGGCCGCCCGTCGGCGGAGAGGAGGAACTCGACGGTGCCCGCGCCTTGGTAGCCGACCGCGTGCGCGGCGGCCGTGGCGGCGTCGTGCAGCCTGGTGCGCAGCGCCTCGTCGAGGCCGGGTGCCGGGGCCTCCTCGACGACCTTCTGGTGGCGGCGCTGGAGGGAGCAGTCGCGGGTGCCGAGCGCCCAGACCCCGCCGTGCGCGTCGGCCATGACCTGGACCTCGACGTGCCGGCCGCGTTCCACGTAGGGCTCGGCGAAGACCTCGCCGTCCCCGAACGCGGCGGCGGCCTCGGCACTCGCCTCCGTCAACTCGGATTCCAGGGAAGCGAGTTCGCGCACGACGCGCATGCCGCGTCCGCCGCCGCCCGCAGCGGCCTTGAGGAGCAGCGGCAGGTCGTCGGCGGTGACCCCGGCCGGGTCGACGGGGGCGAGCAGCGGCACCCCGGCGGCGGCCATCAGTTCCTTGGCGCGGGTCTTGGACGCCATCAGCTCGATGGCCTTGACCGGTGGCCCCACCCAGACGAGTCCGGCGTCCTGGACGGCGCGGGCGAAGCCGGCGTTCTCGGAGAGGAAGCCGTAGCCGGGGTGGACGGCGTCGGCACCGGCCGCGAGCGCGGCGGCGACGACGAGGTCGCCGCGCAGGTAGGTGTCGGCGGGGGCGGCCCCCGGCAGTCGTACGGCGGTGTCGGCCTCCCGCACGTGGAGGGCGTCGGCGTCCGCGTCGGAGTACACGGCGACGGTGGCGATGCCGAGCGCCCGGCAGGTCCGGAAGATCCGGCAGGCGATCTCGCCCCGGTTGGCGACGAGCAGCGTGGAGATCATCTGGGCCTCACATCCGGAAGACGCCGAAGCCGCCGCGGGCGCCTTCGACCGGGGCGGTGTGGATCGCGGACAGGCACATCCCGAGGACGGTCCTGGTGTCGCGCGGGTCGATGACCCCGTCGTCGTACAGCCGCCCGGACAGGAACATGGGCAGGGACTCGGACTCGATCTGCTGCTCGACCATGGCGCGCAGTCCGGCGTCGGCCTCGTCGTCGTAGGGCCGGCCCTTGGCGGCGGCGGAGGCGCGGGCGACGATGGACAGCACCCCGGCGAGCTGCTGCGGTCCCATGACGGCGGACTTGCTGCTCGGCCAGGCGAAGAGGAAGCGCGGGTCGTACGCCCGGCCGCACATGCCGTAGTGCCCGGCCCCGTACGAGGCGCCCATCAGGACGGACAGGTGGGGGACCTTCGAGTTCGACACCGCGTTGATCATCATGGCGCCGTGCTTGATGATGCCGCCCTGCTCGTACTCCTTGCCGACCATGTAGCCGGTGGTGTTGTGCAGGAAGACCAGGGGGATGTCGCGCTGGTTGGCGAGCTGGATGAACTGCGCGGCCTTCTGCGACTCCTCGCTGAACAGCACGCCCTGCGCGTTGGCGAGGATGCCGACGGGGTGGCCGTGCAGAGCGGCCCAGCCGGTGACCAGGCTGGTCCCGTACAGCGGTTTGAACGCGTCGAAGTCGGAGCCGTCGACGAGCCGGGCGATGACCTCGCGCGGGTCGAAGGGCACCTTGAGGTCGCCGGGCACGATACCGATCAGCTCGTCCTCGTCGTACTTCGGCGGCTCGGCGGGGCCCGGATCGGCGTGCGCCTTGCGCCAGTTGAGGCGGGCGACGATCCGGCGGGCCTGGCGCAGCGCGTCCTGCTCGTCCACGGCGAAGTGGTCGGCGAGGCCGGAGGTGCGGGCGTGCATCTCGGCGCCGCCGAGCGATTCGTCGTCGCTCTCCTCGCCGGTCGCCATCTTCACCAGGGGCGGTCCGCCGAGGAAGACCTTGGACCGTTCCTTGATCATGACGGTGTGGTCGGACATGCCGGGGACGTACGCCCCGCCGGCGGTGGAGTTGCCGAAGACGACGGCCACGGTCGGGATGCCGGCCGCGGAGAGGCGGGTGAGGTCGCGGAACAGCGCCCCGCCCGGGATGAAGATCTCCTTCTGGGACGGCAGGTCGGCGCCGCCGGACTCGACGAGACTGACGCAGGGCAGCCGGTTGGCGAAGGCGATCTCGTTGGCCCGCAGGGCCTTCTTCAGCGTCCAGGGGTTGGAGGCACCGCCGCGCACGGTCGGGTCGTTGGCGGTGATCAGGCACTCCACGCCCTCGATCACCCCGATGCCGGTGACGAGCGAGGCGCCGACGGTGTACTCGCTGCCCCAGGCGGCGAGCGGCGACAGTTCGAGGAACGGGGTGTCCTCGTCGATCAGCAGCTCGATGCGTTCCCGGGCCAGGAGCTTGCCGCGGGCGCGGTGCCGTGCGACGTACTTCTCGCCGCCGCCGGCCTGCGCCCTGGTGTGTTCGGCGGCCAGTTCGTCGAGTTTCACGAGCATGGCCGCGCGGTTCGCGGCGTACTCGGGCCCCGCGGTGTCGAGCGCGGTGGGCAGGACGGTCATGCGGTCGCCTCCGGCGGTACGTGGGCGGTCATACGTGCGTCTCCGGTACATGGGCGGTCATGCGCGCGTCTCCGGTACGTGGGCGGTTTCCAGCAGGGACACGGGAACGGGCAGGTGGCGGGAGCGCAGCCACTCCCCCACCGCCTTGGCCTGCGGGTCGAACCGGTGCTGGGCGGCGACGCCCTCGCCCAGCAGTCCGTGGACGGTGAAGTTCAGGGCGCGCAGGTTCGGCAGGACGTGGCGTACGACGGTGAGGCCGACGGTCTCCGGGAGGAGTTCCCGGAACCGCTCGACGGTCAGCTCGTGGGCCAGCCACCGCCAGGCCTCGTCGTCGCGGACCCAGACCCCGACGTTGGCGTCCCCGCCCTTGTCGCCGCTGCGGGCTCCGGCGACGAGCCCGAGGGGGGCGCTGCGGGTGGGCCCGGGGTCCAACGGCTCCGGCAGGGGCGGCGGTTCGGCGTCCTCCAGGGCCCGCGTCCGGGCGGGCGGCCCCAGCACCTCGCGCCGCCCGTCGGGCAGCACGGCGACGTGCTCGACCTCGTCGGCCGGTACGTACCGGGCCTCGAACACCCCGTACGGGGCACCCTTCCCGGGCGGGGCGGTGACGTGGAAGCCGGGGTAGCTGCCGAGCGCCAGCTCGATCGCGGCGCCGGAGACCGCGCGCCCGACGGTCTCCTGGTCCCGGTCGCGCACGACGAGCCGCAGCAGCGCGCTCGCGGTCTCCTCGGTCGCGGCGTCGGCCCGGTCGGTCCGGGCCAGCTCCCACCGCACCTCGTCCGGTGCGGTGCCGGAGCGGGCGAGGGCGTCGGCGAACTGCTCCCGCACCAGTTCCGCCTTGGCGTCGATGTCGAGGCCGGTGAGCACGAAGACGACCTCGTTGCGCCAGCCGCCGAGCCGGTTCAGTCCGACCTTGAGGGCGGGCGGCGGGGCCTCGCCGCGCACCCCGGAGATCCGGACCCGGTCGGGGCCGTCCCGGTTCAGTCGTACGGTGTCGAGCCGGGCGGTGACGTCCGGTCCGGCGTACCGGGCGCCGCCCGTCTCGTACAGCAGCTGGGCGGTGACGGTGCCGAGGTCGACGACGCCGCCGGTGCCGTCGTGCTTGGTGATGACGGACGAGCCGTCGGCGTGGATCTCGGCGACGGGGAAGCCGGGGCGGCGCAGGTCGTGGCCGCGGAAGAAGGCGTAGTTGCCGCCGGTGGCCTGGGTGCCGCACTCCAGGACGTGCCCGGCGACGACGGCCCCGGCGAGGGCGTCCAGGTCGTCGGGCCCCCAGCCGAAGCGGGCGGCGGCGGGGCCGGTGACGAGGGCGGCGTCGGTGACCCGCCCGGTGACGACGACGTCCGCGCCGGCGGTGAGGCAGGCGGCGATCCCGGCGCCGCCGAGGTAGGCGTTGGCGGTGAGGAACCCCTCGGGCACGGGCAGACCGTCGCCCTCCACGTGGGCGACCCGCACCGGGACGCCGACCTTCTCCGCCAACTCCCGTACGGCGTCGGCCAGTCCGGCCGGGTTGAGGCCGCCCGCGTTGGCGACGATCCGCACCCCGCGCTCGTGGGCGAGCCCGAGGCCCTCCTCCAGCTGGCGCAGGAAGGTGGTGGCGTAGCCGCGCGCGGGGTCCTTGAGCATGCTCCGGCCGAGGATGAGCATGGTCAGCTCGGCCAGGTAGTCGCCGGTGAGGACGTCGAGGGGGCCGCCGGTGAGCATCTCGCGCAGGGCGTCGAAGCGGTCGCCGTAGAACCCGGAGGCGTTGCCGATCCGCAGCACGTCGGTGGTGCTCCGTCCCCGTACGTCGATCCCGTGCTGTCCCCGTACGTCGGTCACTTGGCGTCCCCTCCCCCGGCGGCTCCTCGTTTCGGCGCGCGGCCCGGTCCCGCGGGGCCGGCGAACGCCTGGGCGATGTCGAGCCAGCGGTCGGCGTCGGGGCCGACCGCCCGGACGGCGAGGTCGTCGCGGTGCGCGCGCTGCGTGACGAGCAGGCAGAAGTCGAGGAGCGGCCCGGTGACGCGCTGCGGCGCGGCCTCGGGGCCGAAGGCGACCGTTCCGCCGTCGGGGGTGTCGAGCTCGACCCGGAACTCCTCCTCGGGCGCCTGCATCCCCCGTACCAGGTGGGCGTAGCCGCGGGCCCGCACCCCGATCCGGGCGACGTGCCGCAGCCGGGCGGTGGGGGTCCTGGTGACGCCGAGGGCGTCGGCGACGTCCTGGCCGTGCGCCCAGGTCTCCATGAGCCGTGCGGTCGCCATCGACGCGACGCTCATCGGCGGCCCGTACCAGGGGAACTTCACGCCCGGCGGAGCCTCGCCCAGGGCCGCGCGCAGCCGGTCCCGGCCCTCGCGCCACCGGGTGAGCAGTTCCCCGGGCGGCAGCAGCGCGACGAGTTCCCCGGCGGCCTCGTCGACGAACGTCCCGGGATGCGCGAGCGCCTTCTCGACCTCGGCGGCGAAGGCGTCCGGCTCGGTGACGGCGATCAGGGCGACCCGGTCGGTCCAGTGCAGGTGCGCGATCTGGTGGGCGACGGTCCAGCCCTCGGCCGGGGTCGGCCCCGCCCAGCGGGCCGCGTCCGCCCCGGCGACCAGCAGGTCGAGTTCCTCGCTCTCCTGGCGCAGGTCGTCGAGTACGGCGACGGTCACGGCCGATGCGTCGGACACGGTGCACTCCCTCGGGGCGTGGCGGTGTGCCCAGGAGCATGGCAGCGGACCAATAAACAATCAAGCATGCTTGCATTATTTTCCGCCGGACCGGTTCTCCCTCCGATGGTTCGGCCCTCCCTCCGGGCCCCGGTTCTCCCTCCGGGCCCCGGTCCTCCCTCCGGGGTTACGCTCGCGGCCGACTACGGAACCGGCAGCACATCGCACGGCGGGGGGACACGAACATGGAGCGTTCGAGGGGGCCGAGCCGTCGCGCCTGGCTGGCGCTGGGAATCGGCGTCGCGGCGGCGGCCGCGGTCGGGGGGACGGTGTACGCGTCGGCCGACGACGAACCCGTGCCGGACCGCGAGCGGATACGGACCGATCTCGCCCCGCTGCAACGCAGGTTCGGCGAGGCGGGGCGGCTGCGCGGGGCGCACTGGCTGGCGTACGACCAGGACGCCGAGGGCCGTTCGTACCTGCCGAGCCCGGACCCGCGGTACCGGGTGGTGGGCGTGGCCCGGCTGCCCGCCGGGGCCGCGGCCCGGACCGCGGCGGACCCGGCCCACGCCTTCGGGCCTGCCGGGCCGACCGGGGTTCCGGAAGTGCTGGCCGCGTTCCTGCCCGCGCACGCACGGTGGCTGACCAGCGCCTCCTACGACGCGCTGCTTCTGGGCCCCGGCCCGGTGGACGGTCTGACACGGGGGCGGTTCTTCCTCGACACGGCGACCGACACCCTCTACTTCGACACCGTCAACCCGGAGTGAGAACGACCGGGGCCGGGACCAGGACCGGGGTTTCCGGCGTCGGATCAGGGGCTCCGGGAGGTCAGAGGACCAGGGCCAGGACGGCCGCCGTGATCAGGGCGAAGACACTGCCCACCCCGGTGATCACGGCCCTGGCGTGCAGCACGAGGAAGGACGGGGTCCGGGTGGTTCACGTCCCTCTCCGGGTCCGCGGCGCCGTAGTGGACGGTCACGAAGTCGCCCACGG
Source organism: Streptomyces sp. NPDC006435 (assembly GCF_040612315.1). Lineage (NCBI taxonomy): Bacteria > Bacillati > Actinomycetota > Actinomycetes > Kitasatosporales > Streptomycetaceae > Streptomyces > Streptomyces sp. NPDC006435. Next base: position 206,282 of record NZ_JBEXPY010000002.1, read on the forward strand.
CCGGTTCGGGACGCGACTGGTGGTCCTCGAAGACGACGGTGCGCCCGTCGTCCGTGCGGAACTCCAGAGTGGGGCGCCTGTGCACGATGAAACCGCCCTCGGCGTCCTGGGCCTCCTCGGCGCGCACGGCGGTGCAGCGGGCCTCGGCGGTGAGCCCCTCGGCCCAGAGGGCCCGGAGCCGGGGGCCCTGGAGGTTGCGGTCCATGCCCTTCCCGAACATCACGGCCGCGCCCACGGCGAGGACGAAGTAGACGGCGGCGACGGCGACGGCCATGGGTTCCCCCGGTGTGATCCCTGCTCGGCTCCGGTCGCCGTGGTCCCCGGCGGCCGAACTCCCGTATGTCCGCACGTCCATGCGCCCGGATGCGTACGGGCCGCCATGATCCCCCCGCGCGCGGCCGGTCGACAAGGGCCGGTGCCGGCCACGGGCCCGATCCCCCGCCGAGGGGGAACGGGCCTCGGGGATCACCCGTTCCCGCGCGGGGCGACGCCGCCGACCAGGCCCTCCTCGTAGGCGAGGATGACCAGTTGCACGCGATCGCGCACGCCCAGCTTGGTGATCGCCCGGGAGATGTGGGTCTTCGCGGTCAGCGGGCTGATCACCAGCGCGGCGGCGATCTCGTCGTTGGACAGGCCCTCCGCCACCAGCCGGACCACATCGCTCTCGCGCGGTGTCAGCGCGGCCAGGGTCGCGGCGGCGCGGGGGCGGTGTGCGAAGCGTTCGACGACGCGGCGGGTGACGCCCGGCGACAGCAGGGAGTCGCCCGCCGCGACGACCTCGACAGCCCGCCGCAGCTCGGCCGGCTCGACCTCCTTGGTGAGGAACCCGCTCGCGCCCGCCCGCAACGCCTCGAAGACGTGCTCGTCGGTGTCGAACGTCGTCAGGATGATCACCCGGGTCGCCGGAAGCTCGGCCAGGATGCGGCGGGTGGCCTCGATGCCGTCCGTTCCCGGCATCCGGATGTCCATCAGCACGACGTCCGGCCGGTGCAGGACCGCCTGCCGCACGGCCTCCTCCCCCGAGGCGGCCTCCGCCACGACGGCCAGCGTCCTGGCCCGGCCGAGCAGGCTGCGGAATCCCGCCCGTACCAGCGCCTGGTCGTCGACGAGCAGCACTTTTATGGTCATGGGGGTCACCCTGTCATGCAGTCGTCAGGGGCAGAACGGCCTTCACGACGAAGCCCGCGCCGGTACCGGCTTCCGCATCGGTGCCGGTGCCGGTACCAGTGCCGGTGCCGCCATCCGTACCGGCGCCGACGCGCAGCGTTCCCCCCAGCACCGTGACGCGCTCGCGCATCCCGGTCAGGCCGTGCCCCTCGGAGAACGTCACCGCCCGCCCGTCGTCGGTGACCGTCACCTCCAACTCCCGCGAACCGGCCCGTACTCGGATGTCGAGGCGCCCCGCGTCGGAGTGGCGCAGGGTGTTGACCACGGCCTCCTGGACGACGCGGTAGGCGGTGAGCGCCTGGGCCGCGGGGACCGCGCCGCTGTCGCCCTCCAGGTCGTAGCGCACCTCCAGCCCGGCGGTCCGGGCCTGCTCGACCAGATCGGCGACGGATTCCAGGCCCTGCTGCGGCGCCTCCCGGAGCTCGCCGACGAACGCCTTCAGCTCGCTCATGGCCTGCGTGCGCGCGGCGATCGCGGTGCGCAGCGCGGCACGTGCCTCCTCCGGCGAATCGTCCAGGGCCTCGACGGCGACGTTCAGATGGACACCGACGACGGCCAGGGTGTGGGCGACCACGTCGTGGACCTCCCGGGAGATGCGCAGGCGCTGCTCGGCCAGCCGGGTCTGTTCCAGTTGCACGAGGCGGGCCCGGTGCTCGGCGCGCCAACGACCGTACTGGCGCCAGGCGTTCGCTGCGGCCAGCACCAGGGCCAGCCAGAGCAGTTCGACACCGCCCCGGGCAAGGCTCTCGGGGCCGTCCGGCCCCTGCGGGGTGAGGCCGTACAGCAGGACGAGGGCCCCGACGCCGGCGGACTTGCCGGGGTGGCCGAGCGCGGCGGTGAACAGGGCGACGGTCAGCGGCCAGATCCACCCGCCCTCGAACAGACCGGCGCTCTGCCAGCCGATGAGCACGGCAGCGGACAGGACGAGCACGAGCAGGGGGTGGCGCCTGCGGACCAGCAGCAGTCCGCCGAGGGCCGCACCGAGATCGAACGTGCCGTTCCATGACAGCGGCGCGCCCATCGCGGCGGGGCCCGCGCCGATGGCCACGGCGGTCAGCAGCGCCAGCGTCACGTCCGCCAGCCGCGCCCGCCGGCCGCTCCACGGAAGCGAAGCCATGCGCGTACTCATCCACGCACCCACGCGCGCGCCCACTCGTTCCCCCATGCCCGAGGCCGTCCGCTCGCCCGTCCGTGCACTCGCCCGTGCACGCATCCACGCACTCATTCGTGAACTCACTTGGTGAGGCCCGTCGTCATGCGGCTCATGGTGCCCGACGCGGCGGACCGGGGAGCGGCCGAGGTGGCGGCGGCCAGCGCGAGCCAGGCCAGGTCCACGGCGATGACGACGCGCTCGGCCAGCCCCAGCGGGGCGGTGTGGGTGAGGGCGGCCCGGTCCACCATCGCCACGGCGAACAGTACGAACGCCACCGACGACGCCCACGCGAGCACGGTCAGCCCCCGCGCCCCGGACGCCCGCGCCGGTTCGCGCCGCCACAGCACGGTCAACCGTACGATCGCCACCGCCAGCGCGAGGAACCCCGCCCAGGCCGCGACCCCGTGCACGGTGTCGGAGGTCGAGGGACGGTCCCAGCCGCCCGGCGGGTCGGCCGGGAAGACCGCGGCGACCAGTACGCACACCGCCCAGAAGCCCAGCAGCCACCCGCCCCGTCCGCCGCCCCCGGTCCGTCCGCCGCCCCCGGTCCGGACGGTCCGAGCGGTCCGTACGGCCAGGGCCGCCGACCCGAGGGCGATCCCCAGCAGGCCGACGGTCACCAGCCAGCCGTGCGGCAGGTTGACGTATCTGCTGACCGTCTCGGCCAACGGGTCGTACCCCTGGTTGACCACGTCGGACGCGGTGAGGGCGAGGGCTGCGACCGCGAAACCGGCCAGAGAACCTGTCCTCGTGGAAATCTTCTTCGTCGTGGAAATCGTCTTCGTCATGGGACTCGACGGTAGATTTCCGCCCCCTGCCGGGGCATCGTCCCCACCGCGTCACCCGGGCCTGCGTCATCGGAGCAGTCATGTACTCCGATCGATGTATGCCGGCTCGGTACGCGTCAGCCGCGTCCGCGGGCCTTCACGCGGCGTGCCTGGCTTCGCACCGCGCCCATGCTCGCCCCGATGACGAGGGCGATCGCCAGCGCGTCGGTGGTCGACAGGGCCTGGTCGAGGACCAGGAAGCCGGCCGTGGCCGCGATCGCCGGTTCCAGGCTCATCAGGATCGCGAAGGTGGGGGCGGGCAGACGGCGCAACGCCATGAGTTCGAGGGTGTACGGGAGCACCGAGCTCAGCAGCGCCACCAGCACGCCCAGCCCCAGCGTGGACGGGACCAGCAGTTTCGAGCCCGCCTCCATGACGCCCAGGGGCAGCGAGAGGACCGCGGCGACGACCATGGCCAGGGCCAGTCCGTCCGCCTGGGGGAAGCGGCGGCCGGTGCGGGCGCTGAAGACGATGTACGCCGCCCACATGGCGCCCGCGCCGAGCGCGTAGGCGGCGCCGGCCGGGTCGAGGCGGTCGAAGCCGCCCCCGCTCAGCAGCGCGACCCCGCCCAGCGCGAGGCCCGCCCACACCAGGTTGGCCAGTCGGCGGGAGGCCACCACCGAGAGGACGAGCGGCCCCAGCACCTCCAGGGTGACCGCCGCGCCCAGCGGAATGCGGTCGACGGCCTGGTAGAAGAGCGTGTTCATGCCGCCCATGGCCGCGCCGAAGGCGAGGACCGTGCCCCAGTCGGCGCGCGAGTGGCCGCGCAGCTTCGGGCGGCAGACGATCAGCAGCACGAGTGCGGCCACGGCCAGGCGCAGGGTGACGACGCCGAGCGCGCCGGCCCGGGGCATCAGCAGGACCGCGACGGCGGAGCCGAACTGGACGGAGAGGCCGCCCGCGACGACCAGCGCGACCGGGCCGAGCGCCGCCGCCCGGCCACCGGGGCGGCCCGGCCCCGGCCCCGACCCCGGCCGCCCGCCCGGGGCGGCGGCCGCCCCGGGTATGACCGCGGCGGCGGCCCGCTCGGCGGTCGCCACTCCTGTTGCACTGCTTCGGTCGTTCACCTGCGGTGTTCCTTCTGATCCGGAAGCCGGTCCGGGAGCGGGTTCGGGGTGCGGTCCGACGCGTCCTCCGACGTGCCGTCCGATGCTCACGCGCCGGGCTCCCGTCACGTATGTCCCTCTTACGGTAGGTGTCTCCGCGTGCCACGTGAAATGCCTGCTGGACTCCCGTTATGCTCCCCGCGCATGAGCCCGGGACAGGACGACGACCACCGCGGCGGGGGACGGCCCGGCCGCGACCCCGGCCGGGGCGTGGAGATCCGTCATCTGCGCGCCTTCCTCGCCGTCGCCGACGAGGGCAACATCACCCACGCCGCCGCCCGCCTCCGCCTCACCCAGCCCGCGGTGTCCCGTACGCTCGCCGCCCTGGAGCAGCAGCTCGGCATCCGGCTCGTCGACCGGTCCACCCACCATCTCGCCCTCACCCCCGAGGGCATCGCCTTCCGGGACAAGGCCGCCGTCGCGGTCGCCGCGTTCGACGAGGCGCTCGCCCCCGGCGGTCCGGACCGCTGGCCGCTGCGGCTCGGGCACGCCTGGTCGGCGTTCGGCCCGTACACCACACCGTTGCTGCGCCGCTGGCAGGAGCGGTACCCGCAGACCCCGCTCGAACTGCTGCGGATCGACGACCGCACCGCCGGGCTGACCCGCGGCGAGGTCGACGCCGCGCTGCTGCGGGGGCCCGTGGAGGCTCCGGGGCTCGTCACCGAGGTGCTGTTCGACGAGGGCCGGATGGCGGCGGTCGCCGCGGACGGCCCGCTCGCCGCCCGCGCCACGCTCCGTCTCACCGACCTGGCGGACGACACCGTCGTCCTCAACACCGTGTCCGGCACCACCACCATGGACCTGTGGCCGCCGCACGCCAGACCCGCCGCGACCCTCACCGTCGCCAACACCGACGACTGGCTGGCCGCCATCGCTGCGGGCCGCGGCGTCGGGATCTCGGCCGCGTCCACCGCCGGCATGCACCCGCACCCCGGGGTCGCCTACCGCCCCCTGGTCGACGCCCCGCCCGTCCCCGTGCTCCTAGCCCGCCGCGACGCCCCGGGCCACCCGGCCCTGCCGGCACTCGCCGCCCTCGCCCACGAGATCGTGCGCCGGGACACCCCCGACGACTGAACGACCCGCGCCGGGGCTACGGGGGGCGACACCACGCGCCCGCCCCGGCACACGGGGCCCACGTCGCGTCCACCTTGCCGAGCTCCAGGGCCGGCGGGGCGTCGTGACCGGAGTCGGACGAGGGCGGGTGCCGCCGTGTCGAGGGGCGGCAGCAGGACGTCAGTGAGGCGTCAGCCAAACGTGAGCGGCGGGCGGGAAGCTTTGAATGTCAGCAGGTCAAGCGGGGTAGCGGCACGCCGCGCGTTCCGGGCCGCGACTGCACCTCCGTACTTGACCGCCATACATTCGGGGAATTCACATGCGTACGACGTTCCACTCCCGCAAGCGCACCGCCACCATCGGCGCGGCACTCACCGCCGTCCTCACCCTCGCCCTCACCGCCTGCAACGGCGACGACAACATGTTGGGCGGCGGGCAGACCGGCCCCACCGCGTCGGCGGACGCGGCGGGCGGTACCGGCGGGGCGGGCCAGAGCGCCGGTACCGGCACCAGCACCAGCGGGGGCAGCCAGGGCGCCGGCACCGGCAACGGCGGGAGCGACCAGGGCGCCGACACCGGCAACGGTGACACCGGCGCCGGCATGGCCGACGTGTGCCGCACCCACGTGCTCGACGCCACCGCCACCAACAACACCACGGACGAGACGAACGGCGTCGTCACCGTCTCCTTCAAGAACATCGGCAGCGCCGGCTGCCGCATCAACGGCTTCCCTGGTGTCGACATCAAGACGTCCCTGGGCGACACCATCTCCGTGGACCGCAACGGCGAGCAGGCCGTGCCGCAGGTCCTCCAGGAGGGCGACACCGCCGCCTTCAACATCACGTACCCGGTCAACAACAGCGGCGGCTCCGGCGTGAAGCTGACCGACATGGTGGTGACGCCCCCGAACGAGGTCGAACCCTTCGACCTGAAGTGGCCGGCGGGCACGCTCGCCGTCACCGACGGCCAGGACGGCGGGAAGATGGAGATCAGCCCGGTGGGCAAGGTCGGCGGCTGACCGGCCGGCCGACCCCGCCCCCGCACCGCCGGCCACGCTCAGGAACTGCTGCGGGGGCCGGCGTGATGTTGAACGCGTGCGCCCTCACCCGCTCCGCCACCCCGCCTGGGCGTCCGGCCCGGCCCGCAACGGCTCGATCCGTTGCGCAGCGGAGTCATCCGGCGCAGCCCCCACGGAACCCGTACCCACCGTCCCGGTGGCTGAGGTGTGTGCCTGCAAGTTTCCTCCTCGGTCGCTTCGTACGTTCTCGACGTTCTTGCACTTCACGCGCTGTCGGCAGCGATCGGGCCTCGGCCGCGGGCCTGCCGCCACACCCGGGTGAGTCCGGCCGCGACCGGACACGGCGCGCATCGGCAGGCGGCGCACGCGCAGGTGTGGCCGAGGAGTGCCCGGTACGCCTCGTCGCCGGGCGAGCGGACGGGTTTCGTCAGGGAGATCACGTCGACGCGTCCTTCCGGCAGGAGCGGGGGAACCAGCGAACGGTGGACCCGAACACATCGATCACCCGGGACCCCAGGTCGACGGCGTTGTCGGCGGACAGGGTGATGCCGCAGAACGCGCAGCACGCGCCGCGCTGCTGAGCATCCGACAGCGATGCGACCGGGGGCAGCTCCCGAGGAGCGTCCACGGCGGTCAGCGGAACACCTCTGCCAGGATTCCGGGGCCGCTTCCGGCGGGGGCGTACGTGAGTATGTCGGCTGCCCGTGTGCGGTGGATCAGCACCGGGTCCGAGGCACAGGGGGATGGCTGGTTCGTGCCCGAATTACGTGTCCATAAAGCCATGACCAGCAGGTTAGGAGCGAAGGAGAATCAGGACACACTGCGATTCGCGAATATTCTCCGGCTGCCAGGTGTGATTCGCGATGATGCTCACGAGAGGTTCAGTTGGGCCCGCGCCCGGGCGATCAGCCGGTGCGCGCCTGTCCCGTACACGGCTGATTCCGTGAGGCTGTCCCACACCCGTCGGTACACGCCGGTGCTCTCGGGGTCGTCGATCCAGAGTTCGGCGTGCCAGTCCTCGACGATGGCCAGCCTGTCGTCGTACAGCCAGAACCCCGGCCCTGGCGGGATGGCCACCCGTGCACCGAGCGGAACGATGCCGAGCCGGACGGTGTCCAGCCCGATCGCGCCGACGAGTCGGTCGAGCTGGACGGAGAGCACGTCGGGAGGACACACCCTGGCGTGGAGAGCGGCCTCCCACATGACGATGTCGAACGTCCGGCCCGACCGGTAAAGCAGGTCCTGGCGGCGCATGCGGGCCCGTACCGCTTCCTCGATGTCACGGGGCGCCCGGTGGAGCGCGGCAAACCCGGTGAAGATGTGCCGGGCGTAGTCCGGGGTCTGAAGCATGCCGACGACCATGGCCCCCTGCCATGCCCGCAACTCGGTCGACCGCTCGTACTCGACGGTGAGGGTGTCCTGCACGGGTCGGTGGCCGGCACTCAGCCGGCGGCGCCACGACCGGGTACGGGTCTCCAGACCTTGGACATGGGCGCGGAGTTCATCAACAACCTCGGGGTGCCCGGTGCCCGTGGCCCATTCCGTGAGGTCGTCCGGGGTAGCCGTCTGCCGTCCGGTCTCCAGTTTGGAAACCTTCGCCTGCGGCCACCCCAGCTTCGCCGCCAGCGCCCGTTGGGTGGTTGCGCCCCGCAGCTCACGGAGCCGACGGCCGAGCGCCTCACGGGCCTGCTGGAAGTCAGTGCTCACACGGCGAAGTTACCTCTGCGCCCGGTCGTGGGGCACGGCGTGATGCCAGGCGGCCTCGCGGACCTGCGCGTATCGCAGGACATCCACAGGGTTCGTGATCAGCTCGACTCCGGTCATCTCGTCGGCGTCGTCGTGGTGGAGCAGAGCTACGACCCGGCTGTCGAAGATCCAGAAGTCCTCTCGTGGCAACTGGAGTTCGTCGGCCTTGCTGCGGGCCAGCACGCGGATGGTCTCGCCGACCGCGGTGTTTCGGCGGGCGTTGTCGAGGAGGTAGCGCTGCCCTGGAGTGGGCGGCTCGTCGAGGATACGAACGCGCTCGAACCGTTTGCCGAGCGCGGACTGGTCGCGCCGTCCGGTGCACCAGGGGTCGTCGAGGTCCCAGTCGACACGCCCCTCGGCGAGGAACTGCCGATAGGTGTCGGTCTCTTCGTCCGAGGCGTAGCGACGGCGTGTCTCCAGCCTCCAGGCCGAGTGCTTCAGCTTGGCGAACATACCTCCGAACGCGTCGAAGGTGATGAACTGCGGTACGTGCGCAGGCTCCTTGGGGCCGAAGTTGGCGAGCAGTTCACGCGGGACGACGACTGCGCTCTCCTCGGGGGTGAGGTTGTCGAGCTGGTGGAGTTCGGCCGGATCGGTGACACGATCGCCCTGGACGACATATCGATCGGTGCCGGGAATCTCATACAGGGTCGGGCATCCGTCGTTGCCCGAGTTGGTGCCGACCTTGCGCAGTTTCCGGACCATGGTGTCCTCCTGTGGTTGGCGATCTGTTGCGGACCGTAGCCGGGCGGGCCGACAGCGCGACAGAGTGCACTCTTCACAGGTAGAGCTGTCGCTCGCAGGCCCGGCAGAAGGTCTTGCCGGCGCGGTTCTCGGTTCGTCGGTGCTCGCACGCCATCGCCCCGGGCCCGCCCCCAGGTGGCGTGTGGGCGGGCAGGGCGAGCCTCGCGGGCTGCGCGGGCCGTGCGGTGCGGCTGTCGGCTGTGTCCCGGTCGTGGGCCTGGGCCTGGGCCCGCACTATGCGGTCGATCTCCACCAGGCACGGGCCGCACGCGTACACGTCGCCCGTCGCGCCGGGGGTGTGCACGGAACCGATCCACAACACGCGCACGCCCTCGCGTCGGCAGTACAGCCAACAGGCCCCCATCACCCACGCGTTGCCGTCATCGGTCCGCGCGACCGGCGGCCACGCATCGCGCCACGGCCGTCCGGCGGCAGGGGCGAACATCACGGCGCGCCCCCGTACGTCCGCGCGAGCCGGGCCGGTTCGATCAACGGCCGCAGCACCGCGTAGTCGCCGAAGTTCCGGCGGTAGCGCCGGTGTCCCGTCTCCTGCGTGTGCCTGCGCTGCCACTCCTCCACCGGCCCGGGACCGCCGTACGTACCGGACTCCGCGCCGCACTCGGTTTCGTCGCCGGACACACAACGGGCCTCGTACTCCGGTTCCGCCGTCGCGTCCTGCTCGACCGAGAACGGAACGTAGCGGAACACCCGCCGGGTCATCGCACCGTCTCCCGCCGGAGCGCGGCGGCGAGCGCGCGGGCCGTCGCCGTGTTGCAGCGCCCCAGGTCGATCAGCACGCGCGGGGCGGTCCCGGCGCAGGAGGCGGCGTCGAGGGACAGCGACGGCAGTTTCACCCCCGCCGCCCTGAGCGCGTCGCCCAGTTCAGCGCGTACCCGCTCGGCGTCCCCGAGGCTCTCCCCCGTCGGCTGTCGCTTGCCGCCTGTTGCCGCCATGCCCACCGCTCCGTGTGCCATTGACCGTTCACTCCCGCTGCTCTGCGTGACCTGCTGCTCACACCATGGCTTCGGGGCGCGTACGCTCGATAGATCTGGAGCCATTCCAACGCAAGCGGAATACCAGGGAGTTGAACAGGTGAGCGAAGGGGCCGACCAGGCACAGGAGCCTGCGAACGGTGCCGTGTACTTCGGCGAGGAGACCAAGGCGCTGCGTGAAGCCCTGCGGCTGTCGCAGGAACAGTTCGCGGACCAGCTGCACTACCGGCAGGCGCAGGTCAGCAAGGTCGAGAACGGCACCGTGCTCGCTTCGGAAGCCTTCGCGGAGGCCATGGACCGCGTGGCCGGCACGCCCGGCGTGTACGCCCGTCTGCGCGCCAAGCTGAGCAAGCAGGGACATCCCAGATGGTTCGTGCCGTACATCACCCTTGAGGAGTCCGCGAGCGGGATCACCGACTACTCGTGCACGTTCCTCATGGGCCTGTTGCAGACTCCGGAGTACGCGACAGCCGTCTTCCGCGCCGCTCGCCCGCGCGAGACGGAGGAACAGATCAAAGAGCGCGTGGAGCTGCGCATCAGGCGGCAGGCCGTCATGGAGCGTGCCGAACCACCGCTCCTGTGGGTCGTGATCCATGAAGCCGTCCTGCGCGCATGCGTCGGCGGCCGGGACGTCATGATCGGGCAGCTTGAACACCTGATCGCGCAGATGGCATCGCCCCACATCACGGTCCAAGTGCTGCCCTACAGGGCAGGTGCCGCGCCCAGCCACCTGCCGTTTACGCTGCTCTCGTCGAACGACGCCCCCAACGCGGTCTACACCGAGACTCCCACCCATGGCGGTCAGGTGGACGACACCCCTAGCGTGGTAGCGGCAGCCGTCAGCATGTTCGACCGGCTTCGCATGGCGGCACTGTCCGAAGAAGACTCACTGACCTTGATTCGCAAGATCATGGAGGATCACGCCACATGAGCAGCACGCCCGGCCCTCGGCCCATACGGTGGGTCAAGAGCACCTACAGCGGCGGCGACGGGGGGCAGTGCATCGAGTGGGCGCCCGACCACGCGCGCGCAACCGGTGAGTTCCTGATCCGCGACAGCAAGAACCCCAACGGTCCGCACCTGGCGCTGACGCGTGAAGGATTCACCGGCCTCGTGGAGCTCGCCAAGCACCACGGGTGACCCGCCGAGACCCGACCGGACGGCCCTCGCTGTGCAGCGGGGGCCGTTTGTCAGGTTCGGCCGACCATCATCAGTTCCCGTAGTCCTCCGCCAAGTTGGCGACGAGCGCGAGCAGCGCGTCGGCCCGGTGCCGGTCCTCGCGCTGATCTTGTAGGGCCTGGTGAACTGCTCGGAGTCGGGCCAGCGCATCCGACTCACGGTCCTGCACCTCTTCGAGCAGCGGCTCGGTGATCAGGTCCAGGCACGCGCTGAGCAGCCGACGAGTGGCCGAGGAGGGTGGAACGGGGTCGGGGGCCGCGTAACCGGTGGTCAGGTAGCGTGCGGGATCGGTCAGGCTCCAGCCGACGGCGGAGCCGTGCTGGACCAGGAGCGCCACGTCCGGGGCGATGCCGATGCGGGCCTCCAGCGGTTCGTCGAGGACGTCGAGGTCGCGCAGACAGGTCAGAACGGCGTCCCCGGGCGCACGGCACAGCACCGAGGTCACCTCAAGACGGCAGCTCCGCTCTTCGTCCGCGCGCAGCCCGCCCGGGAGAACGGGAGGCGCGGAAGAGAGGCGGGCGCAGTCCTCGGCGGAGGCGGATTCGCAGGGCAGCTCGAACTCGGCGCCGATCAGCTCACGGCTGTCCCGGTCGAACCCGAGCGTGTCCGGGGTGTCCCACAGCCACTCCTGGCTGCCGAAGGTGTCCCGGAGGAAGCGCTCACGCTCCTCCCGGTTCGTGTAGTGCACGATGTCCACGGAGTTGCCCGAAAAGCGGGGGACGACGGGCAGCGGGTCGGATGTCACCGTCGCGTGCCAGTCGTTGTCGAAGACCAGTCTCACGGCCGGCGCCGCCTCACTCGATTCGAGGGCTCACAACCCGGCGCCGCCGCACCGGACTCACCTCCGCTGCCCGACGAACCGTACGTTGTGATGCCCTGACCGGCCTGGAGACCCGGCTCATGGGTCATGACGTTTCCTTCGCCCTGCTGGAAGATGAGACACACCCCAAGAAGCCAACAATCCGATCGAAATCGCGCAGGGCCGCAACGCAAAACTCTTGATCTTCGTCTTTTATTTCGCACACGATCTCCTGGAAAGCGGAGTCACCACGCTCCTCCAATCCCCGGACGACGCGAGAGGGGGCCATGAACCAGTTTCTGCCGGATGAATCAAATACCCAATCAAGCTGTAGCGAGTCGCGATTCACCGAACGCTCGAATACCTCCACGATCCCCTCTCCCGGCGCGTCGTACCGCCACGCCAGGTACGGAACCTGCTGGTAGCCGCGAAGGGGGTCCGGACCCGAGATGAGCTTGAACCACGCCAACTCACCAGATGCGGACAGAATCTCCATGCACCGAGCGGCCCGTGAGGTCATTTGCAGTCCGTTTCGCTTTCTGCGACGGTTGTGAATCCCGGTCAGAAGTACTCTTCCGCAAGGTAATCGAAGTGGTCCACTTCTGCCCTTTCCAGCGCATCGCGCCGGATCTGTTTCAGCGGAGCCAGGTCCTCGGCCTCGACGAACCCCGTCTCGGTGAGGCCACCCAAAGCGTTCAGTTCGCTTTCCCGGCAGTCCGACTCGCTTTCCAGTACCACGAGGGAGGACAGCAGCGCAGAGAGCAACCTCACCTCCCGACGGTCGAAGGAGTTCAGCCAGTCGCAGATCGTTTCGGAGGCTTCCTCCCTGGCATCGGGGTGCGAGGAGGTCAGCCCACGAACAATCGAGACAAGGTTTTCATCGCCCACCGCCACGGATTTGCCTTTCTCCGTATGGGCCGACCAGCCGCAGAGGCTCCCCGGAGGTCGTCGAATCCGTCCGACCGGAGGAGGCTAGCCGACAACGACCGTGTACTGAACGGGAATTACCCCACGCCTACTCCATGGATCCCCGGTCATGGGGAACCCGATGGGCGGTCGTTTCCAGGGGTGGGGCGGAATGTCCGTGGCAGTCGGCGGGTTCTTCGGCCCACCTGCGGGAACAGGTGTGGCCCCTCGGCAGGCCGGCTGTCACGTATGGTCTGCGGCATGGCAGCAGAGGATTCGAAGGCCCCCGAACCCCGGGTGCAGTTGGTCATCGGCATCGTCCGCCGGGGCGACGAGATCCTGCTCGTACGGGAGAGCCTCGGCGCCGGCGGCGAGATCCTCTGGTCGCTGCCCGGCGGCGGGGTCGAGGACGGCGAACTCATGCACGAGGCTCTCCGGCGCGAGCTGCGGGAGGAGACCGGGCTGCTGGTGGGCGACCCGGTACGGACCGCGTTCCTCATGCACATCGACTCCGAGCGGCACCCTTCGGCGCTGGCCGCCGCCTTCGAGATCGACGAGTGGTCGGGGAACCTCACGCCGCAGGACGACGACATCGAACAGGCCGCCTTCTTCCCCTTGCCCGAGGCCCTGGAACTGCTCGGCGAGTTGGACAGCGCAACGCAGCGGGAACCCATCGTCGGCTATCTGACCGGGGCCGTCGCGCCGGGAACCACCTGGCTGTACCGCAACCGGGGAACGGAGGAGACGCTCGTCGCCCGCTGGTGACGCCGGACAGCGGTCATCGCATGCGGATCACGGCCCCAACGGCTCCGGCGGCACCCTCGTGGTCGTCCGGTCCGGCACCGTCTGCCGACACCGACACCGACACCGACACCGGCACCGGCACCGGCACCGGCACCGGCACCGGCAGACGGTCCCCATCGGGTCCGGGGCGCCCGTTCGCCCGCATCCGTCCGATAATCGGTTGCCTTGTCGGGGCCCTTCCCGAAGGTGAGGCGCGCACGCCCTGGCCCTCGCCCGGTCGGCGGGCTGACCCGGTACGGCAGTGCTCGAAGCGCTGCTCGAAGTGGCGTTCGTCGGACCGATGAGTTTTCGAGGCGGGGCAGGTCTGTACGGGTATGGAGACCTACACACTCGAAACGGCCGGTGCGGACCTCGTGTACGACGTTCGCGGGCCGTTGCCGACCGCGGACGGGCGCCCGCCGTTGCTCATGATCGGGCAGCCCATGGACGCCGCCGGCTTCGCCGCGCTCGCCGCGCGCTTCCCCGAGCGGACTGTTGCCACCTACGACCCGCGCGGGCTGGGTCGCAGCACCCGTAAGGACGGCCGGACCGACCACACTCCGCAGACCCAGGCCGACGACGTGCACGCCGTCATCGAGGCGCTCGGGGCCGGGCCGGTCGAGATGTTCGCCAGCAGCGGCGGAGCGGTCACCGCGCTCGCGGTCGTGGCGCGGTACCCCGCGGACGTGACCACCCTGGTCGCGCACGAGCCGCCGCTCATCACCCTCACGCCGGACGGCCCGGCGGCCGTGCGGGCGCGGGCCGGGGTCCGGGACGCCTACGAGAAGCGCGGCTGGGGAGCCGGGATGGCCGCGTTCGTGGCCATGACCTCGTGGGAGGGGGAGTTCACCGACGCGTACTTCGCACAGCCGGAGGCCGACCCCGCCGCGTTCGGGATGCCCACGGAGGACGACGGCTCACGCGACGATCCGCTGCTGTCCGACCGGTCGTGGGCGGTCAGCGGCTACCGGCCGGACGCCGACGCGATCGCCGCCGCGCCGACCCGCGTCGTGATCGCCGTGGGCGAGGAGTCCGCGGACGTGCAGACCGGGCGCACCTCCGTCGCGACCGCCGAACTGCTCGGGCAGCGGGTGACCGTGTTCCCGAGCCACCACGGCGGCTTCTGCGACGGCGAGTTCGGGTACCCGGGGAAGCCGGACGAGTTCGCGCACCGGCTGCGCGAGGTCCTCGACGGCGCCTCGTAGGCCGACCGTCGGCCGGGGTGTTCTCCCGCCCCGGGTGCTCCGGTCCCGGACGCCCGGCCCCAGTTCTAGACTCCGTTCGTATGACAGGGGAGACGCTTCACGTTCGGACCTTCGGCGATGACACGGGCGCACCGGTGGTCGCCGTGCACGGTGTGTACGGGTACGGGGGCCGCTGGCGGGGACTGGCCGCGGAGCACCTGGCCGGTTTCTGTGTGCACGCGCCCGATCTCCGGGGGCAGGGCCTGTCCTCGTGGTCCCCGCCGTGGACCCTGGAGCAGCACGTCGCCGACCTCGTGGCCACGATGGACGGGCTCGGCCTCCGGCAGGTCGACCTGCTCGGTTTCTCCTTCGGCGCCGCGCTGTCGCTGCACCTGGCCCGTCACGCGCCCGAGCGGGTACGCCGGCTGGTCCTGCTCGACCCCGCGATCGGGCTCGGAACCGAGGCCGCGGCCAGGAGCGCCGAGAAAGCACTGGCGGCACCGTCGTTCCTCGATCCGGCCGAGGCGCGGGCCGCGTACGCCAAGTCCTGGCCGAGCGTCCCGCCGAGCGGCCTCGACGAGGAGGTCGCCGACCACCTCGTGCGGGGCGGGGACGGCCGGTGGCGGTGGCGCTTCGAACCGGAGTCGATCGCGACGGCGTACACCGAGATGGCCCGCCCACCGGTTCTCCCGCCCTCCGGTGTTCCCACCCTGCTCGTCCGTGCCACCCGCTCCGACGTCGTGAACCCGAAGTACCTGGCGGCCTGCCGCGCGGCGGGCGTCGAGGTGGCCGACGTCGACTCCGGCCACCAACTCCTGCTGGAATGCCCCGCGGAGACCGGTGCGCTCATACGCAAGTTCCTCGATGCCCAGGCCGGGGAACGGACCTGGAGGACAGAGGCATGACGGAAGTGCGCCAGGAGTACGGGTGGGCCGAGCGGATGACGGAAGGGGTCATCGTCGCCGTCGCGCTGGGCCTCTCGTTCTTCCTGCTGGCCGGGCCCGCCATGCTCTTCGGCACGGCGGTCTGGCAGTCGTCCACCGACACCGGCACCACCACGGCCGGGCAGTTCCTGGTGCCGGTGGTCTTCCTCGCCCTCATGGTGCTGCCGCTCGTCCTGGCCTGCCTGGTGTTCCGCTCGGGCCTGCGCAAGGGCAAGAAGCCACTGACGACGGCGGTCCCGGCAGCCCTGACGCTGTTCGGCGGTTCCCTGGTGTTCTTCGTCGTTCTGTGTCTGGTCTTCGTGCTCACGGGCTGACCACCGACAACCGCCGCAGTCCGCGGTCAGTCCGCCGGTCCTGTGCCGGGGGCGGATTCGCGGCAGGGCCTGCACAGGCCGTCGCGGAAGGCTTCGGGGCGGCCGGGTGTGCGGCATTCGGTGCACTCGACCATCATCCGGCGCAACGGGACCTCCGACGCGGGCCGGGGCGTGGGGGCGGGCATGCGGGGCGGGAGCTTGTCGCGCAGGCGGCGGCGCACGAAGCCGAAGGGCGAGCCGACGGCATCGGGGAGCCCGGCGGTCAGAGCGCCCGTCAGGTACTCGGCGCCCACACCCCGTTCGAACCACTCGGCCGCCAACTGCTCCAGCTCCGCACAGTCCGCCGCCGAGAGCGCCAGCCGGGAGTCCGCACGGCCCAGGCGCGCCAACGCCATGAACGCCCGCGAAGGCCGCCGCTCCTCGCCCGCTTCCGGCTCCGGCTGCGGTTCCGACTGCGATTCCGGTTCCGGCTCTTCGGTGCGTTGCTGCGGAACCGACGCCGGTACGGGGACGGGCGCTGCTACGGGCGTGGCCTCGGCGGTGAGGAAGGTGCCCCACCATTCGTTGTCGTGGGCGACGCGGGACCAGTAGGTGCGGGTGACCCAGCGGACCTGGTCGCCCTCGCCGTTCAGCTCCCGGGCGCGTCGCAGGTGACCGGCCACGCTCAGGGCCTTCAGCGCGCTGCTGACGGCCGCCTGGCCGTACAGGGGCAGGACCTTGGCCAGTGACTTGATGTCCATCACCGCGCCGTCCGGCAAGGCTTCGATGTAGCCCGCGATGTGGCGTTCCCGCTCGGGCAGGAATGCGAAATCGCCTTCGAGCGGCGGACGTTGCTCCGGCACGGAACGCTTCCCGTAACCCGGTCGGGCCTTCGGATGGGCGCGCGAGGATGCGGACGCGCACAGGGCAGAGCTATGGTCTGAAGCAGCCACTGGATCGACTCTTTCTCGATCTTGAGGTCAGACCCCGGCCGGTGCGCTAACACCGCGTCCGGGGTCATTACGTTCGGCACCGTAGACAGCCGTGACTCCTCGCCGCAACTCGGTCACGATTAGTCATACTTGCTGGCCGTTACGGGTCTGGGAGGGGTGGGGGGTTTCCCGACCCCAACCGGTAAACCAACCGCTTGAACTACACAGCTCGAATCCCGGCCCTCGAATCCCGAAGCTCAAGTCCCGGGCCCGCACCTCCACTTCGTACACACGGAAGAGTGAACGAGCCTTCCCGGAGCTCGGAGCCCGAGGCTCGGAGCCCGAGGCTCGGAGCCCGAGGCTCGAATCCCAGGACTCGGGATCAGGGGGCGTCCGGTTCCGGGGGCAGGCCCTCCGCCAGCAGTTCCGCCAGGTGTCGTGCCCGTACGCCGCCCAGTTGGTCCAGCTGCGTGCGGCAGGAGAAGCCGTCGGCGAGGAAGGCCGTGCCCGGGTCCGCCGCCCGTACCGACGGCAGCAGGGTCTCCTCCGCGCAGGCCACCGACACGTCCCAGTGGCCGCGTTCGAAGCCGAAGTTTCCGGCGAGGCCGCAGCAGCCGCCGCTCAGTTCGCCCGTCAGCCCGGCCCGTTCACGTAGTCGGCGTTCCGCCGCGTCGCCCAGGACCGCGTGCTGGTGGCAGTGGGTCTGCCCGGCGACCGGGCGGTCCAGGCGGGGTGGCCGCCAGTCGGGGGCGTACTCCTCCAGGTACTGGGCCAGGGTCCTTACGGAGGCGGCGAGTTCGGCGGCGCGCGGGTCGTCGGGGAGGAGTTCGGGCAGGTCGGTGCGGAGGGTGGCGGCGCAGCTCGGTTCGAGGACGACCAGCGGGTCGCCGAGGCCGGTCCCCATCCGGTCCAGGGTGCGGCGCATGACCTTGCGGGCCTTGTCCAGCCGGCCTGTCGATACATAGGTGAGGCCGCAGCACAGGCCCCGGCCCCGGCCCGGCAGGATCACGGTGCGGCCCGCCGACTCCAGGACACGGACCGCCGCCCGGCCCGCCCCGGGCGAGAGGCGGTCGGTGAAGGTGTCGGGCCAGAGGGTGACCACCTGCTCATCGGAGAGGATCACCGTCCCCTTGCCCGGACGCCGTGCGAGCCACCGGGTGAACGACCGTCGGGGCAGGACCGGCAGCGTGCGTTCCGGGGCGATCCCGGCCAGCCGTTTGGCCAGGGCCGCCAGGGGGCGGACCCGGGCCAGGGCGTTCAGGACGGGGGCGAACGGGGATGCCAGGCGCAGCCACACCGGCAGCCCGCCCATCGAGTAGTGCGAGGCCGGGCGCAGCCGCCCCCGGTAGTGGTGGTGCAGGAACTCCGCCTTGTACGTGGCCATGTCGACGCCCACCGGGCAGTCCCCGCGGCAGCCCTTGCAGGACAGGCAGAGGTCGAGGGCCTCGCGCACCTCGTCCGACCGCCAGCCGTCCGTGATCACCTCGCCCGCGAGCATCTCGTGCAGCAGCCGGGCCCGGCCCCGGGTGGAGTGGGCCTCCTCGCCGGTCGCCCGGTACGACGGGCACATCACGTCCGTGCCGGTGGTGCGGGGCGTGCGGCACTTGGCGACGCCCACGCACCGGCGCACCGCCGCGGAGAAGTCGCCGCCGTCGTGCGGGTAGCCGAACGCGACGTCCACGGGGCGTTTCGGCAGCACCTCGAAGCGGAGGTTCTCGTCGAGCCGGGCGGGGCGGGCGAGGATGCCGGGGTTCATGCCGCCGTCCGGGTCCCAGACGTCCTTGTAGCGGGCGAAGAGGGCGACCAGCTCGTCCCCGTACATGCGGGGCAGCAGCTCGGCACGGGCCTGGCCGTCGCCGTGCTCGCCGCTCAGCGATCCGCCGTGGGCGACGACCAGGTCGGCGAGGTCCTCGGAGAAGCGGCGGAAGCGGGCCACGCCCGCCGTGCTCAGCAGGTCGAAGTCGATCCGGACGTGGATGCAGCCGTCGCCGAAGTGCCCGTACGGGGTGCCGCGCAGCCCGTGCCCGGCGAGCAGGGCGCGGAACTCGCGGAGGTAGGGGCCCAGGCGGGCGGGCGGTACGGCGCAGTCCTCCCAGCCGGGCCAGGCCTCGGTGCCGTCCGGCATGCGGGTCGCGGTGCCGGCCGCGTCCTCGCGGATGCGCCACAGGGCCCGCTGCCCG
Source organism: Streptomyces sp. NPDC006435 (assembly GCF_040612315.1). Classification (NCBI taxonomy): domain Bacteria; kingdom Bacillati; phylum Actinomycetota; class Actinomycetes; order Kitasatosporales; family Streptomycetaceae; genus Streptomyces; species Streptomyces sp. NPDC006435. Next base: position 225,288 of record NZ_JBEXPY010000002.1, read on the forward strand.
GCCGGGTCGGTGACGACGGTGCCGTCCAGGGCGTCGGCGGCGCGCAGGACGCGTTCGGCGTGCGCGCGGGCCTCGGCCGGGGTGGCGCCGCCCGTCTCGACGAAGAGCCAGGCGCGGCCGCGCGGCAGCCCGGCCGGTTCGCGGACGAGGTCGGCGGCCATGCCCTCGACGGTGAGCGGGTGGTGCGGGAGCAGGCCGGGGGCGGCCTCGGCCGCCGCGGACTCGTCGGCGTAGCCGAGTACGGCCAGTGCGCGGGCCACCGGCGCCTCGACCAGTCGTACGGTCGCCTCCGTCACCACGCCGAGCGTTCCCTCGCTGCCGCAGAAGGCGCGGGCGAGGTCGGTGCCGCGCTCCGGCAGCAGCGCGTCCAGGGCGTATCCGGAGATGCGGCGCGGGAGGTCGGGGAAGCCGGTGCGCAGGAGGGCCAGGTTCGCTCCGGCGAACGCCGGGAGTTCGCGCAACGCGTCGGGGAGGCCGGTCGTCGCGGTACGGCCCAGGCGCAGGGTGTCGCCGCCGTAGCGGGCCACGGTCAGGGCGTGCACGTTGTCGGCCGTGGTGCCCCAGGCGACCGAGTGCGCGCCGCAGGAGTTGTTGCCGATCATGCCCCCGAGGGTGCAGCGGCCGTGCGTGGAGGGGTCGGGTCCGAAGGTGAGGCCGTGCGGGGCGGCGGCGGTGCGCAGGTCGTCCAGGATCACGCCGGGCTGGACGACCGCGGTGCGGGACGGGGCGTCCAGCGCGACGATCCGGTCGAGGTGGCGGGTGAGGTCGAGGACGACGCCGGTGCCGGTGGCCTGGCCCGCGATGGAGGTTCCGCCGCCGCGCGGCACCACGGGAACCCCGTGCTCGCGGCAGACGGCGAGGGCGGCGGAGACGTCGTCGGCGTCGCGCGGGGCGACGGTGCCGAGCGGTACGCGGCGGTAGTTGGAGGCGTCCATCGTCGTCAACGCCCTTGCGGTGGCGTCGAATTCGACCTCCCCGCGGACCTCGGCGCGCAGGGCCCGTTCGAGTTCGGGGTGTTCCGTCGGATTCCGGTGTGCGGCCATGGCCCCAGGATGCCGTCGGCCGGGCCGTCCGGCCGTCCCGGGCCGCGTGTTTCCCGCGAATACGCCGCTACGTCGGAATACATCGGACGCGCGATCAGATGCGCAACAGAAAACACCACAAGCGCTTCCCAAAGAGAGCACCAATTCTCATATAGTGACCCCGACTTACCTTGGAATTACCAGCTCCAGTTGTCGCTTTTGCTCCTGCTGTGACGAACCGTCCGGAACCGTCCACAACCATCCGGATCCGAGCGGTTCACCCCGATCGAACTCGGTCGGATCCGGTCGAAGTCGACCGAGTCCGGCAGAGGCCGGTCCAGATCGGTAATCGGTCGCTCAGCCTGCTCCACCCGCACCACCCGCTCGACCTGCAAGACCGCACCACCTGCACCACCTGCACCACCCGTAAGACTGCTCGACCCGCATCACCCGCAAGACCCGCACCACCCGTAAGACCGCCCGCCCGCCCGTCCGCACCCGTCCGCCCCCAAGGACTCCCAAGGACTCCCATTGAGCCCCTCATCCCGGCCGACCGCAGCGGCCCTGCTGATATCGCTGGCCGTCACCGGCGCCCTGTGCCTGTGGGCGGTCACCGCTGCCCCCGACTCGGTGCGGACCACGCTGGCCTGGGGTGCGGGCGCCGCCGCCGTGCTGCTGTCCGCCGCCGTGGCCACCGCCGTTCACGCCCGCGGCACCGCGAACCGCCTGCGGGCCCGTATCGCCTCGGAGAACCAGCGGTTCACCGGCGAGATCAGCCGCCTCGTGTCCGCCTCCGCGGCCGAGGGGCAGCGGTTCACCGCCGAGACCGCCCGGATCAAGTCCGCGGCAGCGGCCGAGACCGCCCGGATCAGGTCGGCCGCCGAGGCCGAGACCACCCGCGCCGCGGCCCAGGCCACCGCCGACACCCAGCGGTTCACCGCCGAGATCGAGCGGCTCACCGCCCGCGCCACCCGCAGCGAGACCGAGCGCTCCGCCGCCCTCGCCGCCTGCGCCAACGCCGCGGGCCGGATGCAGGCCCTGTCCACCAGCATGCTCGCCGACCTGCGCGAGATGGAGCACCGGCACGCGGCCGAGGAGGTCCTGGAGGACCTGCTCCACCTGGACCACCGCACCGCCCAGGCGGGCCGGCTCGCCGACTCCATCGCCGTGCTGACCGGCGCCCGCTCCGGCCGGCGCTGGGCGAAGCCGATCGTGATGGAGTCGATCCTGCGCGGCGCGATGGGCCGGATCAGCGGCTACCAGCGGGTGCGGCTCCACTCGACCAGCGACGTCGCCGTCGCCGGTCACGCGGCCGAGGGCGTCATGCACGCGCTCGCCGAACTCCTCGACAACGCCGCCAACTTCTCGCCGCCCACGGCGGAGGTCCACGTGTACGTCGAGGAGGTCCCGGCCGGCATCGTGCTGACCGTCGAGGACAGCGGCCTGGTCATGAGCGAGGTGCAGCTGCGCCGCGCCGAACGCGCGGTGTCCGCCGACGTCCGGGACCTGACCGGGCTGTCCGGCACCCGGCTCGGCCTCGCCGTCGTCGGCCGGCTGGCCCGCAAGCACGGGCTGACCGTGTCGTTCCGCCCGTCCGCGCGCGGTGGCACCGGCGCCCTGATGATGCTGCCCCAGGAGCTCCTCACCCGCGCCCCCGCGCAGGTCCCGGCACCCGCCGCCCCCGCACCCGCCACGACCGGGAACCCGGCCGCGGCCCGGATCCCGGAGCAGGCCACCGCACCCGCCGCTCCCGTACCGGCCGCCGCGCCCGCCCCCGTACCCGCGTCCGAGGACGCCCACGCGGACACCCGCACGGACGCTCCCGAGGACACCTCAGCGGACACCTCCGAGACCACCGGCAGCCTGCCCCGGTTCGGCGAGAGCGGACTGCCCAAGCGCCGCCGCGGCCGTACCCTCGCCGCCGCCGAGGCCCGCGCCAACGCCAGCACGGACGGGGCGAGGACCTCCCGCCCCCGCACCTCCGACCCCAAGGAACAGGCAGCCCGCTTCAGCAGCTTCCGTCAGGCTGTTCGGGCCAATTCCCCGCACCCGGAAGAAGGCAACACCCGATGACCGCGACCACCGACGAGAAGCTCAACTGGCTGCTGGAGGGGCTGCTGGAGCGCACTCCCGGCGCCCGTCACGCCCTCGTCCTGTCCAGGGACGGCCTCAAGCTGTGCCGCACCCCCGAGCTCTCCGTCGACCAGGCCGATCAGCTGGCCGCGATCTCCGCCGGCATCCAGAGCCTGTCGCACGGCGCCTCCATCGAGTTCGGTGACGGCACCGGCGGCGTACGGTCCGCGATGGCCGAGTTCTACGGCGGGGTGCTGTTCATCGTCGAGGCGGGCGACGGCGCCCACCTCGCGGTCGTCGCCTCCGAGGACTCCGACGTCGGCCTCATCGGGCACAACATGAGCGAACTCGTCGAGCAGCTCGGCGAGCACCTCAGCGCCCCGCCGCGCTCCCCCGCCGCCGACGCGACCGCGGCCGTATGACCACCCGCCCCCGTCCCCGGCCCGGCCGGGACGACGACCCGGACCGGCTGTACACCCTCACCGGGGGCCGCAGCCGGTCCGACTCGGACGCGTTCGACCTGGTGACGCTGGTGGTGTCCGAGTGCGAGCCGACCCCCGGCATGCAGTCGGAGCACGTCACGATCCTGCGGATGTGCCAACGGCCCACCGCGGTCGTGGAGATCGCGGCGGGCCTCGGCCTGCCCGTCGGCATCGTCCGGATCATGCTGTCCGATCTGCTGGACACCGGCCGCATCAGCGCCCGCCACCCCCGTACCGCCCGTGTCGCGGACCGGCTCCCCGACCCCGACATCCTGGAACAGGTGCTCGTTGGACTCCGCAACCTCTGACCGTGCCGCCCTGCAGGCGACGGCCGACAACGGACTGAAGATCGTCGTCGTCGGCGGCTTCGGGGTCGGCAAGACCACCATGGTCCGCTCCGTCAGCGAGATCCGTCCGCTGAACACGGAAGAGACCATGACCCGCGCGGGCGAGGCCGTCGACCACCTCGACGGCGTGCAGTCGAAGACGTCCACGACCGTCGCCTTCGACTTCGGCCGGATCTCGCTCGACGCCCGCTCGGTGCTGTACCTCTTCGGCGCCCCCGGCCAGGAGCGCTTCTGGTTCCTGTGGGACCGGCTGTTCTCCGGCACCCTCGGCGCCGTCGTGCTCGTCGACACCCGCAGGCTCGCCGACTCCTGGTACGCCATCGACCGTCTGGAGCACCACGGCACGCCGTTCATCGTGGCGTGCAACGACTTCGGCGGGCCGCTCCACAGCGAGCAGCAGATACGGGAGGCGCTCGACCTCCCGGACGACGTGCCCCTGGTGGAGTGCGACGCCCGGGACCGCTCGTCCAGCAAGTACGTACTGATCACGCTGGTCGAGTACCTGCGCACCCTCTCCCAGAAGAGGATCGCCGACCGGTCCGGCACCCCGGACCCCGCCCCGCGCCCGGAGACCACCCCGGCGATGACCCCGGAGCCCACCCCGTGACCCAGCCCCCGGCGCCGGTCTCCGGCTGCCCCGTTTCCCAGGGCCGCGTACCGCTCTCCGGCCCCCGGTTCCAGACCGAACCGGCCCGGCTGTACCGGGAGATGCGCCGCGACCACGGTGCGGTGGCGCCCGTCGTGCTCGACGGCGACGTCCCCGCCTGGCTGGTGCTCGGCTACCGCGAACTGCACCAGGTCACCGCCGACCCGGTGCTGTTCAGCCGCGACTCCGACCTGTGGAACCAGTGGGACCGCATCCCGGCCGACTGGCCGCTGCGGCCGATGATCGGCCAGAAGCAGCCGTCGATCCTGTACACGGTCGGTCCCCGGCACACCGAACGCGCCGCGATGATCAGCAACGCGCTGGAGGCCGTCGACCCGTTCTCCCTCAAGCGGTACGCGGAGGAGTTCGCCGACGGCCTCATCGACCGGTTCTGCTCCACCGGCGGCACGGAGATCATCGCCGAGTACGCGATGCTGCTCCCCGCCCTCGTCCTGGCGAAGCTCTACGGCTTCAGCGACACCGTCGGCGCCGCGCTCGTCGGCTCGCTCAACGACATGATCGACGGCCGGGAACGGGCGCTGGCCGGACAGCAGCACCTCGTCACGTCCATGGTGCAGCTGCTGGCCGACAAGCACGCCGCGCCCGGCGACGACGTCACCTCGCGGATGATCGCCGACCGCGGCGGCTTCACCGACGAGGAGGTCGCCCAGGACCTCATGGTCATGATGGCCGCGGGCCACCAGCCGACCGCCGACTGGATCGGCAACTCGCTGCGGCTCATGCTCACCGACGACCGGTTCGCCGCCTCCCTGTCGGGCGGCCGGCACAGCGTCGCCGAGGCCATGAACGAGGTGCTGTGGGAGGACACCCCGACCCAGAACGTCGCGGGCCGCTGGGCCTCCCGCGACACCCACCTCGGCGGGCGCCACATCCAGGCGGGCGACCTGCTGCTGCTGGGGATCGCCGCCGCCAACGCCGACCCGCAGGTCCGCACCGACGGTTCCGCGCTGACCGGCGGCAACAACGCCTTCCTCTCCTTCGGCCACGGCGAGCACCGCTGCCCGTTCCCGGCCCAGGAGACCGCCGAGGTCATCGCCCGTACCGGTATCGAGGTACTGCTCGACCGGCTCCCGGACATCGACCTCGCCGTCCCGGCCGGGCAGCTCACCCGGCGGCCGTCCCCGTGGCTGCGAGGTCTGACCGACCTGCCGGTGACGTTCACGCCCACCCCTGCCCTGGGCCCCACCACGGCAACCGACACCGGAGACCACAGATGACCCGGATCGCCCTCGACCCCTTCGTCACCGACCTCGACGGCGAGAGCGCCCGGCTGCGGGCCGCCGGTCCGCTCGCCGAGGTGGAGCTGCCGGGCGGGGTGAACTGCTACGCGGTCACCCACCACGCCGAGGCGCGGCAACTGCTCACCGACAGCCGGATCGTGAAGGACATCAACGTCTGGAACGCCTGGCGGCGCGGCGAGATACCGATGGACTGGCCGCTGATCGGCCTCGCCAACCCGGGCCGTTCCATGCTCACGGTCGACGGCGCGGACCACCGCCGGCTGCGCACCCTGGTCGCGCAGGCGCTCACCGTGAAGCGGGTGGAGCGGCTGCGCGCCGGCATCGAGGCGCTGACCACGGCGAGCCTGGACCGGCTGGCCGCCCTGCCGAAGGACGAACCGGTCGACCTGAAGGCCGAGTTCGCCTACCCGCTGCCGATGAACGTGATCAGCGAGCTGATGGGTGTCGACAGGGCCGACCACCCCCGGCTGAAGGAGCTGTTCGAGAAGTTCTTCTCGACGCAGACCCCGCCGGAGGAGGTCCCGCAGATGATGGCGGACCTCGGCGCGCACTTCACGAAGATCGTCGCGGGCAAGCGGGAGAACCCGGGCGACGACCTCACCAGCGCCCTGATCGCCGCCTCCGAGGACGGCGACCGGCTCACCGACGAGGAGATCGTCAACACCCTCCAGCTGATCATCGCCGCCGGTCACGAGACCACGATCAGCCTGATCGTGAACGCCGTCGTCGCCCTCCAGACCCACCCCGAGCAGCGCAGGCGGGTGCTGGACGGCGAGGTGCCGTGGGAGAACGTGGTCGAGGAGACCCTGCGCTGGTCCTCCCCCACCTCGCACGTCCTGATCCGGTTCGCCACCGAGGACGTCCAGGTCGGCGACAAGGTGCTGCCGAAGGGCGAGGCGCTGATCGTCTCCTTCGGCGCGCTCGGCCGCGACGAGACGCAGCACGGTCCGTCGGCCGGTGAGTTCGACGTCACCCGCTCCCCCAACCGCCACATCGCCTTCGGTCACGGCCCGCACGTGTGTCCGGGTGCGGCGCTGTCCCGGCTGGAGGCGGGGGTGGCCCTGCCCGCGCTGTACGAGCGGTTCCCGGAGCTGGAGCTCGCCGTGCCCGCCTCCGAGCTGCGGAACAAGCCGATCGTCACCCAGAACGACCTGTACGACCTGCCGGTACGACTGGGCTGACCGGCGCCCTCCTGCCACCCCGCTCACCCCGCCCACCTGCCCTTCCGGTGCCGTCCGCGGACCGAGGCACATATCTCACCTCACGGACACGGTGTCCGGCCGTGTCCGTGAGGTACTACGCTCCGGTTCGTGGCCGATATCCAGATTCCCGCTGACATCAAGCCCGCCGACGGACGCTTCGGCGCCGGTCCTTCCAAGGTGCGGACGGAGGCGCTCGACGCCCTGGCCGCCACCGGCACGTCCCTTCTCGGTACGTCCCACCGCCAGGCCCCGGTCAAGAACCTGGTCGGCTCGGTGCGTCAGGGCGTGCGCGACCTCTTCTCCCTCCCCGAGGGCTACGAGGTGATCCTGGGCAACGGCGGCTCCACCGCCTTCTGGGACATCGCGACGCACGGACTGATCGAGACGAAGTCCCAGCACCTGAACTTCGGCGAGTTCTCCTCGAAGTTCGCGAAGGCCGCCGAGCTCGCCCCGTGGCTGGCCGACCCGACCGTGATCGCCTCCGAGCCGGGCACCCACCCGGACCCGCGGGCCGAGGCGGGCGTCGACGTCTACGCCTTCACGCACAACGAGACCTCGACGGGTGTCGCCGCGCCGATCGAGCGCGTCGCGGGCGCCGACGAGGGCGCCCTCGTCCTGGTGGACGCCACCTCCGGCGCGGGCGGTCTGCCGGTCGACATCGCCCAGACGGACGTCTACTACTTCGCCCCGCAGAAGTCCTTCGCCTCGGACGGCGGCCTCTGGATCGGCGTCTTCTCCCCGGCGGCCCTGGAGCGCGCCGCGCGCGTCCACGCCTCGGGCCGACACGTACCGGAGTTCTTCTCGCTCCCGACGGCGATCGACAACTCCCTCAAGAACCAGACGTACAACACCCCGGCCCTGGCCACGCTCTTCCTCCTGAACGAGCAGCTGACCTGGATGAACACCCAGGGCGGCCTGGACTTCACCACCGGCCGCACGGCCGCCTCGGCGCGGAACCTGTACGGCTGGGCCGAGGAGTCGAAGTACGCGACCCCGTTCGTCACCGACCCGGCCAAGCGCTCGCAGGTCATCGGCACGATCGACTTCGCGGACGAGATCGACGCCGCGGCCGTCGCCAAGGCCCTGCGCGCCAACGGCATCGTCGACACCGAGCCGTACCGCAAGCTGGGCCGCAACCAGCTGCGCGTGGCGATGTTCCCGGCGATCGACCCGGCGGACGTCGAGGCGCTGACGGCCTGCATCGACTACGTGATCGAGAAGCTGTGACGGCGTAGCACTCGTACGCAGTACCCGTACGCAGCACTTTTGCGAGGAAGGGCCCCGCCGTCAGCGCGGGGCCCTTCTCGTTCATCCGGTCGGGTGGCGGAACGGCTTTCGGGTGATTCCCCTCGAACCGTCCTACGATGATGACCTCGACATCACCCCTTCAGGAGGCCCGCAATGTCTGCAGCAGCAGTCGAGCACCCCTGTGACGGTGACCCGGAATCGCTGCTCGCAATGGCCGACAGGCTCGCGGAGCAGAACCCGGGTTGCCGCGTCGAGATCATCGGAGGCGTCATCACCGTGGCCCCACCCCCGGACGGACCGCACGGCCGAGCGCTGACCAAGATCATGCGCCCCTTCATCGCAGCCGGTCTGGACGACGGCGAGACGGAGGTCATTCAGGGAATCGGCCTGTGGCTCCCCGGCGGCCCAGAGGACTACGCCATTCCCGACCTGGCAATCGTCGACGCCGATCTCGACGAGCACCTGATCGAGAACAACTGCTACGACCCCGCCGTCTTCCGCCTCGTGCTGGAGGTCACCTCCAGCAACTACAACAACGACCTGCGCAACAAGGTCGTCGCATACGCCGAGGCCAAGATCCCGGTGTACGTGATCGTCGACCGCAGGCACGGCCGGGTGCACGTCCTGACGGAGCCCGTCAGCGGCGGTTACGACAGCCACCAGGTGTACGCCCCCGGGCAGATGGTCACGCTGCCCGAGTCGATCGGCGCCCCGGTGACCCTCGACGTCGACGAGCTCGTCCGGGCCGGCCGCCCCCGCGACCGATCGGCCGACCCGGCCGACCCGGCCGACGCCTGATCAGCCGGAGGCCGCCACCAGCACCTCCCGGAGCCGGGCGATGCCCGCGGCCCATTCCTCGTCTCCCCCCTCGTCCCACAGCTCGCGCAGCTCCGAGTCCTCGCCCAGCACCGCGTCGAGGGCCTTCACCGCGAGGGGGCGCAGGTCCGTCGCCAGGGTCGGCAGCGGCTTGTCGGGGCCGTACGCGGTGGTCACCGGTTCGCCTCCCGGGCACTGGGCGGCGACCAGCGCCGCCGCCGCGACCGCGACCGCCCCGTCGTCGCTGTCCAGGTAGTCCGAGGGGGCGAGCACCGCCTCCAGGGCCTCGCGGATCACCGCTTCCCGCTCGTTCTCCGGCGTGTCGTCGACCGTCCCGGAGAAGTCCGCCGCGGTGTCGTTGTCGAAGTGGCCGGTGTCCCAGGTGCCCATGAGGTCCTCCGTAAGCGCTGTTCCTGTGCTTCTGCTTCCCGTGCTTTCTTACGGAGCGCATGCTCGCACGGGCCACTGACAACGACGGCCCGGCAACCCGGCAACTCTTCGACTGAACAGCCCTGTGGCTCAGCGGCTCAGTCGCTGGAACCGCCGCACCGCCAGCGGCAGGAACACCGCGGTCAGCGCCAGCGGCCACACCACCGCCATCAGCAGGGCGTGTTCCTCCACCCAGGTCCCGCCGCCCGCCACCGGATTGCCGAAGAGTTCACGGGCCGCCGTGACCGCCGACGAGATCGGGTTCCAGGCGGCGACGGTGCCCAGCCAGCCCGGCATCAGGGAGGGGGCGACCAGGGCGCTGGAGATCATCGTGACCGGGAAGGCGACGGCGTACAGACCGCCCGCCGACTCCGGGTCCGGGAGCAGGAGCCCCAGCCAGACGCCGACCCAGATCAGGCTGAACCGGAGCAGCAGCAACAGTCCGAACGCGCCGACGGCGGCGGCCGGTCCGCCGTCCGCGCGCCAGCCGATCACGAGGGCCGTCACCGCGAGGATCGCCAGTTCGGCGGCGGCGACCACCAGGTCGGCGAGGCCGCGTCCGGCGGAGACCGCGGACGGCGCCATCGGCATGGAGCGGAAACGGTCCACGACACCCTTGTTGATGTCGGTCGCCACGGCCATCGCGGTGTTCATGAACCCCATCGCCATGGTCGTGGCGAACATGCCCGGCATCAGGAACTCCCGGTAGTCGCCGCCTCCGGGCACCTTCATGGCGCTGCCGAAGACGTACCCGTACAGCAGCACGGAGAGGATCGGGAAGCCCAACTGCCAGATGATGGCGGTCGGTTGGCGCTGGTAGTGGGTGAGGCTGCGCCGGGTGACGTTCCAGCTGTCGGCGAGCGCCCAGCCGAGTCGGCCGCGGGCGGGGCCGGTCGGGTGCGATGCGGGGCCGGCCGGGTGCGGGGCGAGGGCGGTCACGCCGCCACCTCCTTCTCGATCTCGATCTCTTCGGGCGTCCTCGTGCGGTGTCCGGTCAGGTTCAGGAACACGTCGTCGAGGCTCGGTCTGCGCAGCCCGATGTCCTCGATCCCGACACCCTCGTCCTGGAGGGTGCGCGCGACCTCGGTGAGCGCGGCGACCCGGTCGGTGGCGATCTGGGTGTGGACGCGGCGGGCCTCCTCGTCCCGGACGACGGGACCGGTCCCGGCGACGCGCTCCACGGCCCTCGCGACCGCGGGCAGGTCGGCGGACTCGGCCGCGACGACCTCGATCCGGTCGCCGCCCACCCGGTTCTTCAACCCGTCGGGGGTGTCGTCGGCGATGGACCGGCCCCGGTCGATGACGGTGATGCGCGAGGCGAGCCGGTCGGCCTCCTCCAGGTACTGGGTGGTGAGCAGCACCGTCGTACCGCCCGCGACCAACGCCCGTACGCTGTCCCAGACCTCGCCCCGGCCCCGCGGGTCGAGCCCCGTCGTCGGCTCGTCCAGGAACAGCACCCGGGGCGCGAGGATCACCGAGGCCGCGAGGTCGAGGCGGCGGCGCATGCCGCCGCTGTACTCCCCGACCCCCTGGTCGGCGGCGTCGCACAGGTCGAACCGCTCCAGCAGTTCCGCGGCCCGCAGCCGGGCCCGCGCGCCGCCCAGGCGGAAGAGCCGCCCGAACATCTCCAGGTTCTGCCGCCCGGTCAGGACCTCGTCGACCGCGGCGTACTGCCCGGTGAGCCCGATCCTCTCGCGTACGCTCCGGGGGTCGCGCGCCACGTCCGCCCCGGCGACCTCGGCCCGCCCCTCGTCGAACCGCAGCAGCGTCGACAGGGCGCGCACCGCGGTGGTCTTGCCGGCCCCGTTGGGCCCGAGCAGCCCGTGGACGGTGCCGGGCCGGACAGCCAGGTCGAATCCGTCGAGCGCCCTCTTCTCCTCGGCGCCCCGCTTCCCGCGGCGCCTTCCCCCGTACCGCTTCACCAATCCTTCGGCACGTACGGCACATTCGCTCACAGCCATGCCGGGAACCCCCTCCGTCAATGAATTGGGTACACCGTACCCGAATTAGAGTACAGCGTACTCACTTTTTACTCATGGCTTCGGGGCGTCCGGCAGCGGGCCCCGCGGCACCGTGGGGCCCACTGCCGGACGCTCTTACGCTGAACCCATGACGAAAAGCGCTTCAACGGGTGGGACGGACGGGACGACGACCGGCAGCGGCGACATCGCGCGCAGCCTGGAACTCCTCTGGGGCACCGGCGACCGACCCAGCCGCGGCCCCAAACCGGCTCTCACCCTCGGCCGGATCGTCACCGCCGCCGTGGCGATCGCCGACGCGGAGGGACTGGCCGCCCTCTCGATGCGCCGTCTCTCCACCGACCTGGGCACCGGCACGATGTCGCTCTACCGCTACATCCCCGGCAAGGCCGAACTGCTCGACCTGATGCTCGACCACGTACTGGGCGAGTCCCTGGACACCGCCCCGGCCGACGTACCGGCCGACTGGCGCGTCGCCCTCGCCACCATGGCCCGCACCTACCTGGAGCAGCTCGAACGCCACCCCTGGCTCCTCAAGGTCAACCAGGCACGCACGGTCCTCGGCCCCAGCGCCCTGCGGGGCCTCGAACAGGCCCTCGCCGGCCTCGGGGGCATGGGACTGCCCGGCCGGGAGCTGATCTCGACGATCATCACGGTCAACAGCTTCGTGGAGGGCATCGCCCGCACCCGGCTCCAGGCCGTCGAGGCCGCGCGGCAGACCGGGCTGAGCGACGACGCCTTCTGGGAGAACCAGACCCCCTATCTGGAACGGGCCATGGCGAGCGGCGACTATCCGCTGATGGCGGCGCTCGACGAGGACGCCTTCAGCTACGACGTCGACCACTTCGCGTTCGGCCTGCAACGGCTGATCGACGGCTTCGAGGTGCTCGTCGCGCGGCACGCCGGGGAGTGAACGGGGCAGTGGGCGAGCGCCCCCGGACGCTCAGCCCTTCCGCGCCCCCGGACGCTCAGCCCTTCCGCGCCCCGGACGCTCAGCCCTTCTTCCTCCGCAGCCCCAGGAACACCAGGAAGCCCACCCCCACGAGCACCAGCGTGCCGGTCAGACCGATGCTCCCCCCACTGTCCGCACCGCCGTCGGACGAGGTGCCGTCCCCGGACGCCCGCTTCCCGTCCTCACCGGCCCTGCCGATCACCTCCACCCGTTCCACGTCGCTCTGTTCCCCCTCCGAGCCGAACATCAGCGCCGACCCGTCCGCCGTGTACGTCACCGATTCGGCCTGTCGCTGGATCGGGGCCCGCACGGCGTGGTCGGCGCCGAGCCCACCGTTCTCGAAGGCGTAGGCGCGGGCGCTGAAGTAGGAGCGCAGCAGCAGTTCCTTGCCGTCCGGCGAGAACGCCCCGTCCGTCACCCACGGCACCTCCCCCACCCGCTTGAAGACGTTGGCGCCGCCGGTGGTCAGCTTCTCCGGGCCCTCGTACAGTCCGCCGCCGTCCTCGTTCTTCGACGCGATGTAGACCCGCCCCGTTCGGGGGTGGACCATCAGCGCCTCCGCGTTGCGCGGGCCGTCGGCGTACTTCACGTCGAACTGGGTGGCCCGGACCGTCGCGTCCTTCAGCTCCTTCGGCTCCGGGAAGCGGTAGATCCAGACGTGGTCCCAGCTGCCGTTCAGGTTGTCGCCGATGTCGCCGACGTACAGGTTGCCGTCGGGGCCGAGCGAGATGGCCTCCACGTCGCGCGGCTGCCCCACCCCGCGCAGGGTGATCGTCGCGACGGTCTTCCCGGTGCGGGAGTCGACGGCGTAGACGTACGGCCCGTCGTCGCTGTCGTTGTGCGTCCAGTAGACGCCGGGGTGGGCGCGGCTGGCGGCGAGGCCGCTGGACTCGGTGATCCGGGGGTCCTCGATCGTGAAGCTCCGGTCGGCCCCGTCGTCGGCCACGGCCGGGGCCGACCCGGCGAGGAGGAGCAGCGCGGCGGCCGCGGACACAGTCAGGTACGAACGCATGGCCCAAGTGTCCATCGTCACGTCGCAGGCCGGAGCGGTGATCCGCGATGATGACGCCATGCGGTTCACGTTTGTCGGCGATTCCATGACCATCGGCCGCGCCGGCGACTTCACCTGGCGCTACCGGATGTGGCAGCACCTCACCGCCACGCTCGGTGCGCCGTTCGCGATCGTCGGACCGCGCAGTGCGTTGTACGACACGTCGGCGGACGCCCCGGGCGGTCACGGGTACGGCGCGCCGGACTTCCCCGCCTCGGCCCGCGCCCATCTGGCCGGCTGGGGCGAGGGCTGGCTGCACATGGCCCCGGTGATAGCCGACACGGTGGCCGGGCACCGCACCGACGTGCTGCTCGTCTCGCTCGGCCTGATAGACCTCGGGTTCTACACGAACAGCGACCAGACCGCGCTGAACGCCAGGGCGTTCGTCGCGGCGGCCCGCACCGCGAACCCGCACGTCAAAATGGTGTTCATGCCCGTGATACCGAACATCCGGGCCGAGTCGGACGCCCCGTTCGCCGCCGAGTGCGACCGCTTCAACGAACTCCTCGCGAAGCTCGTCGCCGACCTCGACGAGCCGATGTCCCCGATCCTGCTGGCCTCCCGCCCGCCCGGGTACGACATCCACCGGGACACGTACGACGGGACGCACCCCGGCCCCACCGGCGAACACCTGCTGGCGGGCGCGTTCGCCGACGCGATGCACCAGGCGTGGGGGGTGGGCGGCCCGTACACGGCCCGCCCGTGACCCGTTCCCCGTTGCTCGTGGCCCGTTGCTCGTGACCCGTTCTCCCCGCCCCGTTCCGGGCACGTGCCCGGTGCGGCTCACCGCTGGGTGGGCCGGGCCCTCACGTGCATCCGCTCCCCCTGCTGACCGAACAGGCTGAGGAACTCCACCGGCTCCGGCCCGGCGCTGGCCCACGCGTGCGGGGTGCGCGTGTCGAACTCGGCGGCCTCACCCGCCGTGAGCACCAGATCGTGCTCCCCCAGCAGCAGCCGCAACCGCCCCGCCAGCACGTACAGCCACTCGTACCCCTCGTGCACCCGCTGCTCCAGCGGCCCCGTCGTTCCCCGCCCACCGGGCAGGACCTGCTTGTACGCGTGCAGCCCGCCGAGGTGCCGGGTGAGCGGTACGAACGTCATGCCGTCGCGGACGAAGGGGCGGAAGTGGACGCGCGGGTCGCCGGTGGCCGGGGCGCCGACGAGTTCGTCCAGTTGCACCCCGTACGCCTTGGCCAGGGGCAGGAGCAGTTCGAGCGTGGGTTTGCGGCCGCCGGACTCCAGGCGGGAGAGGGTGCTGAGGGAGATCCCGGTCGTCTCGCTGAGCTGGGCCAGGGTCGTGCCGCGGTCCCGGCGCAGAGCCCGCAGCCGGGGCCCGACGCCGGTCAGGACGGTCGTGATCTCGTCGTCCGGTCGTTCCGTGTGATCCGCGCCGTTCGCCATTCCCCCATTATTCGGTTCGCGACGCTGCGGTTCACGGCACGACAGGACATCCGGTCCGCAGCGGGGCGGATCGGGTCAGGTCGGGTCGGGTCGGGTCGTCCGGTCCGCGGCGGTCCGCGGCGGGCCGGGCCGAGTCAGGTCAGGTCAGGTCAGGTCAGGTCAGGTCAGGACGACAGGATCATGGCGAGCGAGAGCCGGGTCAGCTCGTCGGTCAGCCACTCGGCGTCGACCTGCCGGGGCCGCCGGCCGTGGTGGGCCATGAGCTCGTCCACCGAGTGGTTCAGCACCGTGACGGTGACCAAGTGGTCCCGCTCCACCGCCTCGCCCCGGCGCACGGCGCGCTCGGCCTCGGACGTGAGGAACTCGATCCACATCGCCCGCCAGGTCGCCAGGTGCTTGTCCACCTCCCGGCTCACCCCCAGCACCTCGACGAAGGCCACCCTGGCGGCGCACGGGTCCACGGTGACCGCCTTGACGTAGGCCTCGAAGAGCAGCCGGACCCGTTCCGTCGTGGTGCAGTCCTCCATGCCCTCCGCCATCAGGGCGTTCTCGGCCGCCCGGATCCCGTGGGTCGCCACCTCGTCGTACAGCGCCATCAGCAGCACCTCACGGGAGAGGAACTCCTGCTGGAAGACGTGCGTGGGCACCTTCGCCCGAACGCACAGATCCTCGACGCTCGTGTGCGCGTACCCGTACAGGGCGAACAACTCGCGCCCCGCCCGCAGGAGTCGCTCCCGCGCCTCCAGAACCTCCATGGACTGCCCGACCGCACCGTTCCGCTGGTTCGCCACGACACCCACCACGGTCCTCCTTCGTCTTCCGTACCGCTGCACCCACTCTCCTCGCTCCGCCCCACCGTTGGTGACTCCGCCACGCAATCGGACCCGCGCAGGGTGGTACCTGGGCCAAGTCCGATTACCCATCGAACCGTTGCTGGTATGGGGTTCCGGGCGGGTGGCGGGGTCCGGCGGACCTACGATCGCCGTCCGTCGGAAAGACCTGAAAGGGGGTCCCCCGTGGACCGCGACATACGCACGGTGGATGACGTACTGCGGCTGATGGACGGCCTGTTCGCACCCGGTGCCGACCGCTGGACGGCCGGTGCGGGCGCCTGGTGGGACGGTTTCTACGCGGACCGGGACCGGCCCGTGCCGTTCTTCGTGGCGAAGCCGGACGAGAACCTCGTCTCGTACACCGAACGCGGGACGGTCGTACCGGGCCGTGCCCTCGACCTGGGCTGCGGGCCGGGCCGCAACGCCCTCCACCTGGCATCGCTGGGCTTCGAGGTGGACGCCGTCGACCTGTCCGGCTCGGCCATCGCCTGGGCCGAGGAGCGCGCCCGCGAGGCCGGGGCCGGGGACGCCGTACGGTTCCATCACGGCAACGTCTTCGACCTCGCGGCGACGGAGCTGACCGGGCCGTACGACCTGGTCCACGACTCGGGCTGCTTCCACCACCTGCCGCCCCACCGCCGCGTCAGTTACCTCGCCCTCCTCGACAACTGCCTGGCCCCCGGCGGCCACTTCTCCCTCAGCTGCTTCGCGGCGGGCGAGGCCGGTGAGGCGGGCATGGGCTCCGAACTCCCCGACGCCGCCTTCTACGAGCGCGGCGGCCTGCAGGGCGGTCTCGCCTACACGGCGGATTCGCTGCGCCGGATCTTCTCCGGCCTGACCGAGGTCGAACTCCGCCGGATGCGCGACGAGCCGTCCGACTCCCCGCTCTTCGGCGAACCCTTCCTCTGGACCGCCCTGTTCCGCCGGGACACCGGTAACGACGGCTGACGCACGGGTCGTCGGGGCTCTCGGACCGCCCTGGCCGCCCGCTCTGCCGAACCGCCCGGACCGTCCGGACCGCCTGAACCGTCCGGGCCGTTCGGGACGTTCGGGACGTTCGGGACGCCCGGACTTCCGGACCGTTCAGGCTTCCGGCGTCGGTGACCGGAGCGCGCGGGCCAGGTCGTCGACGGCCGCGGGGTCCACCGGCGCCGCCCCGGTGAGGGTGCCGACCAGGGCCTGGGCCAGGACGGTCGCGGTGCCGACCCGCGCGTCCTCCCGCTCGTCGCCGGTGACCTTCCCGATCACGGCGTCCCGTACCGACTGCGAGATGTCGAGGCCCCCGAACGACCCGGGGAAGGACAGCGCCATCAGGCACACGCCCACATTGGCGGAGAGGATCGACCGGCCGGCCAGCTCGGGGGTCGTACGCAGCCTTCCGGCGTCGCGACAGCGCTCCACGGCCGCCAGGAGCAGCGCCTGCGCGTCCTCGATCGCCCGCGGTCCGGGCTCCGCGGCGGGCGTGAACATCAGCCGGTAGAGGTGCGGGTTGCGCAGCGCGAACGCGACGTGGCTGTCCCAGGCCGCCCGCAGGTCCGCCACCGGGTCGTCGGTGAGCGGGTTCCGCCTCTTGTTGGCGAGGAAGCGCTCGAAGCCGACATCGGCCACCGCCGTGAGCAGCCCCTGCTTGTCGCCGAACTGGCGGTAGATCTCGGGCATGCCGACTCCGGCCCGGTCGCAGATGGCCCGGGTCGAGATCGCCGGGGCGGCCTTGGTGGCGAGCAGTTCCGCGGTGGCTTCCAGGATGCGCTCTCGTGCCGTCGACATGGCTTCCACGATAACAGCGCTAACACCTCTGACCTGGGCTTGTCCGCAACAGAGACCAGTGATCACGGACCACCGTTATCAATGCTTACGAAATGTGTTAGCGTCGAATACACCGTGGGGCGGACCCGCCCCTCCCCGACCGGAAAGGGCCCTCCCATGACGGCGTCCACCACCCTGCGCGACGTGATCGGCCTGCCCGACGAGCTGCCCCGCCTGAGCGGGTCGACCCTGCTCATGATCGATTTCCAGAACACCTACCGTTCCGGCGTGATGCGGCTCGACGACGCCGAGCGGGCCCTCGCCGCCGGTGCCCGGCTGCTCGCCGCCGCCCGCGCCGCGGGCACCCCGGTCGTCCACGTCGTGAACGACGGCGGCGAGGGCACTCCGTACGACATCCGGGCCGAGATCGGCTCGATCAGTGACGAGGTCGCCCCGGTCGAGGGCGAGAAGGTGGTCGTCAAGCAGGTCCCCGACGCCTTCCACGGCACGGACCTCGACGAGGTCCTGCGGGACCTCGGGGCCGGGGGCGGCGACCTGGTCATCGCCGGGTTCATGACGCACATGTGCGTCCTGTTCACCGCGCAGGGCGCCTTCAACCTCGGTTACCGTCCGGCCGTCGTCGCCGAGGCCACCGCGACCCGTTCGCTGCGGGCGCCGGACGGCACCGTCCTCACGTCGGACGCGTTGCAGGCCGCGAGCCTGACCACGGTCCGCGACCTGTTCGGCACGGTCGCCCGCACCGTCGACGACCTCACCGCCCCGGTTCCGACCTCGACCTCGGCTTCGGCCTCGGCTCCGGCTTCAGTCGGCTGATCCGTACGCACCGGAAACGCGGCGCGGCCGGTGGAGCGTGTGCTCCACCGGCCGCGCGGCGTCCATCCGTGGCGTCCGTTCACAAAGCCCCGAAGGACTCGAAGAACCTGAAGGGCTCGAAGGACCCGATCGAACCCGAACCGATCGGACCCGAACCGACCCGTCCGGTCAGATCTTGCTCGTGCAGATCGCGTTGTACGGACGGCCCGGGCTCGGGAACAGCTCCATCGGGTCGGACCCGGACGGGCACTGCTCGGCCTTCTCCTTCAGGTCGACCACCTTGGTCACACCGCTGCCCGCACCGGCGCAGGCGACCTCCTTGGCCTGGTCGGTGACGCAGTCGCCCTTCACCAGCTGCCCGCCGCCCGCACCGGCGTCACCGGGGTGGTCGCCGGACAGGTTGCGGCCGCAGATGGTCTTGCTCGGGAGCCCGGACTTGGCGTCGCCGGAGCCGAAGGACACCTTCACCGAGATGATCTGGTCCGTCCCGGCCGGGCACTGAATGGAGCCGGCGAACATGGAACCGCCCTTGATCTCCAGGGCCTTGATCGTCGCCCCGGACTCGTCGCAGTCCATCGGCTGGTAGCTGTCCTTCACCTCTTTGTCGGGTCCGGCGCAGTCGCCGACCTTCCACTCCTTGGCGGCATGGGTCCCGTCCTTCTCGGACGAGTCGCTGCACGCGGTGGCCGCACCCACGAGGAGCCCGACGGCCAGCACCGCCTTCGAACAGTCCAGGAGAGCCTTGCGGGTGCTGCGCCGGGCCGGAAGACCGGTGCTGCTGCGGCTGCCGCTCCGGGATCGCGTGCTGCCGTTAACGCTCATGCTGCTCCTCAAGATCTGTGTGTGACGTGCCCCGCACGGCTTTCGGCGCGGGCCCGTATGGGTGGCGCGCGCGTGAGGACGCCGGGAGCGGGCCCCGCGGTTCCCGATCGCCCGACCTCCCCGGCCGGACCCCGCAAGCATGAACCGCATGGCCGGATTTGTAGAGTTCTTTTCTAGAAAAATCATCCAATCCCGGTACGATAGGGTGTCGTCATGGCGGAAAACCGGGCGGCGGACAACCGGGTGGCGGGCACGACGACACCGATGGGGCGGGGTCGCCGTGGCTAAGCAACAACGCGGTGAGGTCACCGTCGACCGGCTCCTGACCGCGGCGTTGGAGGTGTACGCGACGTCCGGTCGGCCGGGGTTCACCGTCACCGCGGTCACCGAGGCCAGCGGTGTCAGCCTCGGCAGCCTCTACCACCACTTCGGCAGCTTCGACGGCCTCGCCGCCGCCCTGTACACCCGCTGCATGGAGCAGCTCTTCGACGAGATGATCGCCGCGCTGCACCGCGCGCGCACCGCCCGTACCGGGGTCCGGGCCCTGATCGTCGCCTATCTGCGTTTCACCGAGGAGCGCCCGGACGCCGCGCTCTTCCTGCACGCGTCCGCCCACTCCGGCTACCTCGCGGCGCACGCCGACGAGATCCGTACCGCCAAGGCGGCCAAACTGGCGGTCGTCTCGGAGTGGATGACGCCGCGGGTCCTGGCGGGCGAGATCGCCCCCGTGCCGGTGCCCATCCTGGAGGCCCTGGTCATGGGGCCGGTCGCCGAGACCGCGCACCGCTGGCTGGCCCGTACGCACGACATGGACCTCGGGCAGGCCGCACGCATCCTGCCCGACCGGATCTGGCGCTCCCTCAGTCCCGACTGACCGCCCGGGTCCGGCCGCCCTGTCCGTCCGTCGCCTTCCCCGGCCCTCGGCCGGTACGCGGGGGCAGGGCGGTGAACACGACGTCCTCGGCACGGGCGACGACCTCCAGGTCGCTGCCCAGGGCCCATTCGGCGACCCGTGAGACCGCGGCGGCCGGAACCATGTCGCTGATCCCGGGCGCGGCCGGTATGTCGTGCGTCGCATGGGCGTCGTGCGGCATGACGACCCGGTACCCCAGCGCCAGTGCCGTACGGGCCGTGGCCTGTACGCACATCTCCGACATCACGCCGCAGACGACGAGCGACCGGACCCCGTGACCGGTCAGCAGGCTTCCCAGCGACGTCTCCTCGAAGCCGTCGTCCCAGGTCTTACGGACCACGCTCTCCACGGGGGACGGTTCGACGGGGTGGTGCAACTCCCAGCCGGGCGTGCCCGGTTCGTCGCCGGAGCCGGGTGCCCCGTCGTTCTGCACATGGACGACGAGCGCCCCGTCCCGCCGCGCCCGTGCGATCAGGTCCGCCGTACGGTCCACGAGCCGCACGGCGTCGGGCACCGCCCGGTCACCGGTCACGGCATCGGCCTGGACGTCCACGACGAGCAGGGCTTCCACGGGGGCTGCGGGCACACGATCGCTCATGGCCTCATCATGACCGCCGACGCCGGGCGCCTCCACGGATTTTGGGCGCCCGGCGGCCGGTCGGGGACGCCGACGCCACGGGTCCGCGTCGTGAGAGGGTCGCCCCATGGAGTCATGGACCTTGACGGACGGCGCCGCCCCGATGTCCGCGGACACGGTGACGGAGGCGCTCCGGGGCAGGATCGCCGCGGGAAGGCTCGACACCTGGCTGGAAAGCACGTCCGGGCGGTCCCTGGCCGTCGTGAGCAACACCGAGCGGGCGATGGTGATGCTCCTCGAACACCCCGGTGACCCGGGCGAGCACGCCACGGACCCCGGGGCCGACGCCGACGGCTGGAGCGACGGCTTCGAGCTCTCGAACGGCCAGTCCGACGAGTACCCGGACACCGACACCGTGCCCCTCGACGAGGCGTTCCGGATCGTCCGCCACATCCTCGCCACCGGCCGGCCCCCGGCCGACGCCGCGTGGGTCGTCGACCGCTGAGCAAACCCACCGACCTGCCGCCCCGTCGACCTGTCGATCCATCGCCCCGTCGATCCGTCGGCCCGTCGGCCCGTCGGCCCGTCACATCAGGACCGGCACTCCGCCATCTTCGGCTTCTTCGGCGGGTTCTTCCTGTTCAGCAGCGGGGAGAGGTGGTCGGCGTACAGCTTCTCCCAGGACCCGTCGGTCATGATCCTCTCCAGTGCCGAGCACACCTCCTTCTTCAGCCCCTTCTCGTCCGGGTTCATCGCGACCCCGTACCCCTCCGCGCCCGCGCTGCTGTCCAGCCGCTTCAGCTTGGCGGAGTCGTCCTTGACGAACCCGGCGAGGATGACGTCGTCCGTGCTCACCGCGTAGACCGGCGACCTCGGGTCCAACAGGTCCTGCACGCACCGGTCGTAGCCGTTCGGGAGCGACTCCGTCATGGCGTAACCGGCCTTGGGCAGCCACTCCTCGTACGTCGACCCCCGCGCCGTGCACACCTCCAGATCCCTCTCCTTCAGCACCCTGGAGTCGTCGATCGACACGGCCTTCGCCTTCCTGAGAACCATGAAGCTGCGGCTCGCCACGTAGTACGGACCGGCGAACGCGACGCTGTAGTCCGGCTCCTTCGCGTGCTTGCGCTTCTCCGTGATGCTGTAGGTGGCGATGACCAGGTCCACCTCGCCCATCTTCAGCTTCGTGCTCCGGTTCTCACTGCTCACGGGCACGAAGGAGACGCGATCACGGCTGTACCCCATGTCGTGCGCGATCGCGTAGGCCAGGTCGACCTCGTACCCCCGGTACGTGTCGCCCTTGATCCTCTCGCTCAGACCGGGCTGGTCCTTCTTGACGCCCACGGTCAGGGTCGGCTGCTTCTTGATGTACGGCTCCGGCGCGGCCTGCGACCCCGACCGGCCGCCCGGGTCCGTCCCGCCGTCCTTTCCCAGCAACTCCGCGCCGCCCCACACGAGACCGGCCAGCAACGCCGCGCACACCACACCCACCGCGGCCTTCTGCCGCCCCCGGCCCCATCCCCGGCCTCCACCGCCGCCCCGCCCCTCCGGCTCCCGGACGGCGCGCATGGGCGGTACGGGTGGTACGGGCGGCGGTGCCTGCGGTGTCACGGGCGCGAACGCCGCGTTCCCCTTCTTCTCCTCCGCCGCTTCTTCCCCCGCCCCTGCCTCTGCCCCTGCCCCTGCGCCTTCCGACGGTGCTTCCTCCGCCTTCACCGGAGTGGGCTCGGGAGCCGGGTCGGGGGCGGGCGCGGGCGCGGGCGCGGGAGTGGGGGCAGGGGTGGACGCCTGGGACACAGAGGTCCTGCGGAGAACGTTCCGCAGCATCTCCTCCGCGGTCTCCGCGCTCAGCCGCTGCTGCGGGTCCTTGTGCATCAGCCGTCCCACGACATCGGCCAGCGCCCTGCCGTGCTCCATCGGCAGCGGGTCCGACTGACAGACCGCGACCAGGACCTCGTACTCGTTGGGCCGGTCGAACGGGTGCCTGCCCTCGACCATCTCGTACAGCGTGACGCCCAGCGACCACAGGTCGGACGCCGGCGTCGCGGCACTCTGCTGCGACGTCTGGCCGAGGAGTTCGGGCGCCAGGTACTTGAACGTTCCGATGAGTTCACCGGCCCTGGTGAGCGGCACGGCACCGTCGAAGGTCGCGATCCCGAAGTCCGCCAGGATCGCGAAGTCGTCCCTGGCGAAGAGGATGTTGGACGGTTTCACGTCGCGGTGGACCACCCGCGCCTCGTGAACGGCCCGCAGCCCGCCCAGCACCTGGAGGCCGATCGCGGCCGTCCGCCGCACCGGGAGCCGCTGTTCCGCACGCATCAGGTCCGCGAGCGAACGCGCGTCGAGCAGGTCCATCACGATCCAGACCTGGTTGCCGGACTCGACCCTGTCGTGCACGGCCACCACGTTCTGGTGCCTGATCTTGGCGATGGCCGCGGCCTCGCGCCGCGCCCGGTGCATCATCTGCTCCTGCGTGGCCGCCCCCACGGCGTCCCGGCCGAGCAGGCCCTTCACCGCGACGTGCCGGTCGAGACGGGTGTCCAGGGCTTCCCAGACCTCGCCCATGCCACCGCGCCCGAGGCTGTGCAGGAGTTCGTAACGGCCGTCGATCACATGGTGCGGTGCGGGGGTCGCCGTCGCACGGCCCGATGCCCCGGGGGCCGGCTGCGTGTCCGGCCACGGCTGTGCGTGCTCGGTCGAGTCGCTCCGGAGGCAGTCGTCCGTCCAGCCGTCATCGGACCTGCGAGGGGATTCATCGCCCTGCCCGCTGCCCGAATCGCGGCCGTCCGTACCCTCGCTGTGCATGCGACCCCCTGTGGACTACATGGAGGCAACAGATTAGACGCTCGGCCATATCCGGGCCGATCAACAGGACTTGTGATTCGGTCACGTCACGGGGCCTCTCGCACCGGCTCACGCCCGGCGCGTCGACCGGCGTTCCGCCGACCACCCGACCACCCGACTGTCCGGCTACTCGACTGCCCGCCGCGCCGGTTCACCAATTCACCGCGTGCACCGGTTCACCGTGTCCGCAGACCCCGTTAATCTCCCCGAGTGACCGATGAAGCCGCCGTGTGGCGCCGACTCTCCGCGCTCCTGCCGGCCGAGGATGCCCAGGACGTCATGGACTGCTGGAACATCGGCGAGCAGGAGGGAGGCCTCCAACTGCTCGTATCCGCCCTCCAGAAGCATCAGGTGGCCATCGACGAGACCACCCGGGTAGAAATCGCCGTGGTCTGCGAGACCTGGGGAATGTGGCCCGTGCCCCTCGAATCGCTCCCCCGTCCGGACTCCGGCGACGGAAGCCACTCGACCCTGCGGTTGGTGGAGGACGACGCCACGGCGCCCCTGCCCGGAACAACGGTCGGGCTTCACGACCGGCTCCTGGTGGTCCCATGGATCGGCTGCACGGCATGCGGCCGAACGCTGGCCCGCGCGCACACCCGGGAGCCCTGGGGCGACCTGTCCTACGTCCCGGAGCACTACGTCGTCCTGGGCGCCGATCCGGGTGCCACCGCCCCGCACGTCTTCGCCCCGGAAGGCATCCGGGACGCGCTGGCAGCGCTCCGCACCTCGTGCGAACGGCCGGAACACGGACAGGTGCGAGAACCGACTCCCTGACCTGCTGGTTCAACGCTCCTGCCGAACCGTTGCCCTGAAGGGCACACCACTCTGCCCCATCACTTGTCCCACTGCCCTGCGCGGGTACTGCGCCCCGCACGCACTCTGAGGCGGCAGAAGCGGGCTGCGTGTCGGTGGGCCGGGAGGGTGGATGAGGGCGGTTCCGGAGAAGGACCCCGCCCCTGCCCGTACCGGTGACGCCGCCCCCGCGCGTACGGATGTCTCGCGTACGCAGGCCCCCGCGCCGGACCGTCCGCCCGGTGACCGTCCCGCTCCCGCCTCCGATGCCCGTCACTTGCAGCGTCTGCAACGCGCGGCGGGCAACCGGGCCGTCTCCCGCCTGGTCGCCCAGCGCCACACCGCCCCCATCAAGCCCTCCCCCGCCCAGGCCCCCGGCTTCCGCCGGGTGAAGGCGGACATGGCCGCGAAGAAGACGAAGCTGGCCGCACACGCCCCGGCCGCCACCGAGTCGAAGTCCGCGCAGGACGCAGCCGTCGCCCCGCCCGACGACAAGGAGGCGCAGGGCAAGGCCGCGAACGCGGAGAAGATGAACGCGGCGAAGCCCGGGGAGTTCGACAAGCGGGCGTTCATCGACGCGGTGAACAAGGCCATCGATGCCCAGGCACCGAAGAACCTCGACCAGGCGGACAAGTTCTCCAAGTCGGGCAAGGCCGACAAGATCAAGGACGAGGTCGACGGGAAGGTCAAGGACGGCAAGGACTCCTCGGCCAAGGACATCGACACCGCCACCAAGGCCCCGCCCGACACGGCGGCGGCCAAGGACAAACCCGTCACCCCGATGTCCCCCGACCAGCCCCCCGCCAACCCCGGCGCCCCCTCCCCCGCCGACGCGACCCCGGACAAACAGCCCGCCGCCGTCACCGACTTCTCCGAGGGCCCGGCCGCCAACAACCAGGCGATGGCCGACGCGGAGGTCACCGAGGACCAGCTCGCCAGGGGCAACGAACCCGAATTCGACCAGGCCCTGACGGCGAAGAAGACCGCCGAGACCGACTCCGCGAAGGCCCCCGCCAAGGGAAAGGCGGCCGAGAACCAGCAACTGAATGCAGCCAAGGCCAACGCCGCCGCGTCCGGCACCCAGGCCCTGAATGCGTTGACCGCGACCCGTGCCACGGCCGGGAAACAGGTCGACGGCGGCAAGGGCGAAACGAAGTCCAAGGACGAGAAGAAGCGCGCCGAGGTCACCGCCAAGCTCCAGAAGGTCTACGACACCACGAAGAAGGACGTCGAGACCACCCTGTCCGGCCTCGACACCAAGGTCGATTCGGCGTTCACGCAGGGCGAGAAGGCGGCCCGGGACGCGTTCACCGCGGACCACAAGCGCCGGATGAAGAAGTACAAGGACAAGCGGTACTCGGGCATGTTCGGCGGTGCGAAGTGGGCCAAGGACAAGCTCCTGGGCATGCCCGAGGAGGCCAACACCCTCTTCCAGGAAGCCCGCAAGCTCTACGTCGCGAAGATGCAGACCGTCATCTCGTCGGTCGCCGACCTCATCGGCACCGAACTCGGCCGCGCGAAGGCCCGCATAGCCAAGGGCCGCACCGAGCTGAAGGCCGAGGTCGACAGACTCCCCGCCGACCTGCGCGAGTTCGGCCAGGAAGCCGCCACCGACTTCGCAGGCAAGTTCGACGACCTCGAAGCCACCGTCGACGAGAAGTCCGAACAGCTCGTCCAGGACCTCGCCCAGAAATACACCGCCGCGCTGAACAAGGTCGACGAGGAGATCAAGAAACTCCAGGAAGCCAACAAGGGCCTCGTCGACAAGGCCAAGGACGCCATCGTCGGCGTCCTCAAGACCATCAACGAACTCAAGAACCTCCTCCTGGGCATCCTCGCCAAGGCCGCCTCCGCCATCATGAAGATCATCAAGGACCCCATCGGGTTCCTCGGCAACCTCGTGCGCGCGGTCGGCGCCGGACTCAACCTCTTCATCACCAACATCACCACCCACCTCAAAACCGGCGTCGTCTCCTGGCTCCTGGGCACCGCCGTCAAAGCAGGACTCGAACTCCCCCAGAAGTTCGACCTCAAGGGCATCATCCAGCTCATCGCCTCCCTCCTCGGCCTGACCTGGGACAACATCCGCGCCCGCATCACCCGCAAGGGCGTCCCCGACCAGGCCATGAACACCGTCGAGTCCTCCGTCCCCGTCGCCAAAACCCTCGCCACCGAAGGCCCCGCCGGAGCCGTCAAGGAAATCCAGGCCGAGACCGGCGACCTCAAGGCCACCATCCTCGAAAAACTCACCAGCTACCTCATCCCCACCGTCATCATCGCCGGCATCACCTGGATCATCTCCCTCCTCAACCCCGCCTCCGCCTTCGTCCGCGCCGTCAAAGGCATCATCGACATCGTCACCTTCATCGTGAACCAGGGCGCCCAGATCATCGACTTCGTCAACGCCGTCCTGGACGCCGTCATCGCCATCGCCAACGGCGGCTCCGCAGGCGTCCCCAAAATGGTCGAAACAGCCCTCGCCACCAGCATCCCGTTATTGATCGGCTTCCTCGCCTCCCTCCTCGGCATCGGCAACCTCGCCAACAAAGTCAAATCCGTCTTCCACGCCGTCGCCAAACCCGTCAACCGCGCCATCGACAAAATCGTCGACCTCATCGCCAGAAAGGGCAAAATCCTCTGGAACAAACTCAAGGGCAAGAACAAGAACGGCAAGGACGGAAAAGGCGGAATGGGAAACGACAAGAAGCCCGGTTCGGACAAGGGCAACGAAAGCAAGGACCTCGGGCCGGTCGGCAAGAACCTCTCATGGACCGTGCACACCGAATCACACCGCCTGTGGATCAACCTCGCCGGTCGAAAATACGTGCCGATGATCGCCAGCAAGCCGCATCCGGTCGGGGCTGCGATCAGCAGTTACCGGGTACAGGTGAACGAGCTCGATGCCGCAGAAGCCGCGACCATCACCCCGAAGATCGACAAAGCAGCGGGCGACCTGAATTCTCTGCAATCCGCTCTCACCGAGTACGAGACCAAGTCGAAGTCCGGAGCGGCACGCGCAGCGCTCGACCGACTGCAGGACAGCATCGCGACTGCCCAGGAAGAGCTGCGCGGATCGGTTGCAGAAGTCCAGAAGCTCCTCGGACACGACTCGGACGAACGGCTCAAGAAGGCCAAGGACAACTTCAAGTCGAGCCCGTTCACCACCCGCGCCCTGGGGGAGGTCCTGGCCGTATCAAAACGCACGGCGGAAAGATCGGTGAATGCCTGGATCGAGAAGGGGGCCGTCTTCCGTGTGCAGTCCCACGAGGTCGACCCGCTGGGCAAGAACACCTTCGATCCGGCAGTCGCCGCGTGGCGTGAGACCAGTCCGAACAACCGGCACAAGTACGGGTATGTCAACCCGAGCAAGACCTCTGCCGCAGGGCTGGAGGTTCTGACCAAAGGCCTTCTCGGAAAGCTCGGCCCGAACAACTCGCACATAAAAGCGACACCGAGCGAGGAGAAGGACCCCTCATACCACCAGCAACACGCCCGCTACGAGAGCGCCGTAAACCCTTCGAAGTACCCGGACTTCCCGTTTCCTGAAGCCATACTCGGGCATGCCCCACCAGGAGCTTCCGGCCACTGGAACCGGATAGGCCACACGAAGACCCGGGAGGAGAACCGCGCCTGGAACCAAATGCCTTCCAGCTATCACGGCCCCGAACACGAGGACGAATCTGCGGCAAGCGGATCTTCGGCGGAGCGGTACGAACTTCCGACGAAGGAACGCGGCAGTCACGAATCATGGTGGGAGAGCGGTTGAAAATGGATAATGAATTCGTTTCTTCGGTCCTCGCCGCATACACGGAGCTGTACGATCCCCCGACCCGCACGCTGCGCTTCTCCCGCACGGGGCCACCATCCGGCGAATCCGCCGTCGTGGTCTATCTTCCGGACGAAATCGAGCAGTTGGAGCCGGAGGACAATCTGACGCTTCTGGGAACTGCCGGATTCGGCTCGGAAGTACTCTGCGCCGACTTTCCCTGTGAACTGAGCATGGAGGTCAGGGGGAAACTCGATGAAGCCACCTTCGGCGCCCTGGCCAAAGCATTGGTCGAACTGGCTTCGGTGCCACTGGAAAGCGGCCGCCCCTTCCACGACGGACAGATCCTGGCGAACTTCTCGTTCCCCCTGTTTCCCCGGTTCCCAAACGCCATGCTCATCGACTGGGATTCGGTCTACGGCTTCCGTTTTCCCCCACCCGCCACCGAGATCGGGGTACTGCGCGTGGTGCCGTTGTTCGCGACGGAGGCGGACTTCGTGGAACGCTCCCCCGACCGGCACAGCGGCTACCGCGCCCTCATCAATCGCGGGATGGCCCCTGTCGATCCCGACCGGGAACCGGTCGTATGACGTTGTGCCTCAGCGCTTGCGGTCGGGGCTCCACTCGTAGGTCATCGGGGACGTCTCGACGACTTCGACGGGCCAGGTCCGTCTGACCCGGTCCGCGCTCTCCCGGAGTCGTGCGAGCCAGTCCCCTTCCGGGCGGATGCCCAGGAGCGTGGTGAGGCGGTCCGGGTCCACGATCGAGACCGACAACAGGCCGCCCTCGTGGGCACGGAGGACGAGGCGCAGGCCGCGGTCCCCGCCGAGGCCGATCTGCCGCCCCGGGACGAGGCCGGGCAGGCCCTCCCGCCAGGCGTCGAGGTCCTGCGGGAAGAGGTACACGTCCAGCCGGGCGTCCAGGAAGCTCGCGGACACGAGCACGTCGGCGTGCAGAACGTCGTGGCCGGTCAGCACCCCGGGGCGGGAGCGCCCGGTGACGCGCACGACACAACTGTTGCCCTCGCCGTCCTCCAGGTGGACCAGATCCACCGGGGCGGACTCCGTCATCACCGGGTTCGCTCTCCTTCGGTCGATGGGGTGGGGCCGTCCTTCTCCTGCCCCGCCTGCTGTGCGAGGGGCGACGGCGCGGCTACGCGAACCGCTCCCCGCACCGGCTGCAGAACACCGGTTCCGGGTCGTGCGAGAGGCGGCCGCACTCGGGGCAGACGCGGTCCAGCATGCAGGGCGCCTCGCCGCCGTCCCCCTCGTACGGCGTCGGCGTCGGCGACGCGACCGGGGGCACGGCCGGCCGCTCGACCCCGGACGAGGCCCCGGACGAGGCCGGGGGCGCGGTCGGGGGCTTGATGGTCAGGCCGGGGCGGCGGCGGTGGACGGTCAGGTAGGCGAGACCTTCCGGGCCGGCGGCGAGGGCGCGGCGGGAGGTGCGGGGCAGCCAGACGGCCGTGGTCGGGGCCAGGTCCAGTACGCCGTCCGGCGCGGTGATCCGGCCGCTGCCCTCGACGACGACGAGGAGCACGTCCAGGACGTCCTCCTGGTGCTCGCCCACCTCGGCTCCCGGCGGGAGGCGCACCAGGTTGGCGTCCAGCTCCCGTCCCTGCTCGGCCAGTTGCCACAACGCGCCACGCTCTTCGTGGGTCGCGGCACGGAGCAGATCGTCGAGTACGGCCAGAACGCGCGGTGCGGAAGTCACGCCCCTCAGATTACGCCCCGGCAGTAGGCTGGCCCCTTTGCCCGCGGGAGCCGTCCACGGGCCGGAACAACGAAGAACCGACAGGTCGAAGAGCCGAAGAATCGAAGAGCCGAGGGAGTTCGCCGTGGACCGCAGACCCGACGAGAAGTACCCGCCGATCGAACCGTACGAGCACGGCATGCTCGACGTGGGCGAGGGCAACCTCGTGTACTGGGAGGTGTGCGGCAACCCGGAGGGCAAGCCCGCGGTCGTCGTGCACGGCGGTCCGGGGTCGGGGTGCGGCGAGCGGTCCCGGCAGTACTTCGACCCGGACCTGTACCGCGTCGTCCTCTTCGACCAGCGGGGTTGCGGGCGTTCCACCCCGCACGCGAGCGACCCGGCCACCGACATGCGGTTCAACACGACCGACCGGCTGATCGCCGACATGGAGCGGCTGCGGGTCCGGCTCGGGATCGAGAAGTGGCTGCTGTACGGCGGTTCCTGGGGCTCGACGCTGATCCTCGCGTACGCCGAACAGCACCCGGAGCGGGTCTCGGAGATCGTGATCCCGGCCGTCACCACCACCCGCCGCTCCGAGATCGACTGGCTGTACCGGGGCGCGGGGCAGATCTTCCCCGAGGCGTGGGACCTGTTCCGGGCCGGGGTTCCGGAGGTCGAGGGGAACGCGACGCCGGACGTGCTGGCCGCGTACGCCCGGCGGATGGAGAGCTCCGACGCCGATGTGCGGGAGCGGGCGACGGCCGGCTGGTGCGCGTGGGAGGACGCGGTGCTCTCCCAGGAGGCGTACAGCGGACCGCCCCCGTACAGCGGGCGGCCCGGCCGGGCGCGGCAGGCGCTGGTGCGGATCTGCTCGCACTACTTCTCGCAGGGCGCCTGGCTGGAGGAGGGGCAGTTGATCCGGGACGCGGGGCGGCTGGCGGGGATTCCGGGCGTGCTGGTGCACGGCCGGTTCGACCTGGGCGGGCCGCTCACCACCGCGTGGGAGCTGGCGAAGGCGTGGCCGGACGCCGAGCTGACCGTGATCGACGGCGCCGGGCATCTGGGCGGCGCGGCGACGAGCAGGGCGGTGCTGGCGGCCCTGGACCGGTTCGCGCTCCGGGACGCTTCGTGACGTCATGTGATGGGAAAATGAAGGGAGTTGAGGGCAAGGGCGGGTAGGGCCCGGGGTGTACGGCGTACTTCCGCGGAGGTACGTTCCGCCGTTCCGTGCACCACCGTGGGCCGACGTGCCGGGCGGCTGCCCGGACCTGGCGAGCCGCGGGTACGTCGTCGCCGCCGTCGACCACGCGTACGAGTCGATCGGCACCTCCTTCCCCGGCGGCCGGGTGCTCACCTGCACCGCGTGCGAACGGGTCGACTCGACCGAGGACCACGCGGATGTGGCCGCGGGGCGGGCGCGCGACCTCTCGTTCGTGATCGACCGGCTGACCGGGCGGGGGACGGCGGCACTGACCGGGCAGGGGACGGCCGGACCGACCGGGCGGGGGACGGTCGCGCGGACCGTTCAGGGGCGTCCGGCCCTCCCGTACGCCCGAATGGTCGATCCGCGGCGGATCGGTGCGGCGGGTCACTCCGTCGGGGGCGCAAGCGCCGCCGCGCTCATGGCGCGGGACCAGCGGGTGCGGGCCGGGCTGAACCTGGACGGCGGCTTCTTCTCGCCGCTGCCCGAGGACGGACCGTCGGCCGATCACCCGGAGGTCTCCTTCCGGCGGCCGTGACCGACGGCGGCCGTGACCGACGGCAGCCGTGACCGACGGCGGCCGTGACCGGACCGGACGCCCTTGCTTCGAGCGGACTCGAAGGCGTTGGCTGGACGACCATGGAGTACACACAGCTCGGACGCACCGGACTCAAGGTCAGCCGACTCGTGCTCGGCACGATGAACTTCGGCCCGCACACCAACGAGGTGGACAGCCACGCCATCATGGACGCGGCGCTGGACACGGGCCTGAACTTCTTCGACACGGCGAACGTGTACGGCTGGGGCGAGAACAAGGGCCGCACCGAGGAGATCATCGGCACCTGGTTCGCCAAGGGCGGTGAACGCCGCGACAAGGTGGTCCTGGCCACCAAGATGTACGGGAACATGGGCCCCGACGGCGCGGCGTGGCCCAACCACGACAAGCTCTCCGCCGTGAACATCCGGCGCTCCGTCGAGGCGTCGCTGAAGCGGCTCCAGACGGACCGCATCGACCTGTACCAGTTCCACCACGTCGACCGGAACACGCCCTTCGACGAGATCTGGCAGGCGATCGACGTCCTGGTCCAGCAGGGCAAGATCCTCTACGCGGGTTCGTCGAACTTCGCCGGGTACAAGATCGCCCAGGCCAATGAACTGGCCGCCCGGCGCGGCTCGTTGGGCCTGGTCAGCGAGCAGTGCATCTACAACCTGATGGAGCGCCGCGCCGAGATGGAGGTCATCCCGGCGGCGCGGGAGTACGGGCTCGGCATCATCCCGTGGTCCCCGCTGCACGGCGGCCTGCTGGGCGGTGCGATCCGCAAGGAGCGCGAGGGCGCGACCGGCCGTTCGTCCTCCGGCCGCGGCGCGGAGGCCCTGCGCGACCCGGAGCAGCGCAAGCAGATCCAGGCGTACGAGGACCTGCTCGACAAGCACGGCCTGGAGCCCGGCGAGGTCGGCCTGGCGTGGCTCCTGGCCCAGCCGGGGGTGACGGGGCCGATCATCGGGCCGCGCAACCAGGAGCAGCTGGACTCGGCGCTGCGGGCGCTGGAGCTCGACCTGTCCCCGGAGCTGCTGGCGTCGCTGGACGAGATCTTCCCGGGGCCGGGCCCCTCCCCGGAGGCCTTCGCCTGGTGAGCCCCGGCCCGCACGGGCACACGGCATCACGGAAGCACCGGCAGGCCGTCGTCGTACCGTTCTCCATCGGGAGCGGTACGACGACGGCCTCCCGTACGCCCCCGTGCGGGAGGCCGCCACAACCCTTCGGGGGCCTCGCCCGTCTCACGGGGCACAGAACTACGTACGGAGAGTGCCACCGTGAGACCCGTTCGCATCCTTCTCGCCGCCGCCGCGCTGCTCGCGCTGACCGCCTGCTCGGCCGAGGAGGACGTCACGAAGCCCGCGCCGAAGGAGACCGCCGCCGAACGGGCCGCCGGCATCCCGTCCGCCCCGACCGGCGACGCCCGCGACGCGTACCTGGACGCGATCGCGGCCGTCGACCCGCAGCTCGTCGTGGACGAGCAGCGGGCGATCGACGCCGGGCGGAACCAGTGCTCCTCGATCACCGACCCGAAGGCCGACTCGCTGGCGGCCAAGCGGTTCGGAACCGATGCCCGGCCGCTCACGGACGAGCAGGGCGAGCGGCTGAACGCCGCACTGCGCGAGACCCTCTGCCCCTGATCCGGTCGTGACCCGAACGAAAGGCCCTACGTCCGGGGAAAGGCCCTACGTCCGGGGAAAGGCCCGGCGGTAGCCGCTCGGCGACACCCCGATCCGCTTGAGGAAGTGGTGGCGGAAGTTGTTCGCCGTGCCGAGGCCGCTCAGTTCGCCGACCCTGGCGACCGGCAGGTCCGTCGCCTCCAACAGGCTCTGGGCCTGTCGCAGCCGCTGGTCGAGGAGCCACTGCAACGGGGTCGCCCCCGTGGCCGCCCGGAACCGTCGGTAGAGGTTGCGCGGGCTCATCGCGGCCCGTCGCGCCAGGTCCTCGACCGTCAGCGGCTGGTCGAGGCGCTCCCTGGCCCAGTCCATCACGGGTGCCAGGCCCTTGTCGTCGTCGGCGGGCAGGGGCAGTTCGATGAACTGTGCCTGCCCGCCGGGGCGGTGGGCGGGCACGACCATCCGGCGGGCCAGCTGGTTGGCGACGTGCGGGCCGAGGTCGCGGCGCACGAGGTGGAGGCAGAGATCGAGGCCGGCGGTCAGGCCGGCGCTGGTGAGCACGGAGCCGTCGTCCACGTACAGCACCGCGTCGTCGACCCGCACCTTCGGGTAGCGCGCGGCGAGTTGGGCGGTGTGCATCCAGTGCGCGGTGGCGCGGCGGCCGTCGAGCAGCCCCGCCTCGGCGAGCGCGAAGGCGCCGGTGCACAGCGAGACCATGCGGGCGCCCGCGTCGTGCGCGTCGCGCAGGGCCGTGATCAGCTCGCGGGGCAGGGGTTCGCCCTCGTCGACGCAGGAGTCGGGCACGGAGGTCACGACGACCGTGTCGGCGCGGGCGAGTTCGTCGAGTCCGTGGCGGGTCCGCAGCGTCATTCCCACGCCGTCCCCGGGGCCGCCTCCGACGGACTCCCCCTCCCCCGTACTGCACAGCCGCAGTTCGTACCAGGGGTCGGCCAGGTCGGGCTGCGGCTTGCCGAAGACGGTGCAGGGGATGCTCAGCTCGTACAGGTCCCACGAGGGGACCTCGATCTCCTGGGTCACGACCACGGCGACGGAACCAGCGCTCATGCCCGGAAGCGTATGGCAGGAATCCGGTGGTCACCGTCACCGGTGTCACTGTCCCCGATCACCTCCCGCTGCGACCGTGGTGTGCACGTGATCAGGCACCGTCCGGGTGCCGCAAGGGAGTTGAAGCATGAATGTCGATCGTTCGGCCGTGACCGTCATCGGACTGGGTTCGATGGGCTCGGCGCTCGCCGGCGCGCTGCTGGAGCGCGGGCACACGACCACGGTGTGGAACCGTACGGCGCACCGGGCGCGTCCGCTGGTCGACCGGGGTGCCCGGCCGGCCGCGACGGCCGCGGAGGCGGTCGCGGCGAGCCCGCTGGTCCTCGCCTGCGTACTGGACCACGACGCACTGCGCTCGGCCCTCGGCCCCGCCGAGGGCGCCCTGGCGGGCAGGACCCTGGTCGACCTCGGTTCCGGTTCCCCGGAGCAGGCCCGCGAGGTCGCCGCATGGGCCCGCTCGCACGGTGCCGACCACCTCGACGGCGCGATCATGACCACCCCGCCGGGAGTCGGCGGCCCCGGGGTGATGTTCCTCTACAGCGGTGCGCGGGCCGTCTTCGACACCCATCGTCCGACGCTGGCGGCGCTGGGCGACCCGCTGTACCTGGGCACCGACCCGGGGCTGGCCTCCCTGCACGACGCCGCGCTGCTCGGCCTGATGTGGTCCACCATGACCGGTTGGCTGCACGGCACCGCACTGGTCGGCGCCGAGGGGACGGGGGCCACGGCGTTCACCCCCCTCGCGATCCGCTGGCTGAGCACCGTGACCGGGTTCCTCAGCACCTACGCGGACCAGGTCGACGCCGGCCGCTACCCGGGCGACGACGCCACCGTCGACGTGCAGATCGCGGCCATCGACCACCTTCTGCACGCCGCCGAGGCGCGCGGCGTCGACAACACGCTGCCCGCGCTGCTCAAGGCCACCATGGAACGGGCCCGGTCCGCAGGCCACGGCTCCGACAGCTACGCGAGCGTGATCGAGGTCCTGAAGGACGCGGCGGACCGCGCGTGACCACTCCCACGGAAACCGCCCCGGCCCGTCCGGCCGCCGCGCCGCGCTGGACGGAGCTGCTCGCCGCCACCGCCGACGACTGCCTGGCCGTCCTCCGCGAGGAAGCCGGACGGGACTGGTCGCGCCCCGCCCACGGCCTCGACTGGACCTGCCGCCGGACCCTGGACCACCTCGCGCTCGGCCTGGTCGGCTACGCGGGCCTGCTGATCGCCCGCCCCGTCGACCGCTACGTCACGCTCTTCGCCTCGCTCGACCCGCACGCCGCCGTCCCCGACTGCCTGGACGGCCTGCGCATCGCCTCGTCGCTGCTCGTCTCCACCGTCCGGGACACGGCCGCGGACGTACGGGCCTGGCACCCCTGGGGCCACTCGGACGCGGTCGGCTTCGCCGCCATGGGGATCACCGAACTGGCCGTCCACACCTACGACGTCACCCGGGCCCTCGGCGTCCCCCGGACCCCGCCCGACCGTACGAGCACCGCCGTCCTGGCCCGCCTGTTCCCCGAAGCCCCCACCGGGCACCGGCCGTCCGACACCCTGCTGTGGTGCACGGGCCGCGCCCCGCTCCCCGGGCTGCCCCGGCGCACGGACTGGCAGTGGGACGGCACCGTACGCACCACTCAGGGCCCCGCCCGGAGGCGGGGCCCTGAGACGGAGCCGCAGGCGGGGTCCGCCTAGCGCATGTGCTTGCGGCGGGCCTTCGTCACGAGGACGAACAGACCGGCCAGTACGCAGCCGAGTCCGGCCAGGCCGACCATGGGCAGGGCTTCACCGGCACCGGTCTCGGGGAGCTGACCGCCGTGACCGTGACCGCCGCCGTGGCCGCCACCGTTGCCGCCACCGTTGCCGTGGCCGTTGCCGCCGCCGTTGCCGCCGCCGTGGTCGGGGTCGGGCCACGGGTGACCGCTCGATGACGGGTGGCCGGTCGGACGCGGGTGGTCCGTCGGGCGCGGGTGATCGGTGGGACGCGGATGGTCCGTCGGGTGCGGGTGGTGCGTCGGGTGCGGGCCGGGGCTCGTGCTGGTGGACGGCGAGGGCGACGGGCTCGGGGCGGTGACGGTGACCGTCGCGTCGCAGGCGCTGTCCGTGCTGCCCTCGGCGCAGTTGTTGCGGTAGGTCGACGAGGTGACGGTGTTGGTGAGTTCGGCGTCGTCGGTGAGCGAGGGGTCGACGGTCACCGAGTACGTGATGGTCGCGGTGGCGCCGACCGGCAGGTCGCCGGTCCAGTGCAGGCCGGTGCCGGTGACGGTCGCGTTGCCGAGGTCGGCGTCGACGTCCCCGTTGTAGGTGGCGTCGGCCAGCACGTCGGCGAGGCTGTCGTCGAGGGTGACGCCGGTCGCGGGGACCCTGCCGGTGTTGGTGACGGTGACCCGGTAGGAGACGGTGTCGCCGGGGGCCACGTCGGCCGGGGTGGCGGTCTTCTCGATCCGGTAGGCGGGCAGGTCGGTGACCGTGTTGCGGACCGTGTTGCTGGTCCGGTTCTGCTCGCGCAGGGTCTGGCTGCCCTTGAAGTCGAGCGTCGCGGTGTCGTCCAGCGTGGTGCCGCCGACGACGTCCTGATCGACCGTCACCTCGAAGGAGACGTTCGTGGTGGCGCCGGGGGCGAGGTCGTCGACCCGACAGGTGACGGTCTGTCCGCTCGCGGTGCAGTCCGGGTTGGAGCCCTCCTTGTAGGTGGTACCGGCGGGCAACTGGTCGGTGACGGTGACGTCGGTGGCGGTGTCGAGGTTGTCGGTGCTGCCGTCGGCGTGCCGGTTGGTGACGTCGAAGGAGTACGTGATGGTGTCGCCGGGTCCGACGTTGCCGGGCGGGTTGCCGTCGGTCTCGCCTGCCGGGTCGTTGGCCTTGGTGATCCGGAGGTCGGGTTCGAAGGCGTCGACGGACAGCCAGACCGCCTGCGGGTGCAGGGCGTCGCCGGAGCCGTTGATCTGCAGGACGGCCCGGGTGCTGCCGGCCGGGAGCTTGCCGGTGACGTCGATCATCCGGGCGTCGTAGCCGTAGTTGTTGACCAGGTTCGGGTCCCGGCTGGTGATGTTGGTGCCGGAGCCGTCGGCGGCGACCCGGTCGATCCGGCTGGAGAAGGCGTTGTCGGTGGTGACGCCGGCCGGGCCGGGCATCGGCAGCAGGGTGAGGTTCCCGGTGTCCGGGCCGACCGAGAGCTCGTCACCGGCGATCGGGGCGTCGCCGTCGCCGATCGTCACGCCCATGGTGGCGTTCGGGGCGGTGGTGGCGGGGGTGCGGATGCCGGCGAGCGTGAGGGTGGCCAGGTTGTCGGGGGAACGCAGCAGCTGGAAGCCGTCCCAGACGTTGAGGTAGCGCAGCGGCTCGTCCTGGTCCTCGTACGCCACGACCAGCGACCAGCCGCCCCAGCAGCCGACGTTGTTGCCGCCGTAGTTCTGCGCCGAGGAGCGGCCTGCGCAGGCCTGGATGTCGGCGACGGTGTAGCTGCCCGAGCCCGCGGCCCGCACCTCGGCGGTGACGTCCTTGACGCCCGCCCCGGCCAGCAGCGGCTCGGGCGGGGTGCCGCCGACCTCCTGGTTGAACCAGTCGTAGGTGTCGGCGTTCAGCTGCTCGTACGAGGAGCCGCCGGGGACCTTCCAGGAGACCTGGTCCCCCCTGTTGATGTCACCCGAAGTTCCGCCCGAGACACTGGTGTTGGTCGGGTTGAACTGCCAGTACAGGCGCGCCGAGAGCACCGTCGCACCGGCCGGGATCTCCAGCTGCGCGGAGGACGCGTTGTTGCCGGGCGCGTCCGGGTCGATCTTCACGTACTTGGTGCGGTTGTTGTTGCTGCCCTCGGTGTCGTTGCAGGGCGAGCCGTCGCTGTCGTCACAGGTCAGAACCGAGTTGGAGGCCATCGTCAGGTCGCCGTGCGCCAGCAGGTTCACCGCCGGGTCGGGCCCGATCGGCCGCTGGGTGCCCGCCCCTCGCGGGGCGGGCGTCGCGGGGGTCGCGGTGAGCGGGAGGAGCAGCCCCGCGAGAGGCAGGACCACGCACAGGGCACGCAGCATTCTCGGCAGTGGTGGATGGTGCTGAACCACGAGTGACCTCGCAACCGGTATGACGAGTGGGGGAGACGCCCAGCGTCACCGGTCCGAACGGGGTTACGCGGCCAACACGCAGAAACGCTCACTCATCCGGCCGAGAAACGAACACATGCCCAAAGGCCCGCGACACCCGGTTCCGGATTCGGTTCCGGACTTGGTGCCGGACTCGGTTCCCGCCCTGCTCACGGCTCCGGTTTCAGCTCTGGCACCGGCCCTGGTTCCGGCTCCGTTTCCCGCCCTGGCCCCATCCCGCCCCAGGCGGCTTCCAGTCGCTCCAGGGTCGTCGCCAGCCACTCCAGCTCCGCCTCGCTCGTCGCGCGGGCGATCGTGAGCAGGCCCCGCCGGAACGGGTCGTCGAAGGACTCGGCGCCGAGCGGCCGGTCGCCCTCGTAGAAGAAGCTGCTCGGCTCCTCCAGGAACGCGAGCCTGCGCCGCAGCACCCCCGCCTGCTCGGCCAGGGAGGGCAGGTGACGCAGGAAGGCGAGGACGGTGAACCAGCGGTTCTCGTCGCTGATGTCCACCTCGTCGGCCTCGCGCAGCCGCCGCAGCAGCTCCTCGCGGCCCGGCCCGGTCAGGGTCAGGGTGTGGCGGGGGGCGGCCCTGGTGCCCGGTTCGGTCCGGCGCTCCAGCCATCCGGCGCGCTCCAGCCGCTTGATCGCCGGGTACAGCGTGCCGTCCGCGATGGGGCGGACGTGACCGGTGAGGTGGGCTACCCGGCGCTTCAGCTCGTAGCCGTGCAGGGGTTGCTCGTACAGAAATCCAAGGATGGCCAGTTCCAGCATGCGCGTATCCTCTCCCGGGAGCCTTATACATCGGCATCTATGTATAGTCTCCCCGATGCTTTGAGGGTCTCGGCGAGGAGGAAAGTCATGCACGACGCACGGGTGACGGGCGACGGCGCGCGC
The DNA here is from genome assembly GCF_040612315.1 of Streptomyces sp. NPDC006435. Taxonomy (NCBI): domain Bacteria; kingdom Bacillati; phylum Actinomycetota; class Actinomycetes; order Kitasatosporales; family Streptomycetaceae; genus Streptomyces; species Streptomyces sp. NPDC006435. The sequence continues at coordinate 264,403 of NZ_JBEXPY010000002.1, forward strand.
ATCAGGTGGGTGGAGCTCCCCGGGGCCGTCGCGGCCACCGGGACCTCCGGGGCTGCCGGTGATCGCGAGGTCGCCGAAGACCCCGGCAGCCGCTCCGACCGGGTCTATCTGCACGGGCTCGGTGCCTCCTCCGGCCCGTACTTCGCCGCGAGCGCGACGCACCCCCTGCTGGCCGGAGGCCGGTCGCTCCTCGTCGACCTGCTCGGCTTCGGCATCAGCGACCGCCCCACGGACTTCGGCTACACCCTGGAGGAGCACGCCGACGCGGTGGCGAGGGCCATGGAGGCGGCCGGAGCGCACGGCGCGGACGTGATCGGGCACAGCATGGGCGGCGCGGTGGCCGTCCTGCTCGCGGCGCGCCATCCGAGGCTGGTGGGACGACTGGTCCTGGTCGACGCCAATCTGGACCCGGTCGCCCCCGCCCCCGGCCGGCCGGGCAGCAGCGGCATCGCGGCGTACACGGAGGAGGAGTTCCTGGCCGGCGGCCTGGCCGAGACGCGCGAGCGGGTGGGGCCGCTCTGGTGGGCGACCATGCGGCTGGCGGGCCCCGAGGCGCTGTACCGCAGCGCGGTGAACCTCGCCCGCGGGACGACGCCGACCATGCGGGAGCTCCTGCTGGACCTGCGGATCCCGCGCACGTTCCTGCGTCCGTCGGCCGACGGGCCGCTGTCCGGGGAGGCCGCGCTCGTCGAGCGCGGGGTACGCGTCGTGGCGGTCCCGGACTGCGGGCACAACATCATGCTGGACAACCCGGAGGCGTTCGCCCGGGAGACCGCGGCGGCCCTCGCCCCCTGAGCCGACGGGTCCCCCGCCGGGCCCGGCGGGCCTGCGCTCGTCGCACGGGAGGAACGGAGAGGGCAGGGGGAACGGGCGGGGCGGGGCACGCGCGGAGGGCATGAGCCGTCGGCGGGCGGGCGCGCGCCGACCGCTGCGGGGGCCACGGCGCCGGTTCGGCCGCCTGCGGCGCCCCCGCTGCAACCGGGTGTCAGCACCCGGGCCGGCGGGCCCGCCGCGTCACGCCCCGGCCGCGGCCGCCACGGCGACGACGACGAACATCAGCACGAGCGCGGCCGCCATGATGCGGTTTCTGGTCTTCGGATCCACCCTCCGAGCGTAACCGCAGCCGTCAGCTCCCCAGCGACCAGGATGCGACCACCTCGTACCGGGGCTGCTCCCCCCGCACCCCGGCGACCGGCAGGTTGCTGCGTACGAGGGACAGCTCGCCGACCTCCCACGGGGTGCCCTCGAAGCCCCCGAGCGCGTCGGTCCAGGGGTGCAGGTCGATCTCGGCCCGGCGGCTGCGGGCGAGGGTGAGGTGCGGGGTGTAGCGGCGGTGCTCCTCCATGGGGATGCCGGTGCGGCGGGCGGCGGCGTCGGCGCGTTCGGCGAGGAGCCGCAGCGTGTCGAGGGAGCCCGCGGCCCCCGCCCAGAGCGCCCGCCCGCCGAACCGCCCGGCGCCGTGGACGCGCAGCGGGAAGGGGTCGGTGCGGTGGGCGGCCCGCGCGAGGCGCGCCTCCAGTTCGGGCAGCAGTTCCTCGTCCACGGGCCCGAAGAAGGCGAGCGTGAAGTGCCAGCCGGGCACCCCCGTCCAGCGAAGGCCCTCGGCACCGGGCAGCGTGTGCAACGGGGCGACGGCACTGCGCAGTTCCTCGACTGCGGGAGCGGGCGGCAGCACGGCGGCGAAGAGTCTCAGACGGCTCATGCGCCGAGTGTCGCACCGCCCCGGCGCGCCCCGGCCCACGACGGCGAAGGCCCCCGGTACGCGGAACGGCCCCGGCCGGGGAAACCGGTCGGGGCCGTGTCACGCGCCGCACGGGCCGCGCTTCCTGAGCGGCGCCGCGCGGGCGGTGTTCCGCTCACGCCGCCGTCGCCAGCTCCTCCCGGGGGACGAACCGGACGTGCGGGCGGCCCGGACGCAGGTCGACGCGGAGGCGGAGGCCGCCGACGCGGGCCAGCACGATGCCGACGCCGATCGCGGCCACCAGCGAGAACGCGCCGCCGACGGCCATGCCCGTACGGACCCCGTAGGCGTCGCTGATCCAGCCGACGATCGGGGCGCCCACCGGCGTACCACCGGCGAAGACCATCATGTACAGGCTCATGACCCGGCCGCGCATGGCCGGGTCGGCGGCCATCTGGACGCTCGTGTTCGCGCTGATGTTGGTCGTCAGGCCGATCATGCCGATCGGGACCAGCAGGAGCGAGAAGAGCCAGACGGACGGCGACAGGGACGCGATGATCTCCAGCAGACCGAACGCGGTGCCCGCGGCCACCAGCATCCGCAGCCGCGAGGAGCGGCGGCGGGCGGCGAGCAGGGCACCGGCGAGGGAGCCGGCCGCCATGAGGATGTTGAAGAACGAGTACATCCCGGCACCGCCGTGGAAGATCTCGTCCGCGAAGGCCGTGAGCCAGATCGGGAAGTTGAAGCCGAACGTGCCGACGAAGCCGACCAGGACGATCGGCCAGATCAGCTCGGGGCGCCCGGAGACGTACCGCAGCCCCTCGCGCAGCTGGCCCTTGGCGCGCGGCACGACGGCCACCTGGTGCAGCTCGTTCGTGCGCATCATCAGCAGGCCGACCAGCGGGGCGAGGAACGACAGGCCGTTGAACATGAAGGCCCAGCCGCTGCCGACCGTGGTGATCAGGACACCCGCGACGGCGGGGCCGATGAGCCGGGCGGACTGGAAGTTGGCCGAGTTGAGGCTGACCGCGTTCCGCAGCTGCGCAGGGCCGACCATCTCGGACACGAAGGACTGGCGGGCCGGGTTGTCGACCACCGTCACCATGCCGAGCAGGAACGCGATGAGGTAGACGTGCCACACCTGGACGACGCCGGAGAGCGTGAGGACCGCCAGGGCGATCCCGCAGAGGCCGAGCGCCGCCTGGCTGAACAGAAGGAGCTTCCGCTTCGGGAAGCGGTCCGCGATGACACCGCCGTACAGACCGAAGAGGAGCATCGGGAGGAACTGGAGGGCCGTGGTGATGCCGACGGCGGCGGCGGACCCGGTGAGGCTCAGGACGAGCCAGTCCTGCGTGATGCGGGACATCCAGGTACCGGTGTTGGAGATCACGGCGCCCGTGGCGAACAGGCGGTAGTTGCGTATCTTCAGCGACGAGAAGGTCCCGCCGGGCTTGCTCTCGTGGGTGGAGGTCGGTGCGGGGGCGGAGTCTGCTCCGGATCCCGTACTCAAAGGGGTTCGCCTCCTCGGGCGTATACGTTTCGCTGACTGACGAGGTGCGGCGGTGCGGGCGGCGCGCCGGCCGGGGCCGGCGCGGTCCGCCCCGCTACAGGTGGGCGAGCTTCTCCAGCACGGGCGCCGCCTTGCGCAGCGTCTCCCACTCGTCCTCGTCCAGGCCCTCGGCGAGGGCGGTCAGCCAGGCGTTCCGCTTGGAGCGGCTCTCCTCGAGCATGGCTTCCGCCTGCTCGGTCTGGCTGACCACCTTCTGGCGACGGTCATCGGGGTGCGGTTCCAGTCTGACCAGTCCCTTCGCCTCCAGCAGCGCGACGATTCGGGTCATCGACGGGGGCTGCACGTGCTCCTTGCGGGCCAGCTCGCCGGGTGTGGCGGAGCCGCACCGCGCGAGTGTGCCGAGCACCGACATCTCGGTGGGGCTCAGCGACTCGTCGACGCGCTGGTGCTTGAGGCGCCGGCTGAGCAGCATCACGGCGGAGCGGAGGGAGCTCACGGCGGCGGCACTGTCGCCGTCGTGGATCAGGTCAGGCATGTTTATTAGCGTAACTCATTACCCAATCTAAAGACCATTCGTGTTACACGCGCGAGCGGCACTTCGCCCAATTGCTCACCCGAACGAGTGAGTCGAATCCGGAAAGTGACATGAAACGACGCCCGGGGCCGTAACCCTGCTTGCCATGGGATCGACTGTGCTCAGCCTGCGGATAGACGGTGAGCTGCTCGACCGGCTCCGGCAGCATGCCGCGAAACGCGGAATGAGCGTCCAGGACTATGTCGTCCGGACGCTCATTCGCGATGACTTCGACGAGCGCTTCAAGGCGGCCGTCGACGAGACGGAGAAGTTCTACGGGGCACAGGAGGCCCCGGGGATCAGGACCGGGGAGGTCACGTGAGGCCGAGGGCCGGCATCGCGTAGTAGAAGACGAAGACCGCCGACACCACGTACATGGGCACCGGCACCTCGCGCCAACGCCCGGCCGCGACCCGCAGCACGCAGAAGGCGATGAAGCCGATGCCGATGCCGTTGGTGATCGAGTACGTGAACGGCATCATCAGCATGGCGAGGAAGGCCGGGATGGCGAGCGTGTAGTCGCTCCAGTCGATGTCCCGCACCGAGCCCGAGATGATCAGGAAGCCCACCGCCAGCAGCGCGGGGGTGGCCGCCTGCGACGGGACCATGGTCGCCAGGGGCGTCAGGAACAGCGCGCCGGTGAACAGCGCACCCGTCACGATGCTCGCGAAGCCGGTGCGGGCGCCCTCGCCGACCCCCGCCGTGGACTCCACGAAGCAGGTCGTGGCGGAGGAGGAGCTCGCGCCGCCCGCGGCGACCGCGATGCCGTCCACGAACAGCACCTTGTTGATGCCGGGGAAGTTGCCCTCCGGGTCGGTCAGCTTCGCCTCGTCGCCGACGCCGAGGATGGTGCCCATCGCGTCGAAGAAGCAGGACAGCAGCACGGTGAAGACGAACAGGATGCCGGTGAGGAGCCCGACCTTGCCGAAGCCGCCGAACAGACTGACCTGACCGACCAGCCCGAAGTCCGGGGTGGCGACCGGGTTGCCCGGCCACTCCGGGACGGTCAGGCCCCACGCCCCGGCCGGCAGGTCGGCGACGGCGTTGATGATCAGCGCGACGACCGTCATCGCGACGATGGAGATCAGGATCGCGCCCGGCACCTTGCGGACGAGCAGCGCGAGGGTGAGCAGCGTGCCGAGGACGAAGACGAGGACCGGCCAGCCGTTGAGGTGGCCGTCGCCGCCGAGCTGGAGCGGCACGGTGGTGTGCGCGGCGTCCGGCATGCGGGAGACGAAGCCCGAGTCGACCAGACCGATCAGCAGGATGAACAGACCGATGCCGATCGCGATGCCCTTGCGGAGCGAGGTCGGCACGGCGTGCATGACGCGTTCCCGCAGACCGGTCGCGACCAGCAGCATCACCACGAAGCCCGCGAGGACGACCATGCCCATCGCGTCCGGCCAGCTCATCCGGGGGGCGAGCTGGAGCGCCACGACGGTGTTGACCCCGAGGCCCGCGGCCAGCGCGATCGGCACGTTGCCGATGACGCCCATCAGGAGCGTGGAGAACGCGGCGGTCAGCACGGTGGCGGTGACCAGCTGGCCGCCGTCGAGCTGGTGGCCGTACATGTCCTTCGCGCTGCCGAGGATGATCGGGTTCAGCACGATGATGTAGGCCATCGCGAAGAACGTGGCGAATCCGCCGCGGATCTCGCGCGCGACCGACGACCCCCGCTCGGAGATCTTGAAGAAACGATCCAGCGCGCCATGTGGCTGTTGGGCCGAGGGCTGCTTGGAGTCGACCGGAGCGGTGGCCGAGGGGGACATGTATGACCTCAGACGTGCAGAGAGGGGGGTTAAATATGGTCAGCTTTGGACTTTCACACGAATAAATCGAGACAGTCTTAAGCAGATTCAGTATGAATACATAAAGCAAAGATCGCTATCTCCGCGCGTAGACCCTTGGGCCACCGGGGGTGCGGGGACGGGACGGAGGGCTCGGGAGGGGGTCCTGGACGGCCCCATACACTGAGCCCATGGCGAAGTGGACACCGAAGCACGAGGCACCCGAGCCCCTGGAGGGGCCCGTCGTCGCCACCATCACCGGCGGCACGATCCTCTGGTTCGTCCTCTTCTTGGTCCAGCTCCCGTTCTACGGCTGGTTCGACGACCACGGCCACCTGTGGTGGCTGTGGACCTGCCTGGCCGGTGCGGGGCTCGGGCTGATCGGCATCTGGTACGTGCGGGGGCGCGACGCCGCGATCAAGCGGGCCGCCGCGGCGGCCGCCGCCGACCCGGGCGACACCGCCGAAGGCTCCGCTTCCTGACACCGGCACGCCCCTGACACCCGCGCGCGCCCTCACCGCGCCGGGCCGCGCACCCACCGTCCGGGGCCCGCGCACACCCGTCGTCCAGGACCACCGCACACCCGCCACCCCGGCCCCGCGCACGCCCGCGCCCGGACCGGCGCACGCCCGTCCCGCATCCGCCGTCGGGGTCCTCGTCCACCCACGGGACCATTCGTCTCCTCCCCCGGTCTGATCTTCGTACCACCCGGTGGGTGAACCGGACCATCCACCCGTACCGTCGGAACCATGACGCACCGGGCACCCCACTCCTTCGGCGAGCAGCCTCCCGAGACGACCGGCTCGGCCGGCTCCGCCGGACCCCCCGGCCCCGCCGGTTCCACCGGTTCCATCAGTCCGGCGATGATCGACGCCGGGGCCGAGCTGGACCCGGTCCACCCGGTGGACCTTCCCGGACCGGCCGTGAACACCCGCGGTCTGACGGCCGCCGAGGTGGCCGAGCGGATCGCCCGCGGCGAGGTCAACGACGTACCGGTCCGCTCGTCCCGCTCGCTGCGCGAGATCGTCCGGGCCAACGTCTTCACCCGGTTCAACCTGATCATCGGCGTGCTCTGGGCGATCATGCTGTTCGTCGCGCCGATCCAGGACAGCCTCTTCGGCTTCGTGATCGTCGCCAACACCGGCATCGGCATCATCCAGGAGTGGCGGGCCAAGAAGACCCTGGACAGCCTCGCGGTCATCGGCGAGGCCAAACCCACGGTGCGGCGCGACGGGGTCGCCGCCGAGATCTCCACCTCCGAGATCGTCCTCGGCGACCTCGTGGAGCTGGGCCCCGGCGACAAGGTCGTGGTGGACGGCACGGTCGCCGAGGCCGACGGCCTGGAGGTCGACGAGTCGCTGCTGACCGGCGAGGCCGACCCGGTGCTGAAGCACCCCGGCGACCCGGTGATGTCCGGCAGCTTCGTCGTCGCGGGCGGCGGCGCCTTCACCGCCACCAAGGTCGGCCGCGAGGCCTACGCCGCGCAGCTCGCCGAGGAGGCGTCCCGCTTCACCCTCGTCCAGTCCGAGCTGCGCAGCGGCATCTCCACGATCCTGAAGTACGTCACCTGGATGATGGTGCCGACCGCGATCGGTCTGGTGATCAGCCAGCTCGTCGTCAAGGACAACGACTTCAAGGGGTCGATCGCCCGGACCGTCGGCGGCATCGTGCCGATGATCCCGGAGGGGCTCGTGCTGCTCACCTCGGTCGCCTTCGCGATCGGGGTCGTACGGCTCGGCCGCAAGCAGTGCCTGGTGCAGGAGCTGCCCGCCATCGAGGGGCTGGCCCGGGTCGACGTCGTCTGCCTGGACAAGACCGGCACCCTCACCGAGGGCGGCATGGACGTCAGCGAGGTCCGCACCCTCGGCGACACGGACCGGGCCTACCTGGAACGCGTCCTGGGCGCCCTCGGCTCGTCCGACCCCCGGCCCAACGCCAGCCTGCAGGCCATCGCCGACGCCTACCCGGACGGCGAGCGGTGGCGGTGCACGCAGACGCTGCCGTTCTCCTCGGCCCGCAAGTACAGCGGCGCCGCGTTCGACGAGGGCGGCGGCCGGGAGTCCTCCTGGCTGCTCGGCGCCCCCGACGTGCTGCTGCCCGAACAGCACCCGGCGCTCGCCGAGATCGAGCAGCTCAACGAGCAGGGCCTGCGGGTGCTGCTGCTGTCCCGCGCGCGGGACGGGGTCGAGGGGAGCGACACCACCGAGGGGGCCGTGCCGAGCGCGCTGGTCGTCCTGGAGCAGCGGCTGCGGCCCGACGCCGAGGAGACCCTGGCCTACTTCGCGCAGCAGGGGGTCGCCACGAAGGTCATCTCGGGCGACAACGCGGTCTCGGTCGGCGCGGTCGCCGGGAAGCTCGGCCTGCCGGGCGCCGAGCACACCCTGGACGCGCGCCGGCTGCCCACCGACCCCGACGAGATGGCCACGGCCATGGAGGAGAACGCGGTCTTCGGCCGGGTCACCCCGCAGCAGAAGCGGGACATGGTCGCCGCCCTCCAGTCCCGCGGCCACACCGTCGCCATGACCGGCGACGGCGTCAACGACGTCCTGGCGCTGAAGGACGCCGACATCGGCGTCTCCATGGGTTCGGGCTCCGAGGCGACCCGGGCCGTCGCCCAGATCGTGCTGCTGAACAACAGTTTCGCGACGCTGCCGTCCGTCGTCGCCGAGGGCCGCCGGGTGATCGGCAACATCACCCGGGTCGCCACCCTGTTCCTCACCAAGACCGTCTACTCGGTGCTGCTGGCGGTCCTGGTGGTCTGCACCCAGGTCGACTACCCGTTCCTGCCGCGCCACCTGACCCTGCTGTCGACGCTGACGATCGGCGTCCCCGCGTTCTTCCTGGCCCTCGCCCCGAACAAGGAACGGGCGCATCCGCACTTCGTGCGCCGGGTCATGCGGTACGCGATCCCCTCGGGCGTCATCGCGGCGGCCGCCACCTTCACGACGTACCTGATCGCCCGGCATCACTACACCGGTCCGGGCGCCCTGGACGCGGAGACCAGCGTGGCCACGCTCACGCTGTTCCTGGTCTCGATGTGGGTCCTGGCGATCATCGCCCGCCCGTACACCTGGTGGCGGATCTGCCTGGTCGCGGCGATGGGGCTGGCGTTCCTGATCGTGCTGGTGGTGCCGTGGCTGCAGGAGTTCTTCGCGCTGAAGCTGGTGGGGACGACGATGCCGTGGGCCGCGGTGGGCATCTCGGTGGTGGCCGCGGTCGTCCTGGAGTACACCTGGCGACTGGTCGGCAGGCGCTTCCCGGCGTGACGCCGGTGCGGTGAGGGGGCGGCGCCCGGGGTGCCGCCCCCCTCACCGTCACTTCACGTCGACGAAGTCACCCGCGGTGGTGACGGCCGGAGTCGTGGACGTACCGGCGAAGCCGTAGCGCCAGTAACCGTCGACCGAGGCCTTGACCGTGGTCCTCAGGTTGCCGGTGCTGTTCGTCCTGATCGTCTTGATCGTGGTGTACGTCGAGCCGGTCTTCTTGCGGAACTGCAGCTTCACCGCCTGACCGGCGTAGCCGTGGTACTTGTGGTCCTCCCAGTTGGCCCGCGAGAGCTTTCCGGTGACCGTGATCGTCCCGCCCTTCTTCACCGGCTCCGGCGCGGCGTCGACCGTCAGCTTCGACAGCCGCTGCACCCGCGCCGTGGTGAAGAAGTCGCTGGAGGTCAGGGAGCCGTCCTTCGCCCGTGCGCCCGCGAGGACGTGCCAGGTGCCCGCCAGGGAGTTCTTGTACAGGTCGGCCCGGGGATCGACCGTGATCGTGAGGGAGCAGGTGCTGGTGGTGACGCTCGCGGCCCGGCAGGTCGCCGCGTCCTCGTTCGGCAGCAGTACGGCCTCCAGCCCCTCCTCCTGGTCCTTCCCGTGCCACAGCATCAGCCAGCCGGTCTCGATGCCGGAGGGGTGCGAGGCGGTGACCGAGACGGTGACGGTCCTCGGCGCCGTCGTCCCCAGGACGATGTCCTTGCCGCCGTTGACGAGGGCCTCGGAGACCACGGGGCCGGGCGCGCCGGGGTCGAGGGATCCGGGGCCGGCCGTCGCCGCCGGGGCGGCGGGGGCGGACAGGATCAGGGCGCCGGAGGCCACGACGGCGGTGGCTGCGGCGGTCGCGGTGGTACGTATGCGCATGGGCTTCTCCGTGAGGAGGGCCCCGGGACGGGGCCGGACGGGAACGCACGGGAACGTACGGGAGCACGCGGGAGTGCACGGGAGTGCACGGGCCGATGCGCGAACAGCGGGATCCCCGGCAGGGATCCCGCTGTTCACATGTGGCCGTGGAGGCGGCCGGTCGGCCCCGCTCCGGGACCGTGGGACTACCTCACGTCGACGAAGTCGCCCGCGGTGGTGACGGTCGGGGTGGTGGACGTACCGGCGAAGCTGTAGCGCCAGTAACCGTCGACCGAGGCCTTGACCGTGGTCTTCAGGTTGCCGGTGCTGTTCGTCTTGATCGTCTTGATCGTGGTGTACGTCGAGCTGGTCTTCTTGCGGAACTGCAGCTTCACCGCCTGACCGGCGTAGCCGTGGTACTTGTAGTCCTCCCAGTTGGCCCGCGAGAGCTTTCCGGTGACCGTGATCGTCCCGCCCTTCTTCACCGGCTCCGGCGCGGCGTTGACCGTCAGCTTCGACAGCCGCTGCACCCGCGCCTTGCCGTAGAAGTCGGTGTAGGCGACGTCGGTCTGGTTACCGGCGAGCGCGCCCGCGGAGACGTGCCAGGTGCCGGCCAGGGAGTTCTTGTACAGGTCGTAGCGCGGGTCGATCGTGAACGTCAGCTTGCAGGTCGAGGTCGTCGCGTTGACCTTGGTGCACGTCGACACGTCCTCGTTCGGCAGGATGGCGCCGTCGATGGTGTCCGGGGACGTCGGGTCCGTGCCGTGCCACAGGTCGGCGTAGGCGTCGACGACACCGGTCGCGTGCGAGGCCGTGACCGAGATGGAGATCGTCTTCGTGGCGGTGGTGCCCAGGACGATGTCCTTGCCGCCGTTGACGACGACCTTGGAGATGACGGGTTCCGCGGCGTCGGCGGCGGTGGCCGCGGCGGCCTTGGCGGCGCCCCGGGCGGTGATGCCGAAGGCCTCGGCACCCGAGGTCGGCTTGTTCGGGACCGACGCGGAGTGGTCGCCCGCCTGGGCAACCGGAACAGCCAGAGCAGACAGGGCCAGCGCGCCGGTAACGGCAGCGACAGTGGCGCGAATACGCATGTATTTCCCCAGTGGAGAAAGAGCTCCGCGGGCACGTGATGTGCTCCGGGCGGAGCTGGTTCGGTCTGTTGAGTCTGCTGACTCGACAGACCAGACCAGTGACACGTGTGAAGGGTTGTACACCAAGTTGAATTTCTTGCGAAGATCCGACTGACGGCGCCCGTACCCGTGTTCCGGCGGCCTCGACCGCCCGCCCCGCCGCCCCGGCCGGCGGCGGGGTGACCGGTCGTCAGTCGAACCAGCGGTCCCTGGCCAGTTCCTCCGTGCGGGACGGGTCCTCCAGCAGCGCCGCCACCTCGAAGCGGCGCGGCCACTGCCCCGCCGCCCAGGCCAGCCCCGCCGCGACGCCCTCCAGCGTGGCGGCGTGCACGGTCCCGTCGGGGGTGCGGCGCCAGTCGAGTTCGACGCCGCCCGCGCGCAGCTCGCCGTGCTCGACGTACACGTCCGGCGTGCCCGCCCCGAGCAGGACCCGCACCGATTCCGGTACGCGGTGCTCCTCGCCCTCCGTCGTCACCTCCGCCTCGACGCTGTCGCCGAGCCGCCGCACCTGGAACAGCTCGGCGAGTTCGGCCGCGCGCGTCGGGGCGACCGGCAGCAGCGGGAGCCCGGCGGCGAGCGGCAGCAGGTCGGGGGCGTCCGCGATCACGGCGTCCGCCGCGTCCACGACCCGCGCCTCGCCGTCCACCACGGCCCGCAACTCGTCGGGCAGCGTGACCTGTTCGGGGTCGAGGTCGGCCAGGGCCGTGTACAGGGAGTGCAGTTGTACGGGGTCGACCGGGCGCTCCTCGTCCGCGAGCCGACCCAGGAGTTCGGCGGCGCCGCCCGGTTCGTCGAGCAGCGCGGCCACGGACGTCCGCACCCCGAGGGCGCGCAGCACCTGGGCGTCGTCGAAGCCGGTCGCGTCGGCGGAGTCGTACAGCCCGGCCAGCCGCGGGTCGCCGCCCGCGGCGCGCAGCCCTGCGGGGCGCCGGCCGTCGAGCACCGGGTGGTCGCGCAGCCACCAGGCGGTGTACGGGCGCACGGACCGGGTGGTGCCGTCGGGGAGCAGCACCCGCACCGGCTGGGTCAGGGCGTCCCGCAGCGGCGGCCGGGCGAGCATGGCGAGCGCCTGCGGCCAGGCGTCGTCGTCGACGAGGTCGAGGTCGCGGACGGCTACGAGCTCGGTGGCGACCGGCGGTACGGGGGTGTCGGGCAGCTGGTCGAGGACGTCCTCGCACCACACGTCGACGGCGTCGAGCAGACCGGCGTCGTCGGGTTCGGCGAAGTCGCCTTCGCGCGGCTCCAGTTCGTCCGGGTCCAGGACGACGTCGGTGGCCCGTACGAGGGCGAACGTGGCCAGCACGCCGCAGGCGGTGAGCGGCTGCTCGCCCCAGCGGCCGGCCAGCTCCCGGTCGACCAGGGCCAGTTCGCCCTCCCGCATGACGGACGCGAAGGGACTGTCCGGCAGCACGAGTTCCCCGGCCGGGGCCGGTTCGCCGTCCTCGTCGGGCAGGGCGAGCGCGCCGAGCCAGGGCTCGTCGCCGGGGGCCAGTTCGGCTTCCCGCACGAGGGTGAGGACGGTCTCGGCGAGTTCGTCGACGTCCAGCGCGTCCTCGTCCCAGATCTCGCCCGCGTCCAGCGATCCGGCGACGGCGGCCCGCACCTGCGGGGTCGTCAGCACGGCGCGCGGGGTGGCGGGCAGGGCGCCCAGCTTCTCCAGCAGCGGGTGGGCGGCGTCCGGGTGGGCGACCTTCAGCCCGAGCCGGGCGAGGCGTTCCAGGACCGGGCCGGTGAGCGCGTCGGGGAGCGGGAGGAGGACCTGGCGGGGTCCGATCGTGGTGCGGGGCACGGGTACGGGACCGGCCTGTGCCGCCCCGTCGGCCCCGTCCGTCGTGGGCGCCTCGTCCGCCCCGGGGGTTCCGGCGAGCGGTACGGGCAGGCCGGAGAGGCGGTCCGGGTCGACGCCGGACAGGCTGTCGTAGAGCCGCCGCCACCAGCGGGGTTCGCGCTCCAGGCCGGCCAGCCGGTCGATCGCCTCGGTCAGCGGGACCCGGGCGACGGAGAGCGTGCGCAGTTCGCTGCGGCGCTCCAGCCCGGCGGGCAGCAGACACGGCAGGACCTCGGCGAGCACCCGTACGGTCTCGGCGCCGGCCCCTTCCAGCACCTCGGCCTCGATGGGCCGCAGCGCGGCGGTGGCCGCGGGGTCGTCGACGCCGTCCGCCCGCTCCTCCCAGCCGTCCCAGCGGCCCGCGTCGGCGGTGGTGTCGCGCGGGACGGCGGGGGCCAGGAACGCGACACGCGGCAGCCGTTCCAGGATCGCACCGCGCAGGGCGCCGTCCAGTTCGCCCCTGCCGAGCGGTCCCGGTACGAGGTCGATGGTGTCGACGGAGACCGGCTGCCAGCCCGCGAGCAGCTCGGTGTACGCGTCGGCGGCGCGCTGCACCAGGAAGTCGGTGAGCGGCCCCGGCGCGAAGTGGCGGCGGCTGGTGTCGAGCGGCAGCGACGCGATGAACAGCGCGGGGATGCCGAGGGGTTCGTCGGTGGGGGTCGGCGCGTGGACGACGGGGGCGGTGCGGGGGCGGGCCGGGGCGCCCTCCGCGTCCACCGGGACCGCCCAGGTCACCGACCAGTGCGGGCGCAGCCGTTCCTCGCGGGGCCGGTCGGCGAGGAGTTCCGGTTCGACGGCGCCGTGGTGGGTGACGGTGCGCCAGCGGGTCGTGCCGTGCGCGGAGTCCTCGACGTGGACGTACGGGCCGTGCTGCGAGCGGCGCAGCGTGCGTACGGCGTCCGGGGTCTCGATCACGATCTCATCGAGGCCGCGCAGGGTGAGGAGCAGCGCGTCGTCGGCCGCGTCGAGCAGCCTGACGACGAGGTCCTCGGCGCCGCCGTCGCGCAGCGGGAGGACCACGACGGTGTCGTAGCCGTCGGGTGCGGTGCCCTCGGCGGGCAGTGGGAGCCGCAGCAGGGGTACGTGGCCGTCGCGGCGGCGGAGTTCGTCGCCGAGGCCGGGGCTGGCGACGGCCGTGCGCGCGGCGAGGTCGCGGGCCTCGGCGAGGGACCAGCGGACGCCGCCGTGCCGGCCGATCACGGCGGGCTCGTCGCTCACCGCGAGCACGGCGGCGAAACCGACGCCGAACCTGCCGACGGCCCCCTCGTGGCCCTCGCGCTTGGCGGAGGCGCGCAGGGTGGAGAGGGACTCCACGCCGGTGGCGTCGAGCGGGGCGCCGGTGTTGGCGGCGGCGAGGAGCGCGGGGTTGTCCACGGTCGCCGGGTGCAGGGTGAGGCGGAGCCGGCCGGGGACCCGGGCGCGGGCGGCGGCGTCGGCGGCGTTCTGGGCCAGCTCGACGACGAGGCGGTCGCGGTAGCCGCCGAGCGCGAGGTCCTCCTCGGCGTTGGCGTCCTCGCGGAACCTGGCGGGGCCGGCGCCCCAGGCGTCGAGCACCCCGCGGCGCAGCCGTGCGGTCCCGAACGGATCGGCCCCTTCGGTCGCATTCATGCTCACGCTCTGACTCCGCTCTTTCCGGTTGTGCGTTGCCCGTGCCGCCAAGTGTGCGCCCGAAGGTACCGGGTCCTCTCGTCGGGCGGGGGCGCCGGACAGCGCACAGGCCGGTTCGGGTCCATGGCGGCGAACCGCCGGGCGGGCGGCACGATCGGGCCCGGCCGGCATCCGGGGACGGAACCGACTCCCCGGGCGGGCCCGATGCCCCTGGCGCCACGGCGGCCCCGGGGAGCCCCGGCCGCCCGGCATCACGCCCGTTATCGCTCCCGGACCCGTCCGGGCATCCGGGGACGGAACCGGTCCGCGGGAGCACCCCGCAGCCGCGGAGAACCACCCCTGCGGGAACCCCGTCGCCCCCGGCCACCGCCTAAGAGTGGCCGAGGTCCTCCGTCGGCGCGTCCGCCTCGGCCGGGACCGAGCCGGAGTCGGGGGCGGGCCGCAGCGGGTACTCGTCCACCTGCATCGTGTCCAGCGCGTGCGGCGCCGGCTTCGGCGGCTTCGGCATCACCGCCGCCTCCGAGTGCCCGCCGCAGCCGTACGACAGCGACACCACGTGCCCGTCCGCCGGACCGAACTCGTTGGCGCACACCCCGAACGCCTGCTTCAGCGAACCGGCGAGCGGCACCAGGAACGCGCAGGTCATGCACGAGGCGGGGGCCGCCTGCGCCATCGGCGTCTTCGCCCCGAACGCCTCGTCCCAGCGGTCGGCCGCCGTGTGCAGCCCGTACCGGGACAGCACCCGCGCCCGCCGCATGCCGAGCTCCTCGGCGACCGCGGCGATCGAACCCCGGCCCGTCGTCGTGGGGCGCGTCGTCAGTTCCGCGTCCTCCGCGTCGACGAGGTCGGCCATCTCGTGCGACATCTCGGAGACCGCGGAGTTCGGCGGCGGCTCCTCCTCGCCGGTGTAGCCGGGCTCCAGGCGGATGTCGTCCGCCTCGGTGGGCAGCAGGTCGCCGGGCCCCATGTCGCCGGGGCGCAGCCGCTCGCTCCACGGCACCCACTCCGGGGCGAGCAGCGCGTCGCTGCCGGGCAGCAGCACCGTTTCGTCGAGGGTGACCTTCTTCGCGCGGGAGGCGCGGGCGACGGTCACCGCCCAGCGCCAGCCCCGGTAGCCGGGTTCCTTGCACTCGAAGAAGTGCGTGACGACCCGGTCCCCCTCGGAGATCACGCCCGCATGCTCGCCGACTACCCCCGGCGCGGCCGCCTCCTCGGCCGCCGCGCGGGCGAGGTCGACCGCCTCGGCGCACAGACGGTCGGGTGCGGGGGTACGGGCCGTACGGCTTCGCGTCGTCGCAGCACTCACAGGTCTCGCTTCTCTCCTACGCCAGTCTCACGAGCGCGCCTGCACATCCATCGGTCCGGCCATGACGGATGCGGGCGGAGCGGACCTGGGGGCCGCGTCGACGTCCACACCCGTTGCTGCCTGCCTCGGGCGCACCTTCTGCCATCCATTCTGCGGGATCGCCGAGAGGCGCGCGGCCGAGGTCAACCGCCGGTGGCGCGCTACGCACGCTACCCCCTCTCTCGCCCCCCGCCCACCTGCCCGTCCCAAACAAGGCCGTATCCGGTGCCGTGTCCGATGCCGCGCTCCGTGCCGCGTCCGGTTGCCGGGCCCGGTGCCGCACCCCTGTCGCGCCACGGCCCGCACCCCCGTGCACGGCCCGTGCACGGGCCGTTCCGGAGAGGCTCGGGGGTGGTTCCGGGGTGACTCCGGGGGCTCGTGATCCGCCGGTGGCCCCGGTTCGCGCCGGGCGCGCCCGACCGGCGCGAACCGCTGGCCCGACAGGGCGGAGTGCGCCGCGCCCCGCGCCGATGCCGGTTCGCCGCCACCGCGGCTGGGGCACTATGACGGGGTGGCTGCCGCCAGGTCGCACGAGGGGCCGGGCCCGCTCCGCAGGGCGGGCCGGGCGATCGGTCATGCCCTCCACGCACCGTTCACCGGCACCGCGAGGGGCATCCGGAGGGCGACGCACGCCCACGGCGCGGGCGAGTCCGGGCTAGGCAAGCTCATCGAACTGCACGCGGTGAACGGCGCGGGCGACGTGATGATCACGGTCGCGCTCGCCTCCACGGTGTTCTTCGCGGTGCCGACGGACGAGGCCCGCGGCCGGGTCGCCCTCTACCTCGCCATCACCATGGCGCCCTTCGCGCTCCTCGCCCCCGTGATCGGCCCGCTCCTGGACCGGCTGCCGCACGGCCGCCGCGCCGCGATGGCGGCCTCGATGCTGGCCCGCGCGGTGCTCGCGCTCACCATGTCGGGCGCGGTCGCCACCGGCGGCCTGGAGCTGTACCCGGCCGCGCTGGGCGTACTGGTCTGCTCGAAGGCGTACGGGGTGGTGCGCAGCGCCGTCGTGCCGCGCCTGCTGCCGCCGCGCTTCTCCCTCGTGAAGGCCAACTCCCGGGTCACCCTGGCCGGGCTCCTGGCCACCGGCGCCGCCGCCCCGGTCGGGGCGGCGCTCCAGATGGCCGGGCCCGGCTGGCCGCTGTACGGGGCGTGCGCGGTCTTCCTCGGCGGGACGGTCCTCGCCTTCACGCTGCCGCACGAGGTCGACTCCGCGAAGGGCGAGCGGAGGGCCCGGCTGGTGCCGCCGCACGGGGTGGCGGTCTCCCCGAGCACCCCGGGCCGTACGGGACGGAACGGCGGGAGGAGGACCGCCCGGAAGCGCCCCCGGTGGGCACGGCGCGAGGAACGGAACGACGGGGAGCGGCGGCCGGGGCTGCGGTCCGTGGGGCCGTCCGTGCTGAACGGCCTCCAGGCCAACGCCGCGCACCGCGCGCTCTCCGGCTTCCTGATCTTCTTCCTGGCGTTCCTGCTGCGCGAGCACCCGCTCGCCGGGCAGAGCGCCGCCGTCTCGCTCGGCATCGCGGGCGTGGCGGCCGGTGCCGGCAACGCCCTGGGCACCGCGGTCGGCTCCTGGCTGCGCAGCCGCGGCCCCGAGGTGATCGTGGTGGCGATGCTGGCCCTGGCCCTGGGCGTCACGGTGCTCGCCGCGCTGTTCTTCGGCACGGTCATGGTCGCCGTGCTCAGCGCCACCGCGGGCTTCACCCTGGCCCTGTCGAAGCTGTCGCTGGACGCGATGATCCAGCGCGACGTCCCCGAGGAGGTGCGCGCCTCCGCGTTCGCCCGGTCCGAGACCGCGCTCCAGATGGCCTGGGTGGTCGGCGGCGGCATCGGCATCTCCCTCCCCCTCAACGGCGTACTGGGCATGTCGGTCGCCGCGGGCATCCTCGCCCTCGGCGCCGCCACGTCCGTACGGGGCCTGCTGAGCACCGCGCGACGCGGCTCGCCGCACCCCCGCGTGGCGTGAGCCGGGGCGACCGATAGCCTTCGGCTCATGACCGTTGCGTTCTTCTCCGGTAAGGGCCGTCGAATCGGCGTCGCTCTTGGTGCCGTTTCCGCGGGACTCCTCGTCCTCTCCGCCTGCGACAAGCCGACGCCGCTCGCGACCGTAACGGTCGGCAGCAACTCGGTGAGCTCCGAGGCCTCCTGCTACAACGACGGCGAGGCCCTCAAGACCGCCGACATCAAGGGCTGCCTCAACAAGAAGGCGGAGAAGTCCGTCGAGGTGGCGATGGACGACAAGGTCCGCTTCGGCGTCGACCCCGAGATCGCCGAGAACGGCTGGACCCTGTTCATCAACGGCCAGCAGGCCGAGCAGGAGCCGTACAAGAAGACCTACCGGTCGATCCCGGGCAGCGCCTTCTTCTCCAGTCAGACCGGCGAGACCACGAACAAGACGCAGATCAGCATCGTGGAGACCAAGGGCAAGAAGCTCACGGGCATCTGGCACTTCGAGCTGAAGAAGACCTCCTGACCCCGGGCCGTGCCCGGCACGGCCCGCCCTCCCGCCTTCCCTCCGCTCACCCCGTAAACCCCTCCTGACCTCGGAGGACTCCTTCGTGCACGTGCTCGTCGTGACCGCTGTCCCGGCAGAACGGGACGCGGTCACGCGCGCGTTCGAGGGCCGGTCCGGGACATCGGTGTTCCACGTCCGGGGCGCGGAGATCCATCGCGCGGGCCCCTTCGACGTCCTCGCGGGCGGCGTGGGACCGGCCGCCGCCGCGGCCTCGACCGCCTTCGGCCTGACCTCGGACCGCTACGACCTGGTGATCTCGGCCGGCATCGGCGGCGGGTTCGCCGGGGTCGCACCGGTCGGCTCCCTCGTCGTGGCCGGCCGCATCGTCGTGGCGGACCTGGGCGCCGAGACCCCGGAGGGCTTCGTGCCCGTCACCGGGCTCGGCTTCGGTCAGGTCCTGCACATCCCGCCCCGGTCACTGGTACGGGCCGCGGCCGCCGCCACCGGCGCGGCCACCGGCACGGTCCTCACCGTCTCCACCGTGACCGGCAGCGCCGAACGCGCCGCCGCCCTGCTCGCCGCGCATCCGGGGGCCGCCGCCGAGGCCATGGAGGGCTTCGGGGTCGCGGAGGCCGCCGACCTCGCCGGCGTGCCCGTCCTGGAGATCAGGGCCGTCTCGAACGCCGTCGGCCCGCGCGACCGCGACGCCTGGCGCATCGGCGACGCGCTGACCGCGCTCACCGACGCGTTCGGGAAGCTCGCACCCGTACTGGAAGGTTGGATCCACCATGACCGAAACGACTCCTGACCCGCTGCGGATCGCCTTCTCGCCCTGCCCCAACGACACCTTCGTCTTCGACGCCTGGGCGCACGGCAGGATCCCCGGCGCGCCCGCCCTCGACGTCACCTTCGCGGACATCGACATCACCAACGGGATGGCCGAGCGCGGCGAGCTCGACGTCCTCAAGGTCTCGTACGCGGTGCTGCCCTGGGTGCTCGACGAGTACGCGCTGCTGCCATGCGGCGGGGCGCTGGGACGGGGCTGCGGCCCGCTCGTCCTCACCCGGGAGGACGCGGACGGCGACCTGACGGGGAAGACCGTCGCCGTACCGAGCGAGCGCTCCACCGCGTACCTGCTGTTCCGGCTCTGGGCCGCGGAGAAGGTGCCGGGCGGTGTCGGCGAGGTCGTCGTGATGCCGTTCGACGAGATCATGCCCGCGGTGCGCGACGGGAAGGTGGACGCCGGTCTCGTCATCCACGAGGCCCGCTTCACGTACCGCGACTACGGGCTGCACAACCTCGCGGACATGGGCAGGCACTGGGAGGACACGACCGGTCTGCCGATCCCGCTCGGCGCGATCATCGCCAGGCGGTCGCTGGGCGCCGCCACCCTGAAGCTGCTCGCCGACTCGGTGCGCGCCTCGGTACGGGCGGCCTGGGACGACCCGGAGACGTCCCGGCCCTATGTGCTGGAGCACGCCCAGGAGATGGACCCGGCCGTGGCGGACCAGCACATCGGGCTGTACGTCAACGAGTTCACGGCCGACCTCGGCGAGGACGGCTACGCGGCGATCCGCGGCCTGCTGACCCGCGCGGCGGCCGAGGGACTGGTACCGCCCCTCGGCCCGGACGCGCTGTCGTTCGTCTGAACCCGGGCTCCGGGTACCGGCACCGGCCGCCGTTCAGACATCGAACTGGTCAGACATCGAACTGATCGGACGCCGAACTGGTCAGGCGTCGAGCCGGTCAGACGTCGAGCTGGTCGGCGACGGCACGCAGCAGGCCGCCGATCTTCTTGCCCGCCGCCTTGTCGGGGTAGCGGCCGCGCTCCAGCATCGGCGTGATGTTCTCCAGCAGGGTGGTCAGGTCCTGCACGATGGACGCGAGCTCGTCCGGCTTGCGGCGCTGCGCGGCCGCGACGGACGGGGTCGGGTCCAGGACCGCCACCGAGAGCGCCTGATCCCCCCGCTGGCCCGCGACGACTCCGAATTCGACGCGCTGGCCCGGCTTGAGGGCATCGACACCGTCGGGCAGCACGGAGGAGTGCACGAAGACGTCGCCGCCGTCGTCGCGGGAGAGGAAGCCGAAGCCCTTCTCGCTGTTGAACCACTTGACCTTGCCAGTCGGCAAAGCACGCACCCCATCTCAACCCGTGTGCCGGAACAAGCCTCAGCAGGTCAGGCCATCCAGTGGTGCTGCTCCCCTGCTGGCAGCAGCCTCCACAGGAGGAGTACCCCTAGTCAAGCCTGGTCATCCGGACTGCTGTCCGGAAACGGCGCCTGCTTCGCGCGCCGGTGGCCCCGGGGTGGTTCGCCGCCCCCGGGAACTACCCTGGCGGGGTGAGTACTACACCTTCTGGCGCGGGCGACCGGCTGGTCCGGATCGGCGCGATCGTCTTCTTCATCGGCGCGCTGTCCACACTGGTCACGGTGGCCCCCCTGTTCCTCGGCACCCGCCCCCTGCCGTCCATCGCCTGGTCGCTGTGCATGCTGATGGGCGTCGGCTTCCTGATCGCCGCCGCGGGCGTGATCCGGTCGGCCCGGGCGGGCTCCGCGAAGCAATAGCACGAAACGCGACACCCCTTTCCCGACCGCAAACACCATTGCCACCCCCACCCCCACAAATCCCGCCACCCCACCCGGCCAAATAACGCCACACATCCGATCCGGCACGCATCCGACTCGAAATGCGTTGCAACTGCGACGACCTCCTTGATACAGATGGAGGTCCTGCGACCGGCGACGTACGCGCCGCCGGTCGCAGTCGACGAGACGTATCGGCCGGGGGACGCAGGGGGATGGCGTGACGGGGTGGGACATCAGGCCCAGCGGGGTGCAGTCCGTTCTGTCGTTGGTGGGACTTGCCGCCGAGGACCTGAGCAAGGGCGTCAAGGGCTACGGCGAGAGCGTGGAGGACGCCGCGCTGTGGGCGGGGACGATCAGCGGCCCGTACTGCGGTGAGGCACCGTCGGGGCCGGTGGGGGCCTCGGTGGTGAACTTCATCGGCGACACCCAGAAGCAGATCAGGTTCATGGCCGCCCGCACGAAGAAGTCGATGGATGGCACGGTCGAGGCCACCACCGAGTACATCGAGGGCGATCTGGCCATGGCCGCCCGGGCCCAGCACGAGGCGTCGAAGGCCCCGACCCCTGCCGAGATCAGAGCCGTCGGGGAGAAACCCGGCCGCCGGGGCGGGGAGTAGCGGACGTGATCGAGCCGGGTGGAATACCGCAGTACACGGGTGACTTCGGCCAGTTAGAGAAGGCCGTGTCCGGTCTGCGCACGCACGCCACGGGCATCCGGAGCGGCGGGAAGGACGTCCATTCCCGCTTCCAGGCGACGGCCGCGTACTACAAGGCCCCGGAGGCGGAGCAGTTGTTCTCGTCGACCCGGCCGGTCATGGACACGGCCGACGAGTTCGCCGGGGACATCGAATCGCTGGCCGATGCCCTGGACACGTTCATCTTCGAGGCCAAGCCGCACGCCGACCGCCTCAAGCAGCTGAAACTGGACGCGATCGACTTCGTCGACAGCGTCCGGGGCGACGACGACTGGACCGAGGACAAGGACAAGACCGACACGCACCAGGCGCTGATGGACGGCGTGGCGGCGGCCCGCGAGGGCTTCCAGACGGCCGAACGCGACGCCGCCAACAAGATCGACGCGATCAGCCCGGCCGCGTGCCGCCCCCGGTGGGTCGTGGACGACGGCACCCACGGGCTCGGCATGTACGGCCAGAGCGCCGACTCGCTCAAGGGCACGAAGGACCTGCCGTGGGGCAGCCCCGAAGGGCGCACCTACGAGCGCTGGAGCCTGGGCTGGTGGGGAAACGGGATCAAGAGCTGGGCGTGGGAAGGCATCGCCAAGGACAGCATCTGGGGCGGCATCGACGGCCTGGGCACCTTGCTGGGCTACCACGGCGAACAGGCCCGTGACCAGGCCTGGGACGGCCTGCGACGCACCGCCGTCGGCGGCTACGCCTACGGCATGGACCTGTTCGGGCAGGACGAGCACCTCTCCGACTGGCAGCGCGACAGCAAGGCGTACGCGAAGGAGTTCGGCAAGCAGTTCATCGCCTACGACACGTGGGAGGAGGACCCGGCCCGCGCCCATGCCACGGTCTCCTTCAACCTGCTCACCCTTGCCGCCGGCCCTTTCGCCGCCGCGTCCAGGCTCGGCAAGGGCGGCACGTTCGCGAGGGCGGCCGGCAGCATGGCGAAGATCGGCGACGCCCTCGACCCGCTCTCCGGCACCTTCAAGGCCGCCAAGGCCCTCTCCGACCTGCCCAAGGTCTCCCAGGTCCTGGCCAACGTCAGCGACCACCTCCAACTGCCGAAGTCCCGCCTCCCCGACAGCGCCCTCGACCTCGACCACCGCTACCGGATCGACAGGGACGGCAACTTCATCCCCCTGGACCGCAACGGCAACCCTCACCTCGAACCGGCCAGGCGCGAGCCTTCCGCCACCGATCGGCAAACCGACGCCCGTCCGCCCGGCGACCGCGAACCGGTGGAGGTAGGAGGCCGCGCTCCGGGAGCAACCGCCCACGCCAGCGACGGGTTGCCGCCGCGCAGCGGCCATGACGCAAGCGGCAGAAGTGGTGCGGGCGACGGACCGCACGGGCCGCGAGGCGAGGCGGAAACTTCCCGAGGCGGCGACGGAGGCCGCATCGACGCTGGAGATCACGGCTCCAGGAGCCATGATTCCGGGGATGACTTGCCAGGCAGAGGTTCAGAGCCTGGCGACACCACAGCGGGTCCGTCCCACAGCGACACGCCGGGTACCGATGCCGACATTCCGTCCGGAGACAGAACCGCGCTGCCCGACGACGCCGGCACGCCCCATGTACCCGGCGTCGATCCCGCCCGGTACAGCACAAGAGCGAACGACTTCGCACAGGCGCGCACAGGTCCCATAAGGGAAGACCAAGAGGCCGGGGTTCTCAGCGAACTCAGTCGGGCGAAGATGCAAGCCGACGATCGAGAGAAAGTAATCCTTGCACTGCGCAAGGACCCATACGGAGCCGGCACGGCTGAACTCATCAACCGGGGAAATCTGCGCGAATCAGAAGGATTTAAAAAAATTCTTTCCATGTGCAAGAAAGGCCCCTCCAGGAGCGACCCGAACGGCAGCATGATCCCCGCCGCTTATGCAGCACTAACACATGCAACCGAACTCCAGAACCGAGGGTTCACTCGCGTAGGATTCGAGTTCGGGGAAAGCACAGATCCTTGGGATGTCGATGTCTTCACTCGCCACACCGACGGCTCCATGGATTTCGGTTATCAGTTCAAGAACCTAGAAAACTACAATGGGATCAAAAAATACGCCGAGTCGGCAGCGAACCAGCTCAACTATCCGATGAGCCAGCGAGTGGTCGTCTTCGATGTGCATCAGCCCATGAGGGGCCTCACTCCGAAAGTTTTTGATGCAGTGGAGCGCGCCGCACGCAAGACTGGCGTAACTTTCCTTATTCGCCTCGACGATGCGGCGATCACAGTGCCGCCTGGCCGCCCCGTCTTTCCGTAAGGAGTTCAGATGTCCACCCTGATGCGCGCCCCGCGTCACTGTGGTTCTTGGTTTTGGGATCTCGATGAGGTCATGACTCCAGGGCTTGATTCGGCACTGAGCGTGGCTATGCGAATGATCGACACCCTGAAGGGTTTCGATCTATTTTCTCCCGTAGCACTCGAGTATAAATGGTATGTGCTGGACTCAGGCCCGACCGGAGTTGAAAGCCGCCTGACCATCGCTGGCCCGCCGGGTGGGCCGAACCTTTCCGAGAGGGTATCGGGAAGCCGGCCTGCAGCATTCCCGAGCGCCGAGCCGGGCACTCTTCACCTCGTTGGATCCGGGGCATGGTCGGACGCCGAGGGGAATCTTCGCCGGGAGGCTCGGCTGATTGACATTTCAGTAACTCCCGATCCCACAAATTTGATTGCCGAACTTTCCGTCCACCACGACATCTGGAGCTGGTTCGACTTCTCCGGCCAGCCTCATCCCGAGGTGTACAACCGGAACGCGCCGCGGCTGGCGGAGGCCCTGCGGGAGATCACCTCTGTTCTTGGTGTGGAGCCCGAGCCGGGTGAGCCGACGTACTTCGGACACGCCGTCGGCTACGGCGTGTCCACCGGGGACCCGGACGAGAACGGTCTGGGGCTCGATGTGACCGACCACCTCTGACCGGCCGAGAAGACGGATCCCCCGACACAACTCACGGAGCGACCGCATGACCCAGGACGTCATAGCCCTCACCCCGCAGATGCCGGACACCAGGACACTGCTGGCCGGGCTGCACGCCGGCGGGCCGGATCTGCGGGTGGGGGAGGCGGGCAGTGGGTCCGTCGTTCAGTTGTGCACGGCCGGCGGGCAGGCGTTGGTGTCGGTGGAGGCGCCGCGGTACGTCCAGGTGCCGGGCGAGGTGGCACGGTTGCTCGGGCCGGATGTGGACGCCGAGTCGCCCGTGTGGTGGACCGAGGCGCGGGCGGCCAGCACGGTGGAGGGGGCCGGACGGCTGGCCGGGTCCTTCGCCGGGCGGCTGAACGCCGTGCACGGGGGCACCGTCTGGCCGCGCGAGGCCGGACACACCGATGTCGTGACCGGTCTCGCCGACGCCGTCGTGGAGGCGACTCCCATGGGCGTCGACCTGCTCACCGACGAGGCCGCCGTCGTCGTCCAGGGCCGCCCCGTGATCGCCGCCACGACATGGCTGACCGACGTCGTGCGCAACGCGGCCCGCACCGGGCGCGAGTTGCAGATCGTCACCCCGCCCGGCACCCGGCTCACCTTCCCTGCCCGCACCCTGCTGGACGGGCTGCCCTCCCGCTGGGTCGTGCACGACCCCGAGTGCGGCTACTACGACGGGCTCTCCGGCACCGTGCTGTGCTGGGACCAGGGGCGGTTCATCCCTGTCCCCGGGGACGGCCCCCGCCTCGCGGACGCCTTCCGGCCCCGCCCCGAAGCGGAAGGGGAACGGCAGTTGCTGCTCTCCATCCGTACGGTCCATCCCGCCGACGAACACCTCCTCCTGGGCGGCGCCCTGGAGCAGGCCTGGCGCACCCTCACCGGAGCCCCGCCCGCCGGGTGGTCCACCGCCGAACCCGTCAACGTGCCTTGGTCGCCCCGCCAGCTCACCGACCTGGCCCGCACCCGCGCCCAACGGTCCCTGCCCACCTGGACCGTCGCCGTCAGCGCCCCCGACCGCCCCGCGATCGCCACCACGCGCACGGTCCGCACCGGGGCCGGCGTCGAGGAGCACATCACGCTGGTCGTCGGACACGGTGCCGATGCCGCTGCGGACGCCCTCGCCGAGCTGGCCGAGGCCCTGTCCGTCCGGCACAACCTCGCCACCATGATCGGCCAACTGCGCACCGCACGCGCCGACCTGACCACCCCCGCCCACCACGAACCGCCCCCGGTCCCCCTCACCTTCACCCTCGGCCCCGACGCCGTCGCCGAACTCGGCAAGGACCACGGAGCCTTCACGCCCGCCCGGCTCGGCCCGGCCACCCGGCCCGCCCTGCACCACACCCTCGGCGACGGCACCGACCCCGCCGCCGCCTGGCAGCGCCTGCGGCAGATCAACGACCACGTGAGCGGCAGCACCCGGCAGCAGGGGCAACGGGGAACATAAGGACCGGCGGCCCCGAACCCGGCACCCATTAGGGCGATTTCGGCGTTCGGGCGACCCGGCTTGCCCAACGGCTCGTAACCTGGCCGGTGATGACACCATGACTCCACGTAGCCGTGCGGGCTCGCCCGGCGGTTGTACGGGCGTCGGCCGTGACCGGGCGGGCAGAGGGCGGTGCGGGGGCAGATGATGAACGAGGAACGGCCGGAGCGGCCGGAGGAGTCGGACGGAACGGCGCACCTTTTCAGGGCGTTGGGCAAACAGATCAAGGTGCTGCGCGAGCGCACGGGCATGAGCCAGCGGGAGCTGGGCATCGCGACGCACTGCGGGGAGGACCTGATCTCCGCGATGGAACGGGGCGTACGGACGCCTCAGCCCGACTTCCTGATCCGGGCCGACCCGGTCCTGGGAGCGGAAGGGGTGTTGCGGGCCACGGCCGACGAGGCCCGGGAAGCCCTGGCGAGGGCTCGGACCCGGCATCCGGGCTGGTTCCGCGGCTTCGCCCAGATGGAGTCGGGCGCGGTGGCGCTGCACTACTACAGCAACCAGGCGATCCCCGGTCTGCTCCAGACCGAGGACTACGCGCGCGCCCTGTTCGCCCAGCGGCGCCCGCTGCTGGACGAGGAGACCATCGAGAAGCGGGTCGCCGACCGGCTCGACCGCCAGAAGATCTTCGAGCGCTGGCCGCCCCCGACCATGACCTACGTGCTGGAGGAGGTCGTTCTGCAACGTCCGATCGGCGGGCGCGCCGCCCACCGCAAGCAGTTGTCGCGGCTGCTGGAGATCGGACGGCTGCGTGCCGTCTCGCTCCAGGTCATGCCTACGGACACCGAGGAACACCCCAGTCTGGACACGTCGTTCACCATGCTCACTCCCAAGGGGCACTCGGAAGTGGCGTATACGGAGACGTACGGGCACCCGCGCCTGATCACGGACCCGAACGAGGTTCGGGTCTTCAGCGAGCGGCATGGGAACATCCGGTCGCAGGCTCTCACCAACCGGGAGTCCCTGACGCTGATCGAGAAGATGCGGGGAGAGCAATGAGCACCGAGCGACTGCACTGGTTCAAGAGCAGCTACAGCAGTGGTGAGGGGGGCGAGTGCGTCGAGGTCGCGGCCTGCCCCACCGCCGTCCACGTACGCGACTCCAAGAACGCCCCGGGGCCGCACTTCGACGTCGCTCCCGGCGCCTGGGCGGCCTTCGTCTCGTACGCACGGCAGGGCTGACCCCAGCACTGGGTGCTGGGAGAATGCGGGCATGCCGATCGTCGAAGTCTCGCCCGGAATGTCCATCGCGTACGAGACCTTCGGTGACCCCGCCGACCCGCCCGTCCTGCTCGTGTCGGGTTTCGGGGCCCAGCTGATCGCCTGGCACGAGGACTTCTGCCGGGCGCTCGCCGGGCGCGGCCGTCACGTGATCCGGTACGACAACCGCGACTGCGGGCTGTCCACCAAGTTCGACGACCATCCCGTCGACACGGGCCGGCTCATCGCCGCCGTGGAGTCGGGAGACGTTCCGGCCGCGCTCGCGATGGTGCCCTACACGCTCCAGGACATGGCCGACGACGGGCTCGGCCTGCTCACCGCGCTCGGGATCGAGCGGGCCCATGTGGTCGGGTCCTCGATGGGCGGGGTGCTCGCGCAGCTGATGGCCATCGCCCGGCCGGACCGGGTGCTGACCCTGACGTCGATGATGTCCACGACCGGCGAACCCGAGTACGGCCGGTCCAGCCCCGAGGCCCAGGCGGTGGTCTCCGGGCCGAAGCCGTCGGACCGCGAGGGGTACGTCGCGGCGGCGGAGCGGGACCTGGTCTGGGCCTCCAAACGCTACGGAGACCCCGCGGCCCTCCGCGAGCTGGCCGCCCGGAGCTACGACCGCGCGTACTGCCCGGCCGGGGCGGGGCGTCAGCTCGGGGCGATGATCCTCAGCGGCTCACGCGCGTCCGCGCTCCGGGAGCTCCGGGTGCCGACCCTGGTGATCCACGGCCTGGACGACACGTTGATCGCCCCCAGCGGCGGGGAACGCACCGCAGCCCTCGTACCCGGGGCGGAGCTCCTGCTGGTCCCCGACATGGGACACGACCGCCCCCGCGCACTCTGGCCCGCGCTCAACGACGCCATCGAGGCCCACACCGGCCGCGTGTGAGCGGCTCCCGGTCGTCCTGTCCCGCGTCGGCGGGACGGGACGACCAGTCCCGCTCCCGCCCGCGGGTCACGCCTTGTACGTCTCCAGCCACGCCGGGAACTCCGTCAGGGACGACAGGACGACGTCCGCTCCCGCCCCGCGCAGTTCGTCCGCGTCGCACGGGCCCGTGGTGACCGCGACCGACAGGGCTCCGGCCGTGCGGGCGCCGCGCACGTCGCCGGTGTGGTCGCCCACGTAGACGTCGGCCGCGTGCTCGCGCAGCGCGTGGCCCTTGGCCTCCGCCCACAGACCGCCGATGACCGCGTCGGGTTCGATGCCGAGGTGCTTCATGTGGAGTTCCGCGCTCGGCTGGTGCTTGGCCGTGACGACGATCGTCCGGCCGCCCCGTGCGCGTATCGCCTCGATCGACTCCCGGGCCCCCGGCAGGGCGAGGCTCGGGGTGATGGCGTGCGCGGGGTAGATCTCCCGGTAGCGGTCGGCGGTGGCGGCCACCACGTCGGCCGGGAACCAGTTCCGCAGTTCCTCGTCGACCGGCGGGCCGAGCCTGCTCACCACCAGGTCCGCGTCGATCGGCGTCCCCGTCTCGGCGGAGAGCGCACGGTAGGCGGCCCTGATTCCGGGCCGGGTGTCGATGAGCGTCATGTCGAGGTCGAAGCCGACCGTCAGGGGGAAGGAGTGCGAAGGCATGGCACCCATTGTCGCGGGACGCGTACGCATACGGGGCCGACAGGGGCGGGGACAGGGGCCGGTGCCCGGTTCGGGGGCGGGCGTCACATCCGTCCCGGTAGGGGGCTGTGGCTCGAAATCGGCGGTGCTTAGACTTAGCCAAGCCTAACTTTGCTTCGCTCTCGATTGGGTCCGATGTCAGCCGCCGCACCACGCCGCTCCAGACGCGCACTCGCGACGGCGGCGGCCGTCGCGGTGCTGCTGGTGGCGATACTCCTCAGCCTCGCCGTGGGGGCCCGTTCCATACCCCCGTCCGAGGTGTTCGACGCCCTGCTGAACGGCGGGCACTCCGACAATGCCGAAGTAGTCCGGAACCTGCGCGTGCCGCGCACCCTGATCGGGCTGATGGTCGGCGCCGCACTGGCCCTCGCGGGCACGGTGCTCCAGGGCATCACCCGCAACCCCATCGCCGACCCCGGCATCCTCGGCATCAGCCAGGGCGCCTCGGTGGGCGTGGTGCTGGCCATCGCGTACGCCGGTGTCCACACCCTGACCGGATACGTGTGGTTCGGGTTCGTGGGGGCGGCGATCGCCTCCGTCGCGGTGTACGCCATCGCGTCGAGCGGACGCGGGGGCGCCACCCCCGTGAAGCTCGCCCTGGGCGGGGCCGCGATCAACGCGCTGCTGGTCTCGGTGACCTCGGCGGTGCTGACGACCAAGGCGTCCGCGCTGGACGAGTTCCGCTTCTGGCAGGTCGGCTCGCTCGGCGGGCGCGAGGCCGACGTCGTCCAGCAGATCTGGCCGTTCATGCTGCTCGGGACGGTCCTCGTGCTGTCCGTGGCACGCGGGCTCGACGCGCTGGCGCTCGGCGAGGACCTCGCGAAGGGCCTGGGGCAGAAGGTCGCCACGGTACGGATCGTCGGCGGCATCGGGGCCACGGTGCTGACCGGTGCCGGTGTCGCGGCGGCCGGGCCGATCGCGTTCATCGGGCTCGCCGTCCCGCACATCGCCCGCGCGGTCGTCGGCTCCGACCACCGCTGGGTGCTGCCGATGGCCGCGCTGATCGGGCCCGTGATGCTGCTCGTCTCCGATGTCGTCGGCCGCGTCCTGTTCCCGCCGAGCGAGGTCCCGGCGGGCGTGATGACGGCCCTGATCGGCGTTCCGTTCCTGGTCGCCCTGGTACGTCGGAAGGCGGTGCCCGCATGAGCGCCGGGACGAAGGCGGCCGGGACCGTGCGGACGACGAAGGGAACGGAAGCGGCGGTGCGGGTGCGGCCCGCCGGGTACGGGGTCGTACGGATCGGGGCGCGGGGCCGGTTCCTGCTGCACCGCCGGGCGGCCCTCGTGGCCGTCGCCCTGGCCGTCCTGCTGGCCGCGGTCTGTGTCGCGTACCTCTGCGTCGGCGAGAGCTTCGTGGCGCCCGGCGAGGTCGTGAAGGTGATCCTGGGGCAGCCGTCCCCGGACGAGCTGGTCGTCGGCACGCTGCGGCTGCCGCGGATGGTCACGGGGCTGCTGGTCGGCCTGGCGTTCGGGATCGCCGGCGCGCTGATCCAGACCGTCGCCCGCAACCCCCTCGCGAGCCCCGACATCATCGGCATCAGCCAGGGCGCGAGCGCGCTCACGGTCGGCGCGATGACCTTCGGCATCACCTCGTACACCGTCCTGCCGTACCTGTCCGTCGTCGGCGGGGTGGCCGCGGCGGCGCTCGTGTACGTCTTCGCCTGGCGCGGCGGCCTGCACGCGGCCCGTTTCGTCCTCATCGGCATCGGCTTCGCGATCGCGCTGCGGTCGGTCACCACCCTGTTCCTGACGAAGGGCGACTACCTGGTCGCCCAGCAGGCCAAGATCTGGATGACCGGCTCGCTCAACGGCCGCGGCTGGGACCAGGCCGCACCGCTCGCCTGGACGCTGCTGCTCCTGCTGCCCGCCGTGCTGTGGGCCGCCCGCGCGCAGCGCACCGTCTCGCTGGACGACGACACCGCGACCGCGCTCGGGGTACGGCTCGGGCAGGTGCGGCTCGGGCTCGTCGCCATCGGTGTGGTCCTGGCGTCCGTGGCGACCGGCACGGCCGGGCCGGTCGACTTCGTGGCGCTGCTCGCCCCGCAGATCGCCCGCCGGATGACCCGCACCGCGCAGATCCCGCTGCTGTGCTCGGCCCTGCTCGGCGCGGTGATCGTGGTGTTCGCGGACCTGCTCGCGCGCAAGCTCTTCTCGCCCACCGAACTGCCGGTGGGCGTCCTGACGGCGGCGGTCGGCGCCCCGTACCTGATCTGGCTGATCGTCCGCGGACGGGGCGGTGGCCGCGGCCGCAATGGAGGCACCGCATGAGTTCGACCCGTACGTCCGACGCCCTGTCCGGAGCCGTGTCCGGCGCGACCGGCCGGCTCGCCGCGCGGGGGCTGACGCTCTCGTACGAGGACCGCACCGTCGTCCACGAGCTGGACCTCACCGTGCCGGACGGGCAGGTCACCGTCATCGTCGGCCCGAACGCCTGCGGCAAGTCGACCACCCTGCGCGCGCTGGGCCGGCTGCTCAAGCCGCGCGGCGGGTCGGTGCTCCTCGACGGCACCGAGCTGTCGAAGATCCCCACCCGGAAGATCGCCCAGTCGATCGGGCTGCTGCCGCAGACCCCGGTGGCGCCGGAGGCGATCACCGTCTCCGACCTCGTCGCCCGCGGCCGGCAGCCGCACCAGCACTGGTGGCAGCAGTGGTCGGACGAGGACGAGCGGGCGGTGACGGACGCGATGGAGCGCACGGACATCTCCGCGCTCGGCGACCGGTCGGTGGACGAGCTGTCCGGCGGGCAGCGCCAGCGGGTCTGGATCGCGATGGCGCTCGCCCAGGAGACCGATCTGCTGCTGCTCGACGAGCCGACCACGTACCTCGACATCGCGCACCAGGTGGAGGTTCTGGACCTGGTGCGCCGGCTCACCGCCCCGGCGGCGGACGGCACCCGCGGCCGGACCGTCGTCACCGTGCTCCACGACCTCAACCAGGCCGCCCGTTACGCGGACCACCTGGTCGCCATGAAGGCGGGCCGGATCGTCGCCGAGGGCCGCCCGGGGGACATCGTCACGGCCGACCTCGTGCACGAGGTCTTCGGCCTGGACGCGGTGATCGTCCCGGACCCGGTGACGGGTTCGCCGCTGGTGGTGCCGGGGGCTCCCTGGCAGGCCGAGCCGGCTCCGGCACCGACTTCGATGTCGAAATCGAAGTCGACGTGATGAACCCGCGCATCCGTGACCGGCATTCCGAACCCGACGAAAGGCAGCCCATGTCCCTCACCGTCCGCCGCCGCGGCCTCGTCCTCGGCGCCCTCACCCTGACCGGCGCCCTCACGCTCGGTGCCTGCGGTTCCTCGGACTCCGGCGACGGCTCCGGCTCCGGTTCCGGAGCGGCCGAGAAGCACACCGTCAAGACGGCGATGGGCGACGTCGAGGTGCCCGTGGCCCCGAAGCGCGTCGTGGTCCTCGACACCGGCGAGCTGGACTCCGCGCTCAGCCTCGGCGTGCAGCCCGTCGGCGGGACGCACTCGGCGACGGAGGACAGCTTCCCGTCCTACCTGCCCGAGAGCCGGACGAAGGACATCAAGGAGGTCGGCGAGATCGCCAACCCCAACCTGGAGACCGTCGCCTCGCTGAAGCCGGACCTGATCCTCACCAGCAAGGTCCGTGACGGCGACCGCTACGAGCAGCTCAGCAAGATCGCCCCCACCGTGATGACGGAGTCCACCGGAACGGCCTGGAAGGAGAACTTCCAGCTGCACGCGGAGGCGCTCGGCAAGCAGGCCGAGGCCAAGAAGGTCCTCGCCGAGTACGACGCCCACGTCGCGAAGGTGACCGAGGCGATCGGCGGGAAGGAGAAGGCGGCAAGGACGGAGGTCAACTTCGTCCGCTTCGTCGAGGGCGCCGACATCCGCATCTACGGCAAGCAGAACTACATCGGCTCGATCCTCGCCGACCTGGGCCTGGGCCGCCCTGCGATCACCGACAAGGCCAAGGACGGCTTCTCGTACGACGTGTCCCCCGAGAAGATCGACCTCGCGGACGCGGACGTCATCTTCACGTCCACCTACGGCGACCCGGGCAAGGCGGGGACGACCAGGACGATGAACAGCGGCCTGTGGAAGGGGCTGACGGCGTCCGAGAACGGCAAGGTCTTCAAGGTCGACGACCGCCTGTGGATCGCGGGCATCGGCTACACGGCCGCGGGCAAGATCCTCGACGAGCTCCAGGCCGATCTGACGAAGTAGGCGGAGTCAGAAACCGCAGGCGGAGTCAGGGGCCGCAGGCGGAGTCAGAAACCGCAGGCGGAGTCGGAGGGAGGGGCGGCCGGGGACGGTTCGCCCCTCCCTCCCCCTTACTCCACTCGCCTCCGCGCCCGCCACACCAGGAACGCCGCCGAGGCCAGCGCGGCCGTGCGGACCACCACCGGCCACACCCCGCCCAGCGCGTCCCCCAGCCCGCCCTGCGGGACGGGTTCGCCCCAGCGGCCCTCGGTACGGCCCCAGAGCCAGATGACCGCGCCCGCCAGGACCACGCCCGGCAGCCCCATCGCGGCCCACTTCGCCTCCGCGCGGGACAGGGTGCGCGAGCTGTACGCGATCAGCCAGCCGCCCGCCAGGGCCAGCCAGTTGCCCAGGGCGGCGCCGACGACCAGCAGCACGGCGGCGAGCAGCAGCAGGGGGTGGGAGAAGCCGCGGCCGCGCGCGCCTTCCTCGCGGGGGGCGTCACGGGTCCGGCGGCGGAGCCCGGGGAGGCGGCGGCGCTTCGGGGGTGCCTCGTCCGCGTCGGGCGCCTCGTCCCCGTCCGGTGCCCCGTCGTCGTCCGGCGCGTCGTCCGCGCCCGCGCGCGGAGCCCGCACCGCGTCCCCCGGCGAGGGCGGCCTCAGCATGGCCGGGATCTCGACCCCGCCGACGAACCCCGGCACGTCGACGCCGTCGCCGAACGGTCTCGACTCGATCTGCCACCAGTCGGGCTCGCTCCCGGACGGCCCCAGCTCGTCCGTACCGGCCCGGTGCGGCGGCGAGGGCGCCGGCCCGGCCGCCGTGCCGGGGGCGTCGGAGTCGGCGGCGGAGGCGGCTGCGGCGTCGGGCTCCTCCGCCCGGGACCGCGGCACGCCCCTGCCGGAACCGGCCTTCCGGAGCACGTCCTTGAGCGACGTACGCGGGTTGGACGACGTACGCGGGTCGGGGGATGCGCCCGGGTCGGGGGACGTACGGGGGTCGGGGGACGTACGGGGGTCGGGGGACGTACGGGGGTCGGGGGACGTGCGCGGGCGGGGCACGGCGGGTCCTGTCCCCGCCTCCCCCGCCGGTTCCTCGTCCCGCCCCTCGTCCGCCATGTCCGCAGGTGCGCTCCTCGGCGTGCGCGTCGGCCGTTCCGGGGGTTCGACCGTCCCGTCCGTCGACGCGGCCGCCGCGGCGACCAGTTCGTCCGGGGTGCCGAGCTTCCCGATGATGCGGCGGACCGCCGCCGGGGAGTCCGCGGACTGTCTTCCGCGCTGCCGGTCGATCTCGCCCCGGAGCTCGGACACGAGCCTCATCCGGGCGCCCGAGGACAGCTGTTGCTGCTGGGCCAGGTCCCCGACCCGGCTCAGGTAGTCGTAGACCAGCTGGTCGCTCTCGATCCCCACGCGTCGGTTCCCCTCTGCCGCCCTGCACCGAAGGTAGCGCCCCGGCCCCGCCCCGTACGACCGCCGTGGTGCCTGACGGGACCTCTGCCGGGGCGGGGGCGGTGCCGGACGGCTGTCCGTCCCGGAGCGGACGGGCGACCTTCCCGGGGCGGATGGGGGCTGCCCCGGGGCGGATGGGGGCTAACGTGGGGCGGATGGGGATGACCACACCACCGCGGACGCTCGCCGAAGCCCTCCGCGCCCGGGACGACGAGTCGTTGGCCGGGCTGCTGCGTGCCCGTCCCGATCTCCTCAACCCCGTGCCGGGCGACATCACCCAGCTCGCGACGAGAGCCGGCACCCGCGCCTCCGTCGTACGCGCGCTGGAACACCTCGACAAGTTCGCCCTGCAGACCGCCGAGGCCCTCGCGGTGGCACCCGACCCCGCCCCGTACGAGACGCTGCTCGGCCTGCTCACCGGCGACGACACCGGCAACGACACCGGTGACGGCCGCGACGGTACCGGCGGTACCAGCGGTACCGGTGAGAACGACGGCGCGGTGATCACGGACGCGCTGCCCGGTGCCCTGGCCACCCTGCGCGAGCAGGCCCTCGTCTGGGGGGAGGACGACCGGCTGCGCCTGGTGCGCACCGCGCGCGAACTCCTCGCCCCGTCCCCGCAGCACCCCTCCCCCACCGGCCTCGGGCCGACCGTCGCCGAGGCGACCTCGGGGATGTCCCCCGGCCGCATCCAGGAGATCCTGGCCGCCGCCGGGCTGCCCGCCACCCATGACCCGGTCTCCGCCGTGGCGTCCCTGGCCGGGCTGTTCACCGACCGGACCCGGATGGCCGAGCTGCTGGACACCGCCCCCGCCGAGGCCCTGTCCGTACTGGACCGGCTGGTGTGGGGGCCGCCGTACGGGGAGATCACCCCGAACCCCACCCCGCCCGTGCGGTGGCTGCGCGACCGGGGGCTGCTGCTGCCCGTGTCGACCCGCACCGTGGTGCTGCCCCGCGAGGCCGCCCTGCACCTGCGGGCCGGCCGCGCCCACCGCGTACCGGAACCGCGGCCACCGGCCGTGGAGGCGGTCGCCCGGCGCGATCCACAGGCTGTGGACAGTGCCGCGGCGGGCCAGGCGTTCCTGGCGGTGAGCACCGTCGAGGAGCTGTTGAAGAACTGGAACGGCGGCGGCCCCCCGATACTGCGCGCCGGCGGGCTCAGCGTCCGGGACCTGAAGCGGACGGCCGTCGCCCTGGAGGTTCCCGAGCCGGTCGCCGCGTTCTGGGCCGAGACCGCCTACGCGGCCGGGCTGCTGGCCTCCGACGGGGAGGCCGACGAGCGGTACGCCCCGACACCCGCATACGACGAATGGGCCGAACTCCCCGCCCAGGAACGGTGGGTGGCCCTCGCCACCGCCTGGCTCGCCGCCACCCGCACCCCCGGGCTGGTCGGCGGCCAGGACGCCAAGGGCCGGGCCCTGTCCGCGCTCGGCCCCGAGCTCGACCGCTCCGCCGCCCCCGAGGTGCGCCACCGGGTCCTCGCGCTCCTCGCCGCACTCGAACCGGGCACCGCCCCCGACCCGGAGACCGTGCTCGCCCGGCTCCGCTGGGAGCGCCCCCTGCGCGGCGCCGCGTCCGCCGCCCCGGGAGGGCCGTCGGAAGGGACCTCGGACCTGCGGTCGCGCATCGCGCTGTGGACGCTCAACGAGTCCGAACTCCTCGGCATCACCGGCCGCGGGGCGCTCGCCGCGCACACCCGCGCCCTGCTCGGCTCCGGGCCCGCCGAGGCCGCCGCGCTGCTCGCGCCCCTGATCCCGGAACCGCTGGACCACGTCCTGCTCCAGGCCGACCTCACCGCCGTCGCCCCCGGCCCGCTGGAACGCCCCCTGGCCGACATGCTCTCCGCCCTCGCGGACATCGAGTCGAAGGGCGGCGCGACGGTCTACCGGTTCACCCCCGGGTCCGTGCGCCGCGCCCTGGACGCCGGGCAGTCGGCGGCCGACCTGCACGCGTTCCTCGCCGCCCACAGCCGCACACCGGTCCCGCAGCCGCTCAGCTACCTCATCGACGACGTCGCCCGCCGCCACGGCCACCTGCGGATCGGCGCCGCCTCCTCGTACGTGCGCTGCGACGACGAGGCCGTGCTGAACGAGATCCTCGCCGACCGGCGTTCGGCCACCCTGCGCCTGCGCCGTCTCGCGCCGACGGCCCTGGCCGCCCAGGTCGACCCCGCGTCCCTGCTCGACGGGCTGCGCGAGATGGGCTACGCCCCGGCCGCCGAGTCCGCCGACGGCGACGTCCTGATCACCCGCGCGGGCGCCCGCCGCACCCCGCCCCGCACACCCCCCGTCCCCGTCCCCGAGGGCCCGCCGGTGCCGGACGGCACGCTGCTCGGCGCGGCGGTCCGGGCGATCCGCGCCGGGGACACCGCCGCCACGGTGGCCCGCAAGGACACCTCCGGAACCTCCGACGCCCCCGCCGCCCCGTCCGGCTCGCTGCCCCGCACGACCTCCGCCGAGACCCTCGCCACCGTCCAGGCCGCGGCCATGACCGGCTCGGCGCTCTGGATCGGCTACGTCAACGCGGACGGCGCGGCCAGCCAGCGCGTCATCGCCCCGGTCCGGGTCGAGGGCGGCTTCGTCACGGCGTACGACCACACGGCGGACGAGATCCGCACGTACCCCCTGCACCGGATCACCGGGGTCGCCGAGCTCGCCGACGACGCCACGGCCTGATCGACGGTCCGGGCACCGACCCGGGCACCCGGACCGGTCGGCGGCCGTCGCGCCCCTCGACGGCGGGCCGGACCGGCGGTCCCGCCCGGCGATCCCGTGCGCGACGACACACGCGCCATGTCCCCTTCATGCGGCACACTGGACGTTTGGCCGTTGCCGGTCGTTCCGGCTGTTCCCGGCCGTCCCCGCAGCAGAAAGGGCCGCGCGTGACCGGACCTCTCATCGTCCAGAGCGACAAGACACTGCTTCTCGAAGTCGATCACGACCAGGCCGATGCCTGCCGCCGTGCCATCGCGCCCTTCGCCGAACTGGAGCGCGCGCCCGAGCACATCCACACCTACCGGCTGACCCCGCTCGGGCTGTGGAACGCGCGGGCCGCCGGGCACGACGCCGAGCAGGTGGTCGACGCGCTCGTGCAGTACTCGCGGTACCCCGTTCCGCACGCGCTGCTCGTCGACATCGCCGAGACGATGGCCAGGTACGGCCGCCTCACGCTCTCCAAGCATCCGGTGCACGGCCTGGTGCTGACCTCCACCGACCGGCCCGTGCTGGAGGAGGTACTGCGCTCGAAGAAGGTGCAGCCGCTGGTCGGGGCGCGGATCGACGCGGACACCGTGGCCGTGCACCCGTCCGAGCGCGGGCAGATCAAGCAGACCCTGCTGAAGCTGGGCTGGCCCGCCGAGGACCTCGCCGGTTACGTGGACGGCGAGGCGCACCGCATCGACCTGGTCGAGGACGGCTGGACGCTGCGCCCGTACCAGAAGCAGGCCGTCGAGGGGTTCTGGCACGGCGGTTCGGGTGTGGTCGTGCTGCCCTGCGGCGCGGGCAAGACGCTGGTCGGGGCCGGTGCGATGGACCGGGCCAAGGCGACCACGCTGATCCTGGTGACCAACACCGTCTCGGCCCGGCAGTGGAAGCACGAGCTGGTGAAGCGGACCTCGCTGACCGAGGACGAGATCGGCGAGTACAGCGGCACCCGCAAGGAGATCCGGCCGGTCACCATCGCCACGTACCAGGTGCTGACGACCCGCCGGAAGGGCGTCTACCCGCACCTGGAGCTGTTCGACTCGCGGGACTGGGGGCTGGTGATCTACGACGAGGTGCACCTGCTGCCCGCGCCCGTCTTCAAGTTCACCGCCGACCTCCAGGCCCGGCGGCGCCTCGGCCTCACCGCGACCCTGGTGCGCGAGGACGGCCGGGAGTCGGACGTCTTCTCCCTGATCGGGCCCAAGCGGTTCGACGCCCCGTGGAAGGAGATCGAGGCGCAGGGCTACATCGCGCCGGCCGACTGCGTCGAGGTGCGGGTCAATCTGACGGACTCGGAGCGCCTCGCGTACGCGACCGCCGAGGCCGAGGAGAAGTACCGGTTCTGTGCGACGACCGCGACGAAGCGGAAGGTGACGGAGGCCCTGGTGCGCAGGCACCGCGGCGAACAGACCCTGGTGATCGGGCAGTACATCGACCAGCTCGACGAGCTGGGCGAGCACCTGGACGCCCCGGTGATCAAGGGCGAGACGAGCAACGCCCAGCGCGAGAAGCTCTTCGACGCGTTCCGGTCGGGCGAGATCAGCGTGCTGGTGGTGTCGAAGGTCGCGAACTTCTCCATCGACCTGCCGGAGGCCACCGTCGCCATCCAGGTGTCGGGGACGTTCGGCTCCCGCCAGGAGGAGGCGCAGCGGCTCGGCCGGGTACTGCGGCCGAAGGCCGACGGGCACGAGGCGCGGTTCTACTCGGTGGTCGCCCGCGACACGATCGACCAGGACTTCGCGGCACACCGCCAGCGGTTCCTGGCCGAGCAGGGATACGCGTACCGGATCGTCGACGCGGACGAGCTGCTGTCCGGGAGCTGAGGCGGTGACCGGCCCACGGGTGCAGGGGCGGGTGCGGGCGCGGGTGCGGTGTCACGGGGCGCCCGCCCCCGTACGGGAGAACGGCCCGCGTACGGGAAACGGTCCGTGTGCGCCGGTCAGCCGCCGAAGGCGAGCAGGGGCAGCAGGTCCGCCACGATCACCGCGTGCGGCAGCAGCGCGAAGGCCACGGCCCGCCGTCGCGCCGTGGTCCAGCGCGAGCGCCACGGCAGCGCCCATGCGACGACCAGGCCCAGGAGCGTCACATACGGAATCGCGCAGATGGCGCCCCACATGACGTTCCGGGCGGCTCCGGCGCCCCAGGACCAGGTCTCGTGCGCGTCGCCGTCGCTGCCGGAGCCCATGACGACGTGGAAGGAGACGGCCAGGACCGCGTAGGAGAGGATCGCCACGCCCACGGTGGCGATGAGGGGAGCGATCCAGCCGTCGAGGCGAACGGGGTCCGCAGGGGCGGGGTCCGCGGGTTCGGGGTTCGCGAGGTCAGGGGCCGCGGGGGCAGGATTCGCGAGGGCGGTCGGGGCTTCTTCGGGTGATGCGTTGTCGGCCGGTGCTTCTTCGGGCGGCGTGGGATTCGTCATGGCGGGCTCAGTCGCCGAGCGCCACGAGCGGGGCCGGGCCGTCCGTCATGACGCGGACGCAGTTGTTCCCCACGACTCGGGTGCAGCGGTTCTCCATGCCTCCCATCCCATCGCGGGGTGGGGTCGGACCGCTTCCGGTCCGATACTCATATCGGAGAGTCGCGTGTACTCAGCGGGAGCGGCGGCGTATGCCCGCCTCCTCGGCGTACTCGCCGAGCACGACCACGCCGAACGCGGCGCGGACGAAGACCTTGACGGCACGCACCGCGTCGCCGACACGGTGGGTGCGGTGGTGACCGGTGGCCGCGGTCGCGCCGTGCGCGGGGCCGGTCCTGCGGGGGTTCAGGCTGACGGTGCTCATGTGTTCCATGGTCCTGCGCCGGGCCCCCGAAGGCATCGGCCCGCGGATTGAACCGGCGCACGACCTGCGTAGACCTCCGGTCGCATGCCGTCCCCTACGGGATGGACCCACAGGTGGACGGCCGGGTGGACCTGCAGATCGAACGGGGTGCCGGGGAACGCCGGAAAGTCCCGGGAATGCCGGGAAACACCGGGCCCGCCGGCAGTCGGGGAGACGTCAGGGGCACTCAGGGAGGGATCAGGGGTGGCCGGAAAATGACCGGGGAGGCCGGGGCAGCGCGGTCGCCCCGCACGGTCGGCCCCGCACGGTCGGCCCCGTGCGGTCAGCGCAGTCCGAAGCGCTCGGCCCAGGCGGCCATGTCGGCGGTCGTCGCGTTGCCGCCGCAGACCACCAGACCCAGCACGGCGTCCTCACCGACGCGCTCCAGCACCCGGCGCGCCGCGGGCAGCAGACATCCGGCGGCCGGCTCGGCCCAGACCTTCGCGTGGTCGGCCAGATCGAGGGTGCCCCGCACGGCCTCCGCGTCGCTCACCGTGAGCACGTCGGTGACCAGCGCCGAGACGTGCTCATAGGTGAGCCGTGAGGCGCTGGGCGCGCTCAGTGTCGAGACGATCGAGGACAGTTCGACCGGCACCGGCCCGCCGGAGGCCAGGGCCTCCGACATCGCCCGCGCGCCCTCGGTCTCCACGCCCCAGACCCGTACACCGGGACGGCGCGCGTGCAGCGCGGCGGCGACCCCGGAGATCAGTCCCCCGCCGCCGATGCTGACGAGCACGTCGGTCAGTTCCCCGGCGTCCTCCGCGAACTCCAGGCCGACGGTGCCCTGGGCGGCGATGACGACGGGGTCGTCGAAGGGGTGGACCGGGGTGAGCCCCTTGGCCCGGAACTCCTCCACGAGGGCGAACGCGCCGTCCATGGTGTCGGCGAGGACGACGTTCGCCCCGGCGGCCTCGGCGACGGCCACGGCGCGGCCCGGGGCGGACCGCGGCATGACGACGGTCGCCCCGATGCCCAGCGCGCCTGCCATGACGGCGGTCGCGATGCCGTGGTTGCCGCCGCTCACCGCCACGACGCCGGCGGCGCGCTCGGCCTCGCCGAGCGCGAGCAGTTTCGCCGTCGCGCCGCGTGCCTTGAAGGAGCCGGTGCGCTGGAGGAGTTCCAGTTTCACGGTGACCCGCGCGTCCAGGAAGGCGGAGAGCCCGGGGCTCGGCACCGTCGGGGTCCGTACGACATGCCCCGCGATCCGCTCGGCCGCGGCTTCCACCTCTGCGACAGTGATCAGCACCTTCGCTCCCCCATCACCCGATCCGGGCCGCGACGACCGGGGACCATGTCGTCCTCGGCGGAGGGACGGCGCCCGCACGGCACCGGCTCCACCCACGACGGGACCGATCGGGCGGCGGTTCGATCACCCTACGCCGCGCGTCCCGGCCGGCAGGGCCCCGCGGGACACCCGCCGGGCGTCGGCGGGCGGACGACGGTCCGCCGAAAGGCTCTGACGCCCCGGGGACGAAAGGTCCTGACGCCCCGGGTCGGCGAGGGCCGCCGTGATCACCGCCTCGACGCGGGTGCGCTGCTCGCCGGGGGTGGGCCGGGGACCGGGGCGCAGGGCGTAGACCGTTCTGCGGTGCTGCTCGACGCTTGCGAAGATTCCGCTGGTCCAGCCACCGTTGGTGCCGGTCTTGCCCCAGACCCTGGTCCCGGTCAGCTCGACACCCATCAGTCCGCCGGCGCTGAAGCAGGGTGTCGCCGGGGGACAGCTGGTGTTCTCCGGGCCGCTGCGGACCGCGGGTATCTCGAAAAGGTGCTTCTGCTGGGCCGGGGGCAGGATCCGCCCGCCGAGCAGGGCGCGCAGGAAGGCGTCGAGGTCCGCGGCGGTGGACGTCAGTCCGCCCTCGGCCCAGGACCAGGCGATGGCCGGGTCCGTGGAGAGAGCGGTGTGCCGCAGGGCCAGCGGCCGCAGAACGCGCCGGTCGAGCTCCCGGACGAAGGGGTGTCCCGTGAGCCGCTCCACGAGCAGCCCGGCGACGAAGCTGTTCAGTCCGTTGTACTGCTGGACCTTTCCGGGGTCCGGGACACGGCCGGGATGCTCGGCGGCGTCCGCCTCGAAGGAGGCGGCGACCACGCCTCGCGGGTCGAGCGGCACCTGCGCCGGACGGGGCAGGTCGCTGGTGTGGTCCAGCAGCCG
This sequence comes from Streptomyces sp. NPDC006435, assembly GCF_040612315.1. Classification (NCBI taxonomy): domain Bacteria; kingdom Bacillati; phylum Actinomycetota; class Actinomycetes; order Kitasatosporales; family Streptomycetaceae; genus Streptomyces; species Streptomyces sp. NPDC006435. The sequence continues at coordinate 306,209 of NZ_JBEXPY010000002.1, forward strand.
GCGCACCGTCACCCCGGAGTAGGCGGCGGGGATCAGGCCGGGGAGGCGGGGGCGGACCGGATCGTCGATGCCGATCCGCCCCTCGGCGACCAGCCGGAGCACCACCGCATCGGTGAAGATCTTGGTCACGCTGCCGACCGGGAACCGGGCACCGGCCTCCACCGGCCCGGCCGTACCGGTGTACGGGGTGCGCAGACCCCGTCCGGCCACCCGCACCAGGGCCGCGTCCGTCACCGGGTCGGGCAGGGCGGTCAGCAGCTTCTCCACGGCGGCCGGGCCGCCGCGGGACGGCTCGGAGGCGACGGCGCTCCCCCGGGACGCGGCCGAGGCCGCCGGAGCGACGGCCGGGCCGGTGCAGAGCACGGCCAGCACCGCACCGGCGACGGCGAGGCGACGAGGGGTGAGGGATCGGGTGGGCACGGGGCGGCTCCCGGAAGGAAGGACGGACGGTGTCGACGCGACATTCGCGTCACACCAACTCTCTTTCCGAGCGGGGTCGTTGGCCGTCAGTGATCACCCCGGGGCAACCCGGGGAACACCCTGCTCCCCGTCTCGGGGTGGACCCGGTGGACCCGGTGGCTCCGTCGGCCCCTGCCCGTTCCCCGCTCCATGCCCTGTCCCTCCGCCCCGCGGCCCCTCCGAACTCTCTTCGTCCTCGCCCGGGGAAGCGGCGGCGGGATCGACGGCCGCGGGGAAGAGTGCCGCCCCGGGCGATACGCGTTGGCCCGAACCCGGCCCGGTGGATACAATCGCCGGTCTGCCCGCCTCCCGCACCGTGGTACCGGCGGCCCGTGAGGGGCCGTGCCGGCAGCCGGGGGAGCGCCGCCGACCGGACGGAAACCGGCCGGCAGCCGTGCGCACACCCGCTGTGCGCACCCGTGATCGATTCCCGAGCGGACCGCATCACACCGTTCCCGAGCGCTGCCCGGGGCGGGGTGCGGTCCGCCGTCCTGCGTCGAAAAGCCGGAGGCAACACCGTGCCCGCGCACGAACTCGAAAGCGACACCACCGACCCCCTGGCTCGCGAACGCGCCCATCTCGCCGCGTCCCGCTCCGCGCTGCGCGCCATGCGCGAGGACGCCCAGGCCCTCGACATCCGCGACGTCACCGCGAACTGGGTCAACGCGGCCGTCCTTCAGGCCCAGATCGACGAGCGCATCAAGTCGCTCGCCGACCTCTCCCACACCCCGCTCTTCTTCGGACGCCTGGACTATCTGCACCGGGTCGGGGGCGACCTGGCCGAGGGGGCGTCGGAAGGGGCGGCGCGCAGCGCCTCGGACAAGGGCGGTGGTGGGCGACGGGAGGGCCAGTTCTACATCGGGCGGCGCCACGTCCACGACGCCGACGGCGACCCGATGGTCATCGACTGGCGCGCGCCGGTCTCGCAGCCGTTCTACCGGGCCTCCCGGAAGGATCCGCAGGACGTCGGGCAGCGCCGCCGCTTCGGCTACACCGGCGGCGAGCTGACCGCGTACGAGGACGAGCACCTCACCGACCCCTCGGAGGCCGAGCAGACCAGCAAGCTCCTCCAGGCGGAGATCGAGCGTCCGCGTGTCGGCCCGATGCGGGACATCGTCGCGACGATCCAGCCCGAGCAGGACGAGATCGTCCGCAGCGGGCTCGGCGGGACGGTGTGCGTGCAGGGCGGTCCCGGTACCGGGAAGACGGCCGTCGGCCTGCACCGGGTCGCGTACCTGCTGTACGCGCACCGCGAGCGGCTGGCCCGCACCGGCACGCTGGTCATCGGGCCGAACCGGTCGTTCCTGCACTACATCGAGCAGGTGCTGCCCGCGCTCGGCGAGCTGGAGGTGAAGCAGGCGACCGTCGACGACCTGGTGGCGACGGCGGGCGTCGAGGTGCGCGGCACGGACCCGGCGGACGCCGCCGTCGTCAAGGGTGACGCCAGGATGGCCGAGGTGCTGCGGCGGGCGGTCCGTTCGCACGTGACGCCGCCGACGGAGCCGGTCGTGGTCGTGCGCGGATCGCGGCGCTGGCGGATCCCGGCGTACGAGCTGGAGGAGATCGTGAACGAGCTCCTGGCCCGCGACATGCGCTACGGGGCCGCCCACGAGGCGCTTCCGCAGCGCATCGCGCACGCCGTCCTGGTCCGGATGGAGGAGGCGGGCGAGGCCCCCGACGACCGGGTGCAGAACGCGGTGGCCCGCAACCCCGCGGTGAAGGCGGCCGTGAAGGCGATCTGGCCGGTCGTCGACCCCGCCAAGCTGGTGCTGCGGCTGCTGTCGGACGCGGAGTTCCTGGCCGCCCACGCGGAGGGGCTGCTCGACGAGGACGAGCAGAAGACGATCCTGTGGGCGCTGCCTGGATCTGGTAAAAGGGCCGCCCGGAGCGTGAAGTCCGCGAAGTGGTCGGCGGCGGACGCGGTGCTGATCGACGAGGCGGGCGACCTGGTGGCGCGCACGCACTCGCTCGGCCACGTCGTGCTCGACGAGGCGCAGGACCTGTCCCCCATGCAGTACCGGGCGGTGGGCCGGCGCTGCACGACCGGCTCGGCGACGGTGCTCGGCGACCTCGCGCAGGGCACCACGCCGTGGTCGACGGAGAGCTGGGCGCAGGCGCTGCACCACCTCGGCAAGCCGGACGCGGTGGTGGAGGAGCTGACGGCGGGCTTCCGCGTGCCGCGCGAGGTGATCGCGTACGCGTCGCGGCTGCTGCCGATGATCTCGCCGGGCCTGGCGGCGGTGGAGTCGGTGCGCGAGTCGCCGGGTTCGCTGGAGGTGCGGCGGGTGGCCGATCCGGCGGAGCTGGACGCGGCGGTGCTCGCGGAGTGCGAGGTGTCGCTGACCCGGGAGGGGTCGATCGGCCTGATCGCGGCCGACGCCCGGATCCCGGTGCTGGCCGAGGCCCTGACCGCGGCGGGGCACGCGTACCTCTCCCCGGGCGAGGAGACGAGCGCCGAGTCCCGGCTGACGCTGGTGCCGGCCTCGCTCGCGAAGGGCCTGGAGTACGACTACGTGGTGCTGGACGAGCCGTCCGCGGTGGTGGACGGGGAGCCGGACGAGCGCACGGGGCTGCGCCGGCTGTACGTGGCGCTGACGCGTGCGGTGTCGGGGCTGACGGTGGTGCACTCGGCGGAGCTGCCGGACCAGCTGGCGACGCCGGGGGTCTGAGGGGTGCGGGGCGGCGGGGGCCGGAGGTACGGAGGCCGAGGGCCTCAAGCCTCCCGGCCCCGACCCCGGCCCTGGTCCCGGCCCTGGTTCCACCCCTGGCCCGCCCGTACCGCCGTTCCCACAGCCCACCCCGTTACGCGTCCAGCACCGTGCGCCACTCCCGTACCGCCGCCGCGTCCACCGGGCCGGACCAGCCGTGCGGGCGGGCCGCGCCGCCGATGTGCACGGCGTCGATGCCCGCGGCCAGCAGCTCCGGCAGGTGCTCCAGGCGCAGGCCGCCGCCCACCAGGATCTGCGGCTCGTACCCGGCCTCGCCCTGGCGGGCCGCCTCGACCAGCAGGGTCGGGATGCCGTCGTCGACGCCCTTCGCCGAACCGGCGGTGAGGTAGGTGTCCAGGCCGGGCAGGTCGGCCAGCTGCTTGCGCAGGGCGTCCCGGTCGGCGGCCCGGTCGATCGCCCGGTGGAAGGTCCACCGGCAGCCGTCCAGTTCCGCGACCAGGCGCTCGACGGCGACCAGGTCCGGGTTCCCCTCCTCGTCGAGGAAGCCGAACACGAACTCCTCGGCGCCCGCCTCCCGCAGCTCGCGGGCCCTGGCCACCAGCTCCTCGATGTCACCGGCCGCGAAGCCGTCCGCCAGCCTGAGCATCACCCGCAGCGGAATGTCCACCGCCGCCCGGATCTCCGCGAAGGTCGCACGGGACGGGGTCAGGCCGTCCGCCGCCATGTCGGTGACCAGCTCCAGCCGGTCCGCACCACCCGACTGGGCCGCGACCGCGTCCTCCGCGTCGAGAGCGATCACCTCCAGGACTGCACGGTTGCTCATGGGATCCCAATCCTCCAGGAAGCGGCAATAGGTCTAGTCCAATGACCAGCCTACGGGCCGGTACATCGACTGCGCAGCTCAACGCCACGCGAAGATACGTGAGGTCAGACGCACATCGGGCGGTCAGACGCGCACACTCCGGGCCCCGGCGGCATTTCCACCCTTGCAATTCATAGGGGTGGGGGGTATACATGAGTCAGCAATGCATACCCCCTAGGGGTATCAAGGTCTCCGCCAGGGAGGACATCGTGTCCGCGCACACCGCCACACCCGGCTCCGATATCGGCACCGGGGCAACCACCGGCACCACCGCAGAGGTCGAGCTCGCGATCGGCGGCATGACGTGCGCCTCCTGCGCGGCCCGCATCGAGAAGAAGCTCAACCGGATGGACGGTGTCGAGGCCACCGTCAATTACGCCACCGAGAAGGCGAAGGTCAGCTACCGGGGTGAGGACATCTCCGTACAGGACCTGATCGCCACCGTCGAGAAGACCGGTTACACCGCGCACGAGCCCGCGCCGCCGGCCCGCGCCGGGGGCGACGCCCCGGGGGCCGTCACCGAGGACGACGGGGCCGAGGAGCTGCGTCCGCTGCGGCAGCGGCTGCTCACCGCCGTCGCGCTCGCCGTGCCGGTGATCGCGATGTCGATGATCCCGGCGCTCCAGTTCGACTACTGGCAGTGGCTCTCGCTGACCCTGACGGCCCCGGTCGTCACGTACGCCGCGTGGCCGTTCCACAAGGCCGCGTTCACCAACGCCCGGCACGGCGCGGCGACGATGGACACGCTGATCTCGGTCGGCACCACGGCCGCGTTCCTCTGGTCGCTGTGGGCGCTGTTCTTCGGCACCGCGGGCATGGTCGGCATGACGCACCCCTTCGAGCTGACCATCGGCCGGAGCGACGGCGCGGGCAACATCTACCTGGAGGCCGCCGCCGGCGTCACCGCCTTCATCCTGGCCGGCCGCTACTTCGAGGCCCGCTCCAAGCGGAAGGCGGGCGCGGCCCTCAAGGCGCTGCTCGAACTCGGCGCCAAGGAGGTCACCGTGGTGCGCGGTGGCCACGAGGTGACCGTGCCGACGGCCGAACTCCAGGTCGGCGACCGGTTCCTGGTCCGTCCCGGCGAGAAGATCGCCACCGACGGCACCGTCGTCGAGGGCGCCTCGGCCGTGGACGCGTCGATGCTGACCGGTGAGTCCGTGCCCGTCGAGGTCGGCGTCGGGGACTCCGTCACCGGGGCGACCCTCAACGCGGGCGGCCGGCTCGTCGTCGAGGCCACCCGGGTCGGTGCCGACACCCAGCTGGCCCGGATGGCGAAGCTCGTCGAGGACGCCCAGAACGGCAAGGCCGCCGCCCAGCGCCTCGCCGACCGGATCTCCGCCGTCTTCGTCCCCGTCGTCATCGCGCTCGCACTCGGCACGCTCGGCTTCTGGCTCGGCAACGGTTCGGGTCTGACCGCCGCGTTCACCGCGGCCGTGGCCGTACTGATCATCGCCTGCCCCTGCGCCCTGGGCCTGGCCACCCCCACCGCCCTCATGGTCGGCACCGGACGCGGCGCCCAGCTCGGCATCCTCATCAAGGGCCCCGAGGTCCTGGAGACCACCCGCCGCGTCGACACCATCGTCCTCGACAAGACCGGCACCGTCACCACCGGCCGCATGACCCTCCTCACCGTCCACACCGCCGACGACACCACCGAGAACGACGTCCTGCGCCTCGCCGGCGCCCTGGAACACGCCTCCGAACACCCCATCGCCCAGGCCGTCGCCGCCGGAGCCGCCGAACGCACCGGCACCCTGCCCACCCCCGAGGACTTCACCAACATCGCCGGACTCGGCGTCCAAGGCATCGTCGAGGGCCACGCCGTCCTCGTCGGCCGCGAACAACTCCTCGCCGAGTGGGAGATCCACCTGCCGGTGGAGCTGGCCCGCCGGAAGGCCGAGGCGGAGGCCGCGGGCCGGACGGCCATCGCGGTCGCCTGGGACGGCGAGGCGCGTGCGGTCCTGGAGGTGGCCGACGCGGTGAAGGACACCAGCGCGGAGGCCATCGCCCGGCTGCGGGCCCTCGGGCTCACCCCGATCCTGCTCACCGGTGACAACCGCGCGGTGGCCGAGGCGGTCGCGGCCGAGGTCGGCATCGACGAGGTGTACGCGGAGGTCATGCCGGAGGACAAGGTCGACGTCGTCAAGCGCCTCCAGGCCGAGGGCCGTTCGGTCGCCATGGTCGGCGACGGGGTCAACGACGCGGCCGCGCTCGCCCAGGCCGACCTGGGTCTGGCGATGGGCACCGGCACGGACGCCGCGATCGAGGCCGGCGACCTGACGCTGGTGCGCGGGGACCTGCGGGCCGCCGCGGACGCCATCCGGCTGTCGCGGAAGACCCTGGGAACCATCCGGACGAACCTGTTCTGGGCCTTCGCCTACAACGTGGCCGCCCTGCCGCTCGCCGCGGCCGGACTGCTCAACCCGATGATCGCGGGGGCCGCGATGGCCTTCTCCTCGGTCTTCGTGGTCGGCAACTCGCTGCGGCTGAGGGGGTTCCGGGCCGCGTCGTAACCAGCCGCAGGAACCGCACCGACCGCACCACCGCACCGACCCGACGCGATCTGCCGGGGGCCAACGGGCCTCCCGGCAGATCGCGTTGTCAGTGGCGGTGTCTAAGGTCTTGGGCATGACGAGCTGGATGCACGGTTCCTTTCCCGGCCACGAGGTGAACATCGTCTTCTCCCGCGGCCTGTCGTCCGACGCGCTCACCGCCGGGCTGCGCGGGCTGCGGCGCGAACCGCTCGCCCACGGCGAGGCGAACGGGTGGGCCTGGGCGGTGCACGACATGCTCAACGACGAGATCGACGACTACGAGGGCGTCGACTACCGGCAGGTCTGCCCGCAGGGCACGGAGCTCGTGGTCTTCGTGACCGAGCCGTGCAGCGCGAAGGCGCACGGGCCCGCCTTCGACCACTACCGCGACGGCCGTCTGGTCCTCGGCTTCAGCTTCGAGGACATCAGGCAGCGGGTCGGCGAGAATCCCGACCACCTGTCCGTCGAGCTGCTCGCCGCCGGGCTCATAGGCCCCGGCTCGGACTGCGGGGCCGCGGACGCGGACGACGACCACGACTGCTTCGACCACCACTACGACGACGAGGACCGGCTCGTACGGGCGATCGCCGGCGCCTTCGGTCTCCCCTCGCCCCCGCTCGCCCGGGAGGTGGTGCGGGAGACGGGCGTTCCGATCGCCCCCGGCACCTTCGTCACCTACGCCAAGGGCCTGGACCTGCCCACGCTGACCGCCGTCCTCGCCGAGGCGGGGTACCCCGCCCGTACAGGGGGCGAATCGGCCGGCTGGTCCTGGGCGACGCACGACGCGGCCGACCTGCCGGGGCGGGGAACGGCCGTGGCGGACCTGGCGCGCGACATCACCGGGTTCCGCTACGAGGAACGCTTCGGCGGACCCGGCCGGGTGGAGACGGTGTTCCTGGCCACCACGCCCGCGTGCGAGTGCCCGCACGGGCAGAACTACATGATCCCGCACTGCCCCGACCACCCCTTCCAGTTCCAGCACTGCCGGGGCGGGTTCGAGCAGTCGTACTTCAACGTCGGCCGGCGCCGCGAGTCACGGCGCAGCGGCGACCTGCTGCTGCGGGAACTGCTGGACGCGGGGATAGTCGGCCGGCACACCCCGGCGTACGACGCCGACCCCGACTTCAACGCCGACGGCGCCGTGACGATGCGGATCGTCATGGACCACTTCGGGCTGCCCGCCCCGACGTGACGGCTGCGGCCAAAAGGGCCGCGCACCGCACGAACGCACCGGGCAGACCGACTATCTGACGACGGATCACCTCCCGCCGGGCACGAACCGCACCCGGGTCCCGGGCACGGCCTGCGCCGCGCCCGCGAGCGCGGCCCCGTCCACGACGCCGACGACCGGGTAACCGCCGGTCGTCGGATGGTCGTTGAGGAACACCACCGGGCGCCCGTCCGGCGGTACCTGGACGGCGCCGAGCACCATCCCCTCGCTGGGCAGTTCGCCCGCGCGGGCCCGCTCCAGGGCCGGGCCCTCCGTGCGCAGCCCGATCCGGTTGCTGTGCGGCGAGACCCGGTACACGGCCGTGGTGAGCGTGCGCAGCGCGTCGTCGGTGAACCAGGTGTGGCGGGGGCCGAGGGACAGCGGCAGGACCAGTTCGGCGGGCGCGGCCGGCCAGGGCACGGCGTCGGCGCCCCGGGAGCCCGCCGGGGCCCGGCCCAGCGGGAGCACGTCGCCGTCGCGCAGGGGGGCCGGGCCCAGCCCGGAGAGCAGGTCGGCCGACCTGCTGCCCAGCACGGGTTCCGGCAACAGGCCGCCGCCGAACGCCAGATAGCCGCGCAGGCCCTGCGCGGCGGGGCCCGCTTCGAGCACCGCGCCCGCCGGTACGCGCACGGGCGCACCCCAGGCCGCGGGCCGCCCGTCGACCGTGACCCGGCAGGGCGCCCCGCCGACGACGACGAGCACGGGCCGGTCCGGGCGGACCGCGCAGCCGTCGACGGTCGTCTCCAGCAGGGCCGCGTCCGGCCCGTTCCCGGCGAGCCGGTTGGCGAGGCGGGCGGCGGGGGCGTCCAGGGCGCCCGAACGCGGCACCCCGAGATGCGCCCAGCCGGCGCGGCCGGTGTCCTGAACGGTGGTCAGGGCCCCGGCCCGGACCACCCGGACGGTGCCGACGGGCCCGCCCCGGTCCGGTCCGGCGGCGTCCGCACGTCCCGGTACCGCGGGTCGGCCCCGGTCCGGCCCCGCGGCCCCGGTCACGGCCGTGCCTCCGTCGCGACGAAACGCACCCGGGCCCCGGGGCTCAGCAGCGCGGCCGGTTCCCGGGCCGGGTCCCACAGCGCGCCCGGCCCGTGCATCCGCCCGACGATCTGCCAGCCGCCGGGCGAGGGACGCGGGTACACCCCGGTGTACGCCCCCGCGAGGGCCAGCGCACCGGCCGGGACCCGGGTGCGCGGGGTGGCGCGGCGCGGCACGTGCAACCGTTCGGGAAGGCCCGTGAGGTAGCCGAAGCCGGGGGCGAACCCGCAGAACGCCACCCGGAATTCGGTCCCCGCGTGGATGCGGGGCACATCGGCGACGGCGACGCCCCAGGCCGCCGCGACGTCCGCGAGGTCCGGTCCGTCGTAGACGACGGGTATCTCGACGACCGCGCCGGTGCCGCGGCGCGGCGGGGGCGTCCGCCAGGAGAGGAGTTCCCGGACGAGCCGCGCGCGGCCGTCCGGGGTGCGGTCGGCGATGCCGTCGAGGAGAACGGTGCGGGCGCCGGGCACGACCTCGCGCACGGCGGGCAGTTCACCGAGCGCACGGCACCGCAGCAGCTCGGCGTGGAACGCCTCGGCGTGCTCGCCGGACGACAGCTCGACGAGCAGCGCCCCGGGCCCGGCGGGAAGGACCTCGACACCCGGGACGGCGTCCGTGCACATGCCGGGGTCCGCACACGTGCCGCCGTCCGTGCCCGTGCCCGTGCCGGTGTCCGTGCCGCCGTCCATGCCCGTGCCGGTGTCCGCGTTCACGCGAACGCCCGCACGGCCACGCCCGCCGCCTCCAGCGCCGCCCTGACCCGGCGCGCCAGCGCCGCCGCGCCCGGGGTGTCGCCGTGCACGCACAACGAGCGCGCCGCGACCGGTATCCGGCTGCCGTCCGTCCCGACGACGCCCCCGTCCACCGCCATGCCGACGCTGCGCCGTACGACCTCGTCCCCGTCGTGCACCACCGCGCCGGGCTCGCCGCGCGGGACCAGCGTTCCCCGGGGCGTGTACGCGCGGTCGGCGAAGGCCTCCTCGACGGCGGTGAGGCCCGCGTCCCGGGCGCGGTCGAGCAGGCGCGACCCCGGGAGCCCGAGCACCGCCAGGTCGCCGCCGGCCAGCCGGACGCCCTCGATCACGGCCGCGGCCTGGTCGTCGTCCCACACTGCGCGGTTGTAGAGGGCGCCGTGCGGTTTGACGTACGAGACCCTGGACCCGGCCGCCTCGGCGAACACCCGCAGGGCGCCGATCTGGTAGGCGACCTCCGCGGTCAGTTCGGCGGGCGGCACGTCCATCGAGCGGCGCCCGAACCCGGCCAGGTCCCGGTACGCGACCTGGGCGCCGATCCGTACTCCCCCGGCCGCCGCCCGGTCGCAGACCCGCCGCATCACGGAGGCGTCGCCCGCGTGGAACCCGCAGGCCACATTGGCGCTGGTGACGCAGTCGAGCAACGCGTCGTCGTCGGTGAGGGTCCAGTGCCCGAACCCCTCGCCGAGATCCGCGTTGAGATCCATCGGAGCCCTCGCCGGGGCCACCGGGGCCGTCGGCGCCACCGGGACCGGGACCGGAGCCGGGGCCGTCCGGTTCGCCGGGTTCGTCAGATCCGTCACGGGCGCACGCTAGCGACTGCCCCACGGTCCGACAAGACCCGGCCCGGGGAGTGGGACGCCCGCACGCCCCGGGGGTCGGATCGCCGCCTGGCGGCCCGGTGTTCGCCGATAGGGTCGGCCGCATGAGCGACAGTGCGCGTACAGGCGATGCCCACGGGGCCGACGGCGTCGACGGCTCCCTCCGGGAGCGCTGGCGGGAGGTGCTCGTCCGCGCCCGGGGCGGGGCCGCGGCGCCCGATCCCGCGCCGTACGCCGACAACCTGCTGGCGCGCTGGGCCGAGCCGCAGCGGCGGTACCACACCACCGCGCACCTGGCCGCGGTGCTCGACCACGTCGACACCCTCGCCGGGCACGCGGCCGACCCGGACGCCGTACGCCTCGCCGCCTGGTTCCACGACGCGGTGTACCGGCCCGACCGGTCCGAGAACGAGGAGCGCAGCGCGGCGCTCGCCGAACGCGCGCTCCCGGAGGCCGGGGTGCCCGACGGGGTGACGGCCGAGGTGGCCCGCCTCGTACGACTCACCGTCACCCACGATCCGGCCCCCGGCGACACCGACGGCGAGGTGTTGTGCGACGCGGACCTGGCGATCCTGGCGGCGGACCCGCAGCACTACGCGGCGTACACGGCGCAGGTCCGCGAGGAGTACGGCTTCGTGCCCGACGACGCGTTCCGGGAGGGCCGGGCGACGGTGCTGCGCCAGCTGCTCGGGCTGCCCCGGCTGTTCCGCACCCCGTACGGGGCGGACCGGTGGGAGCAGCGGGCCCGGCGGAACCTGCTGACCGAGCTGGAGCTGCTCGACCACTGACGGACGCGCACCGCCGACACGCGCCGCCGGCGGGAAACAATGCCGCAACGTTGCCGATACGTCGGGAATGCGGCGGCATGTGATCGCTGTTGGCAGCTGTCATGCCCGACTCTGCCGTCATCCGCTCCCGCATGCCTCTCGCCGTGTACGTCCTGGGGCTCTCGGTCTTCGCCCTGGGGACCAGTGAATTCATGCTCTCCGGACTGCTGCCGCCCATCGCCGACGACATGGACGTGTCGATACCCCGCGCCGGACTCCTCATATCCGCCTTCGCGATCGGCATGGTGATCGGCGCCCCGCTGCTCGCCGTGGCCACGCTCCGGCTGCCGCGCCGCACCACTCTGATCACCCTGATCTCCGTCTTCGGCCTCGGCCAGGTCGCGGGCGCGCTCGCCCCGACGTACGAGGTGCTCTTCGTGTCCCGGGTGGTGAGCGCGTTCGCCTGTGCCGGGTTCTGGGCGGTGGGGGCGGCGGTCGCCATCGCGATGGTGCCGGTGAACGCGCGGGCCCGCGCCATGGCCGTGATGATCGGCGGACTGTCGATCGCCAACGTGCTGGGGGTGCCCCTGGGGGCGTTCCTCGGCGAGAACTTCGGCTGGCGGTCGGCGTTCTGGGCCGTGGGTGCGGCGTCCGCCGTGGCCCTGGTCGGGGTGGCGACCCTGATCCCTCGCATTCCGCTGCCGGAGCGGCGCCCCCGGATCAAGCAGGAGCTGGGCATCTACCGCGACCGGCAGGTGTGGCTGTCGATCGTGGTCACGGCACTCGCCGCGGGCGGTGTCTTCTGCGCGTTCAGCTACCTGGCCCCGCTGCTGACCGATGTCGCCGGGCTGGACTCGGGCTGGGTGCCGACGGTGCTGGCACTGTTCGGGATCGGGGCGCTGGTCGGTACGACGATCGGCGGCCGGGTCGCGGACGCGCACCTCTTCGGGGTGCTGATGAGCGGTGTCGCGGCCTCGACGATCCTCCTGGTCGCACTGGCGCTGTTCGCCTCGTACCAGGTCGCCGCGGTCGGGCTCGCGTTCCTGCTGGGCCTGTCGTCGTTCTACACGGCCCCGGCGCTGAACGCCCGGATGTTCAACGTCGCGGGTGCCGCACCGACGCTGGCCGGTGCGACGGCCACCGCCGCGTTCAACCTGGGCAACACGGGCGGCCCCTGGCTGGGCGGTGCGGTGATCGACGCGGACTTCGGTTTCGCGGCGACCGCGTGGGCCGGTGCGGCGATGACGGTGGTGGCGCTGGCGGCCGTGGTGCTCTCACTGCGGCTGCAGGGCGGCGGCAGGTCGCGCCGGGTGGCCGGGGCGCCCGCCGCGGCGTCGTCGGACACGCCGGTGGAGGCGTGCGCGGACGCGAAGCCCTCGACCGCCTGACAGCACGTCGGCCGCCCCCGCCCCCGGACCGCCATCAGGCCCCGGGGGCGGGGCGTCCCTTGGGGCGTCGCAGCCCCGCCTCCGTGATCCGGCGGACGAGTTCCTTCGGGCCGATCTCCTTCGCCCCGGCCCGTACCGCGTCCGTGTACCGCTCCTCCGGTATGTCGTAGTGGTCCCGCTCGAACGCGCGCGGCGGGCAGCCGATGGATGCCGCGAAGGCGTGCAGCTCGTCGAAGGACACGTCGCTGACCAGGTGCGACCACAGCCGCCCGTGCCCCGGCCACTGAGGCGGATCGATGTAGACCGTCACCGGCGAAGTATCCCGTCGAGCGAGCCGACCGGCGCCACGGCCACGGCCGCCTTGGTGCACACCCAGTGCGGGTCCGGGCCCAGTTCCGGTTCGACGTCGAGGGCGTGCGGGTCGCCCGCGTCGCAGACCGGACAGAGCGGCCACCGCCCGTACCGTTCGAGCAGCGCGTCCTGCACGTCCTGGGCGACGAGCCCCACCACGAACGCGGCCCCGTCGGGCCACTGTTCGACCCACCAGCGGCGGTGGGTCACCGCGTCCTCGACCAACGAGACGATCCCGGCCTCGGCGACGTCACCTGCGGCGAGATCGGCCATGACCAGTGCACGGGCCGTGTGCAACGCCTGTTCCAAGGGGTTCATCTCCATGGCCCCATTGTCGCTCCGCCCGCGAGAAGGCCCCACGCGCCCGCCCCCGCCGTTTCCGCGCTGTCCGAAGCCCACTCCCGGAAGTCCCTCCGGAAGCCCTCCGGCAGTCCCCCTGGAAGTCCCCCGGAACTCCGCAGGAACTACGCCGGAACGGCGCCGCCGGGACGCAGGCTCAAAAGGGGGGTTGACGGGCAACCCGGTTGAAAATATCTTTCAAATGTGACCAACGACTTGAAGGAAAGTTTCAGCGCCGACTCCCCGCCCGCCCCGGCGGCCCTCGCGGCCAAGGTGCGCACGCTCGCGCCGTCCATGACCCGCTCCATGCAGCGCGTCGCCGAGGCCGTCGCCGGTGACCCCGCGGGCTGCGCCGCCCTCACGGTCACCGGTCTCGCCGAACTCACCGGCACCAGCGAGGCGACCGTGGTCCGCACGGCCCGTCTCCTCGGCTACCCCGGCTACCGCGACCTGCGGCTGGCCCTCGCCGGGCTCGCCGCGCACCAGCAGTCGGGGCGCGCCCCTTCCGTCACCGCGGACATAGCGGTGGACGACCCGATCGCCGACGTGGTCGCCAAGCTGGCCTACGACGAGCAGCAGACCCTCGCCGACACGGCCGCCGGGCTCGACACCGTCCAGCTCGGTGCCGCCGTGGCCGCCGCCGCCACCGCCCGGCGGATCGACATCTACGGTGTCGGCGCCTCCTCCCTCGTCGGCCAGGACCTCGCGCAGAAGCTGGCCCGCATCGGGCTGATCGCGCACTCCCACACGGACCCGCACCTGGCGGTGACCAACGCCGTGCAGCTCCGCTCCGGCGACGTGGCCATCGCGATCACGCACTCCGGCTCCACCGTCGACGTCATAGAGCCGCTGCGGGTCGCCTTCGACCGCGGTGCGACGACGGTCGCGATCACCGGTCGCCCCGACGGCCCGGTCACGCAGTACGCCGACCACGTACTGACCACGTCCACCGCCCGGGAGAGCGAGCTGCGCCCCGCCGCCATGTCGAGCCGCACGAGCCAACTCCTCGTCGTCGACTGCCTGTTCATAGGCGTGGCGCAGCGTACCTACGAGACGGCCGCACCGGCCCTCTCCGCCTCCTACGAGGCACTGGCCCACCGCCACACGCCCCGTCCCCGCTGACCCGTACCCCGTCCCCCGTACCGCGCACCCCCGTCCCCCGCTCCCCGCCCCCGTCCCCGACCTCTCCGAACCCCCGCACTCGCACCCCGAACGCGGACCCGTTCGCCCCGAACCCCCCATCCGCGGAACCGTACGAGCCCGAGACCGAAAAGGCAGAGTCACCCTCCATGACCTCCATCGCCGACCTCACCCCCGCCGGCCCCGACGACCACGGGGACCTGCGCGCCCAGCTCGAAACGCTCACCACCGAGGCGTTCCGGCCCGAGCTCGCCGAGATCGACCGTCTGAGCACCCTTGAGACAGCCCGCATCATGAACGGCGAGGACCGGTCCGTACCGGACGCCGTCGGCGCCCGGCTGCCCGAGATAGCGGCCGCGATCGACGGCATCGCGGAGCGCATGGCGCGCGGCGGGCGCCTGATCTACGCGGGCGCGGGCACGGCGGGCCGGCTCGGCGTGCTGGACGCCAGCGAGTGCCCGCCCACCTTCAACACCGACCCGTCCCAGGTCGTCGGCCTGATCGCGGGCGGCCCGACCGCCATGGTCACGGCCGTCGAGGGCGCCGAGGACAGCAAGGAGCTGGCCGCCGCCGACCTCGACGCCCTGGACCTCACCGCCGACGACACCGTGGTCGGCATCTCCGCCTCCGGCCGCACGCCGTACGCGATCGGCGCCGTCGAACACGCCCGCCGCAAGGGCGCCCTGACGCTCGGGCTGTCCTGCAACGCGAACTCCGCGCTGGGGGCGGCGGCCGAGCACGGCATCGAGGTCGTCGTCGGCCCGGAGCTGCTCACCGGCTCCACCCGGCTCAAGGCGGGCACGGCCCAGAAGCTCGTCCTCAACATGATCTCGACGATCACGATGATCCGGCTCGGCAAGACGTACGGGAACCTGATGGTCGACGTCCGCGCCTCCAACGAGAAGCTGCGCGCCCGGTCCCGCCGGATCGTCTCGCTGGCCACCGGGGCGTCCGACGAGGAGATCGAGGCCGCGCTCGCCGCGACCGACGGCGAGGTGAAGAACGCCATCCTCACCATCCTCGGCCAGGTCGACGGCCCCACCGCCGCCGCACTGCTGGACTCCTCCCACGGCCACCTCCGTACCGCCCTGGCCGCCGCTCCCCGCACCACCTGACCCACCGGCTCCACCCCGCACCTCCCCCCACAGCAAGGCACCACGCACCATGGCACCACAGGACAAGAACCGCGCCATCGCCGCCGCGATCCTCCCGCTCGTCGGCGGCGCCGCGAACGTCAGCTCCATCGCCCACTGCATGACCCGGCTCCGGCTGGGCCTGCACGACCGCTCGCTCGTCGACGACGAGGCCCTGAAGGCGGTACCCGCCGTCATGGGGGTGGTCGAGGACGACACGTACCAGATCGTCCTCGGCCCGGGCACCGTCGCCCGGGTCACTCCGGAGTTCGAGCAGTTGGTGGCGGAGGCCGGGGCGTCCGGCCCCGGCCCCGCCGCCCCGGCCGACGCCCCTCCCCCCTCCGCTCCCTCCGCCTCGGCGGAGGAACTGGCCGCCCAGGGCGCCGCGATGAAGGCGGCGCGGAAGGCGAAGAACGCCACCCCGTTCAAGCTGTTCCTGCGCAGGATCGCGAACATCTTCGTCCCGCTGATCCCGGCGCTCATCGGCTGCGGCATCATCGCCGGCCTCAACGGCCTGCTGGTGAACCTGGGTTGGCTGACCTCCATCACCCCCGCCCTCGCCGCGATGGCGTCCGGGTTCATGGCGCTGATCGCCGTGTTCGTCGGCTTCAACACGGCGAAGGAGTTCGGCGGGACGCCGATCCTGGGCGGTGCGGTCGCCGCGATCATCGTGTTCCCGGGCGTCGCCAACATCGAGGCGTTCGGCCAGAAGCTCTCCCCCGGCCAGGGCGGTGTGCTCGGCGCGCTCGGCGCGGCGGTGCTCGCGGTGCACGTGGAGAAGTGGTGCCGCCGCCGGGTTCCCGAGGCGCTGGACGTACTGGTCACCCCGACGCTCACGGTCCTGGTCTCCGGCCTGGTGACGATCTTCGGCCTGATGTACGTGGCCGGTGAGATCTCCACCGCCATCGGCACGTTCGCCGACTGGCTGCTCTCCAACGGCGGCGCGGGCGCGGGCTTCGTGCTCGGCGGACTCTTCCTGCCCCTGGTGATGCTGGGCCTGCACCAGGCGCTCATCCCGATCCACACCACCCTGATCGAGCAGCAGGGCTACACCGTCCTGCTCCCGATCCTCGCCATGGCGGGCGCCGGCCAGGTCGGCGCGGCGGTCGCGGTCTACTTCCGTCTCCCCCGCAACGAGTCGATCCGCCGCACCATCAGGTCCGCCCTGCCCGCGGGTCTGCTGGGTGTGGGCGAGCCCCTGATCTACGGCGTCAGCCTCCCGCTCGGCCGCCCGTTCGTCACGGCGTGCGTGGGCGGCGCGTTCGGCGGCGGCTTCGTCGGGCTGTTCAACCAGCTCGGCGACAAGGTCGGCTCCACCGCCATCGGCCCGTCCGGCTGGGCCCTGTTCCCCCTCCTCGACGGCAACCACGGCCTCGGCACCACGGTCGCGATCTACGCGGGCGGCCTGCTGGTCGGCTACCTCGCCGGGTTCCTCGCCACGTACTTCTTCGGCTTCGGCAAGGACCTGCCGGCGGAGTTCGACGTCTCCCGGGAACCGGCCGCCTCCCCCGTCACGGCGACGGGCTCCCCCACGTCCCCGACCACCGACCCCGACACCCCGACGAAGGCACCGGCCGGGGTCTGACCCCCGGCGCACAAACGCACATGGATGAGGGGTGGTACCGGGCCGACCGGGTACCACCCCTCATCCGCGCACGCACACGCACACCCCTTCAGGCCGGGAACCCCTCCGTGGGGATCGTCGTGCCGAACGGCTCCGGCGACGCGTCCACCGGATCGCCGGCCTCCGGGGCGGCACCGTCGACGGGCCCCGAGGACATGACCACCGGATCCACCGTCATGGCAGCCTCCCCTCCCGGTTGACCTCCCTCACACGGGCCCGCAGCACCTCGCCCAGCGGCGCCGCGCGCACCGAGTCCGGCGGGCAGTCCCACTCGGGCCCGCCACCCGGCGCCCGTAACTGCACGTACGAACCGACGCGCCCCATCACGCGCCCCACCCGGCCGTCCCGGGTGTCCACCGCGAACGATCCCGGCTCCGGCGCACACCCCTCGGTCCCCTCACCGTTCATGGCCGGCCGTCCCCTGCGCCTCCAGCACCACGCTCAACCGCAGCGCCGTGTCGAGGTTGCACCGGCCCAGGTCCACCAACGGCGCCCCCGGCTCGGTCCCCGCGCACGTCACCGGGTCGACCCGCAGCGAGGGCAACGTGATCCCGACCCCCGAGAAACCCTCCTTCAGCCGCGTCACCGCGTCCTCCGCCACCCGCACTCTGCTCTCCGCCGTCCTGCGCCGTTCGATCGTCGTCATGATCCATTCCTTTCCACGCTGAGTAACGGAAATGCACACCCAGAGTGTTCAACGCGGCGCCGGCCCGGAAGAGGCGCAGATCCAACAACCGCACGTATGTCACAGGGAGTTGTCATGCCCGGGGCCCAACCGGGCCCGACGGGGCCCTCGGTGCCGGACGACGGGGCCGGACGACGGGGCCGGACCGCGGGCCGCCGATGACGCGGCTCGTGCGGATCCCGGCTCTAGCAGCCATAGGGCGGCCGGTTGCTCCGCTTGATCACTGCCCACTCGATCGAGTGGACGTTCTCGCCCATATATGTGGTTCGGGCATGAAACCCCTTTGTCGAACGCGATCATTCGGCCGTGATTCCAACACTCCGGACGGCACACCGTCCCAAGTCACTGCTCCCGGCCGGGCTCGCCGCACTCGCCACGCTCTCCCTGCTCCCGGCGCTCCCGGCCGCCGCCGCCCCGGCGAAGGACCCCGCTCCGCGGCCCGCCGCGCAGGCCGCGCACCGCCCGGTGACCCCGGCCGAGCGCAGGACCTCCGCGTACCTGGACTCGCTCCGGAACAGGCCGGAGCGGCAGAAGGAGTTCTTCGCCGCCCTGCCCAAGGGGGGCGACCTGCACAACCACCTGTCGGGCGCCGTCGCGACGGAGTACCTGATCGACCTCGCGGCCGAGCAGGGGCTGTGCATCGACGCGACGATGACGGCCGTCGCGCCGCCGTGCGGACCCGGCAAGCGGCCCGCCTCGGACGCGCAGACCGATGCCGCGTTCCGGCAACAAGTCATCCGGGCCTGGTCCATGCAGGACTTCCCGCCGGGCGAGTCCGGGCACGACCACTTCTTCAACACGTTCGACAAGTTCGGCATGGCGACCTGGTACACCCGCGGCAAGATGCTCGCGAACGTGGCCGACACCGTCGTCAAGAACAACCAGTTCTACCTGGAGACGCTGGTCACGCCCGCGTCGGACAGCTCGAAGGCGCTGTCCGAGCAGGTGGGCTACGACCCCGACCTGGCGGCCTTCCACCGCAAGCTCGTGGCCGACGGAAAGCTCGACCGCGTGGTGGACGAGGCGATCAAGGAGGCCGACGACACCGACGCGCAGTTCCGGGAGACCTCGCACTGCGACACCCCCCGCCCCGCCCCGGGCTGCCGCCTGCCCGTCAAGTGGATCTCCCAGGTGTCCCGGGGCAGCACCCCGGCCCGGGTGTTCACGCAGATGGCGGTCGGCATGCGGCTGGCCGAGCGCGACCCGCGTTTCGTCGCGGTCAACCTCGTCCAGCCCGAGGACTGGCAGAGCTCGCTGGACAACTACAGCCTCCAGATGCGGATGCTGAAGTACCTGCGCGGCCAGTACCCGGACTCACACCTCACCCTGCACGCCGGTGAGCTGGCGCCGGGCCTCGTCAAGCCGGAGGACCTGACCTTCCACATCCGGGAGGCCGTCCTCGTCGCCGGGGCCGAACGCATCGGGCACGGCGTGGACCTGGTCCACGAGGACGACTGGCGGCAGCTCGCGCGGACGATGGCACGGCGCGACGTCGCGGTCGAGGTGCCGTTCTCCAGCAACAAGCAGATCCTCGGCATCGCGGGCGACGACCACCCGTTCAACGCCTACCGCAGCTACGGCGTCCCGGTGGTCCTGGCCACCGACGACCCGGGGGTCTCGCGGATCGACATCAGCCACGAGTACCGGTACGCGTCCCGGACGTACGACCTGGGCTACACCGAGCTGAAGGACCTGGCCCGCGCCTCCCTGGAGCACGCGTTCAACGACGGCCGCAGCCTGTGGACCGCCGACCGCGCCCGGTCCGACTACCGCCCGGTCCCCGTCTGCCAGGGCAGCCGCCCCGGCGACAACCGGCCGGGCCCGCGCTGCGCCCGCTACCTCGCCGAGAACCCGAAGGCGGCGGCCGAGTGGCGCCAGGAGGCGGCCTTCGCCGTCTTCGAGCGCAACCACCGCTGAGCGGGGCGCAACCCACCGGAGTCACGGGGCGGCACGGCACCAGCCGGGCCGCCCCTTCCCGTTCCTCCGACCGCCCGACCCGCCCGGCCGCTCGTCACGCCGTACCGTCCCCGCCCTCGGATGCGGGCGCGGACCAGAGGTGGTCGAGCGTGCCGAGCACGAGCCGGCAGACGTCGTCCGGATCGGCACCGGCGAGCGGCTCGCGGGCGACGACCGTCCGCATCAGGCCGATGCCGAGCAGCCAGGCCATGGCGAGGTCCGCGCGCAGGGCGCCGTCCTCGGTGCCGGACAGCCCGGCCAGGGCGTTCTGGTACTCCTCGCCCAGCTCCCGCAGCGTTCCGGCCGCCTCGTCGCCCCGGCCCACGGAACGCAGGTAGACCTCCAGGGAACGGTCCTCCGTACCGCCCGCGCTGCGGGTCAGCATCGAGCGCAGGGCCGTCTCGAAGAGCTCCTCGGGCGGGGTCGCGCGCAGCTGTTCGAGACCTCCCTGCGCGACGACCTCCGTGAGCAAACCCTGTTTCGAGCCGAAGTAACGGAAGAGCAGGGCCTGGTTCACCCCGGCGCGCTCGGCGATGCTCCGTACCGTCGCCGCTTCGTAGCCCCGCTCCGCGAACAGGTCGCGGGCGGCTTCCAGCAGCCGCTGCCGGGTGGCCGCGGAGTCCCGGCGGCGCTCTCCGGACGACGGTGCGGGGGCGGGCTTCATGGCGGATTTCCTCTCGAACGGTCCGTCAGGATAACGGCCGTAAAGCGTCGTTGACTGCCCGGAAGGATCGCTTCTACGTTTGTAAGCAGTTGCTTACATGGCTGTTCGCGGGACTGCCCGCACGGCTGTCCGCACGGCTGCTTTCACGGTTGTTCACCCACGGGAGGCCCACAGTGACCACAGCAGATGTCGCACCCCTCGCCTACCCCTTCAACACCGCCGAAGGACTCCGGCTCGCCGAGGAGTACGAGCGCGTACGCGACCGGCCGGGACTGTTACGGGTCCAGATGCCGTACGGCGAACCGGCCTGGCTCGTCACCCGCTACGCCGACGCCCGGCTCGTCCTCGGCGACCAGCGCTTCAGCCGGGCCCTCGCCGCCTCGCACGACGAGCCCCGACAGTCCGAGGGGCAGCGCGACGGCGGGATCCTCGGCATGGACCCGCCGGACCACACCCGGCTGCGTTCCCTGGTCGCCAAGGCGTTCACGGTCCGGCAGGTCGAGAAGCTGCGCCCCCAGGTGCGGGAGCTGACCGCGAGCCTCCTCGACGACATGGAGGCGGCCGGGCAGCCGGCGGACCTGGTGGACCTGTTCGCGCTGCCGCTGCCGGTGGCCGTGATCTGCCGGATGCTGGGCGTGCCCACCGAGGACCGGCCGCTCTTCCGCAAGTGGAGCGACGACGCGCTGTCGACGAGTTCCCTCACGGCCGAGGAGTTCGAGGCCAGCCGCGAGGAACTGCGCGCCTACATGGCCGGGTTGATCGAGCAGCACCGCCGCGAGCCGCAGGACGACCTGATGACGGCCCTGATCGAGGCCCGCGACGGCGGCGACCGGCTCTCCGAGCTCGAACTCGTCGACCTGTGCGTCGGCATCCTCGTGGCGGGTCACGAGACCACCGCCTCCCAGATCCCCAACTTCGTCCTCACCCTGCTCGACCACCCGGAGCAGCTGGCCCGGCTCAGGGCCGAACCCGGGCTCGTCCCGAACGCGGTGGAGGAGCTGCTGCGCTTCGTGCCGCTGGGCAGCGGTGCCGGCCAGCCCCGTTACGCCACCGAGGACATCGAGGTCGGCGGGACGCTCGTCCGCGCCGGGAGCCCCGTCCTGGTCGCCGTCGGCGCGGCCAACCGCGACGCGCTGCGGTTCACGGCCCCGGGCGTGCTCGACATCGCCCGCGAGGGCAACCAGCACCTCGGCTTCGGCCACGGCGTCCACCACTGCCTGGGCGCCCCGCTGGCCCGGCTGGAACTCCAGGAGGCGCTGTCCGCGCTCATCACCCGCTTCCCCGGCCTGCACGTGGCCGCCGACGTGACGTGGAAGTCCGAGATGCTGGTGCGCGGGCCGCGCGTCATGCCCGTCGGGTGGTGACCGCGATGAGCTGGAACGTACGCGTCGACCGGGAGCTGTGCCAGGGGTCGGGCATGTGCGCGGGGACCGTCCCCGAGGTGTTCGCCCTGGACGACGAGCGCGCGCGGGCGCGGACCGACGGGATCGAGCCGGACGAACGGGTCCTGGACGCCTCCGACATCTGCCCGGCCCTGGCGATCACCGTGCACGAGGGCGACACCGTCATCGGCCCCCGCCGCGACTGAGCCGCCACCGGACGTGCCGGAACGGAACGGACCACCCCGCCCCCCTTCCGGCACGTCCGCCGCACCAGCCAATACCTCCACAGATCACCCCAAGCCAAGAATTAGCCGATATCGCACAATCCGTGCTTCCATGACGGCACCAAACGATCGCTTGCGGCTGCCGGAAGGCCCGCACGTTCCTTCCGGCATGGAGCACGATTGATTGCCATAGCGGCGGCCCTCGCGGAGATCGCGCTGATCCTGACGCACCGCAAGCGCACACCGTCCGCCCCCGCCAGGGCCGTGGAATGGCCCCACCTGGCCGCCGGGCTGGGAGCGTGCGCGGCGGGATGGCTCGTCATCGGCCGGCCCGGCATCACCTGGGGCGACCTGTCCCTGGCGCTCATGTTCGGGGTGATCCTCGCCTCCGAGGCCGGGCACGCGGCCCGGAGCCTTTCCGGACGGCCCGGGGCGGGCTGGGCGATGGTCTGCGTCGGCGGGGCGGCCTCGGCGACCTGGCTGCTGCCCGGCCCGCTGCCCTTCGTCTGACACCCCGCCCCCGGCGACGCCTCACTCCCCCTGGCTCAAACCGGCTCCCACCTGGGGGTGGTTTGAACCGCTTCCCCGACCGGATCGCCGCACTCCGTGCTCCGCTTTGCACGTGTTGTGACGAACCAGCCCAAAGGGGAACCACTCATGCCCGAACCGTCCCACGAGCAGATCGCCTCGGGGCTCCAGAACAGGCCCCCCATCGCCCTGGTCCCCGGCCCCCGCATCGACGCCGAACCGCACAGCTCGCTCCCCCTGCGGCCCAGTGCCGTGTGGGATCTGCCGGGCGGTTCCGCCCGGGTCTACCTCGGCGAGGGCAACAAGGCACTCGTACGGCCCGTGATCGTCGCCGACGGCTTCGGCACGGGCCCCAGCGAGCTGGTGTCCGCCTGGGAGACCATGGAGTTCGGCGACTATCCGCTCATCAGCGAGCTGCGCCGCCGCAGCCGGGACGTCGTCCTCCTCGGCTTCCGCGAACGCGGCGCGTCGATTCCGGACAACTCCGCGACCGCGCAGGCCGCGATCCTGCGCACCGCCGCGGAACAGCAGGGCCGCACCCCGCTGGCCGTCGGCGGTTTCGGCACGGGCGGTCTGGTCACCCGGCACGCACTGGCCTCGATGGAGAGCCGGGACGTCGAGCACCGGACGGGGCTGTACTTCTCGTACGACAGCCCGCACCGCGGCGCCTGGATCCCGCTCGCGCTCCAGGCGTTCGCGCACTACATCAAGGGCCTCGACAGCCGGTTCTCCGACCAGATCAACAGCCCGGCCGCCCGTCAGCTGCTGTGGCGGCACATCGGGGAGTGGGACGGCGCACCGGAGCGGAGCGCGGAGCGCACCGCGTTCCTCGCCGAGATGCGGGCGATCGGCGAATGGCCGCGCAGACCGCGGCTGATCGGGGTCGCCAACGGGGCGGCCGACGGCATCGGCACCGATGTGCGCGCGGGCGAACTGGCCCTGGAGGGCAGGGGATCGTCGATCGCGGGCACCAGGCTCTACACCCAGTCCCCCGGCGACGGCGAACTCGCCGCGAGCCTGCGGGTGGTGACGGAGCGGACCCACGAGGTCCGTACGGCGGGACTGCCGTCCATCGACGGCGCGCCCGGCGGCTCGCTGGAGGGGTTCGGCATCCTCGCCGACGGGCTCAACGCGCTCGCCGCCCCGCTCGGCCTCAAGACCGACGTGCGCATCCGCTCGCACTGCTTCGTGCCGTCCGTCAGCGCGGTGGACATCGGCGACCTGGACACGGACGAGGAGCTGTACACGGACATCTCCCGGCTCCCGTACGAGACCAGCGGGCTGGACGAGTTCAGGCTCGCCTCCCGCAACGAGGGCCACGCCCTGGTCACGGAGGAGCTCTCCACCTGGCTGCTCGACCGGCTCCCGTAGCGGGCGGGCGGGATGGTTCACCGTGACCGGAAGGCGGCTCGTGGGACGAGTGCACGCGAAACGGCTGGTATTACTGGGGCATGCATGAAGAGACCGCACGCTCCGCGATCGACATGTTCATCTCCGCGTTCAACGCCTCGGACGACAGCTATGTGACCTCCCTGCTCTCCCAGGCCCTGACCTCGGACGTGGTCTTCTGGGGACCGTTGGGTCGCAGCGAAGGAATCGCGGAGGTCGAGCGGTTCGTGCTGGACATCCGGCGTCACCCGGCGGGGACCGGCACGATGGTGCGCTGCTCAGCGGTGGACATGCCTGACGAATGGGCCCGGTACCAGTGGGTCTTCACCACGCCCGATGGAGGCCCCCGCCTGGCGGGAACGGACGTCGTCCATCTGCGACGGAGTCTCATCGACCAGATCATCGTCTTCGCGGGGGAGATCGAGCCGTCCGCCTCCTGAGCCGGCGGACCGGACGAGTTCAGGCTCGCCTCCTGCGAAGAGGGCCACGCCCTGGTCACGGAGGAGCTCTCCACCTGGCTGCTCGACCGGCTCCCGCAGCGGGCGGACGGCTCTTCGAGCGGGCGGGCGCCGCGGGCAAAAGCACCGGGAGACCGGGAACGGCGTAGGCCCCCGGACCAGATGGTCCGGGGGCCTACGCGGCACAGCTGTGCGGGAACTGCCGATCCGTCAGGATCAGAAGTCCATGTCACCGCCCGGCATGCCGCCCGGGGCGGCCGCGGCGGCCTTCTCCGGCTTGTCGGCGATGACGGCCTCGGTGGTGAGGAACAGCGCGGCGATGGACGCGGCGTTCTGCAGGGCGGAGCGCGTGACCTTCGCCGGGTCGAGGATGCCCTCGGCGATCATGTCGACGTACTCGCCGGTCGCGGCGTTCAGACCGTGGCCGACGGCCAGGTTGCGCACCTTCTCGACGACGACGCCGCCCTCGAGACCACCGTTGACGGCGATCTGCTTCAGCGGGGCCTCCAGGGCCAGCTTCACGGCGTTGGCGCCGGTCGCCTCGTCACCCGAGAGCTCCAGCTTCTCGAAGACGGCCGAGGCCTGGAGCAGAGCCACGCCACCACCGGCGACGATGCCCTCCTCGACGGCGGCCTTGGCGTTGCGCACCGCGTCCTCGATGCGGTGCTTGCGCTCCTTGAGCTCGACCTCGGTCGCGGCACCGGCCTTGATGACGGCCACGCCGCCGGCCAGCTTCGCGAGGCGCTCCTGGAGCTTCTCGCGGTCGTAGTCCGAGTCGCTGTTCTCGATCTCGGCGCGGATCTGGTTGACGCGGCCCTGGACCTGGTCGCTGTCACCGGCACCGTCGACGATCGTCGTCTCGTCCTTGGTGATGACGACCTTGCGGGCGCGGCCGAGCAGGTCGAGACCGGCGTTCTCCAGCTTGAGGCCGACCTCCTCGGAGATGACGGTGCCACCGGTGAGGATGGCGATGTCGCCGAGCATGGCCTTGCGGCGGTCACCGAAGCCCGGGGCCTTGACGGCGACGGACTTGAAGGTGCCACGGATCTTGTTGACGACCAGGGTCGACAGGGCCTCGCCCTCGACGTCCTCGGCGATGATCAGCAGCGGCTTGCCGGACTGCATGACCTTCTCCAGCAGCGGAAGGAGGTCCTTCACGTTGCTGACCTTGGAGTTCACGATCAGGATGTACGGGTCGTCGAGGGACGACTCCATGCGCTCCATGTCGGTGGCGAAGTACGCCGAGATGTAGCCCTTGTCGAAGCGCATGCCCTCGGTGAGCTCAAGCTCCAGACCGAAGGTCTGGGACTCCTCGACGGTGATGACGCCTTCCTTGCCGACCTTGTCCATGGCCTCGGCGATGAGCTCGCCGATCTGGGTGTCGGCGGCGGAGATGGAGGCCGTGGAAGCGATCTGCTCCTTGGTCTCGACATCCTTCGCCTGCTCCAGGAGGGCGGCGGAGACGGCCTCGACGGCCTTCTCGATACCCCGCTTGAGGGCCATCGGGTTGGCACCCGCGGCGACGTTGCGCAGACCCTCGCGGACGAGCGCCTGGGCCAGAACGGTGGCGGTGGTCGTACCGTCGCCGGCGACGTCGTCCGTCTTCTTGGCGACCTCCTTGACCAGCTCCGCACCGATCTTCTCGTACGGGTCCTCCAGCTCGATCTCCTTGGCGATGGAAACACCATCGTTGGTGATCGTGGGGGCGCCCCACTTCTTCTCAAGGACGACGTTGCGACCCTTGGGGCCAAGGGTGACCTTGACGGCGTCGGCGAGCTGGTTCATGCCGCGCTCGAGACCGCGCCGGGCCTCCTCGTCGAACGCGATGATCTTGGCCATGTGAAGTGGTCCTCCCGGACAGGGGTGGATTTCTCCGGACCGGGAGGCGCCCGCGACGGACGGCCTGCGTGACCGGTGGTTCCTTGCCCCGCCGGCCTGCGGGCCTCACCGGCCCGATCCAAGTTCTGTCACTCTCACCTGGAGAGTGCTAACGCCAATAATTAGCACTCGCCCCTGGAGAGTGCAAGCGCCTTCGGAGAAGGCTCGACGAGGGGTGGCGGTCGGGTGACGGGAGGGCGCAAGCGCCCCTCTCCGGTCGCGGACGACGTCAGCCACCCCGGGACGGCGCCGGGGCGGCACGCCGGAACGCGCGGAGGTCCGTACCCCTGGGGGGTACGGACCTCCGTGCGTGAGTGGTGTCGTTGGCCGACCGCGCCGTACTCAGCCGACGGCGAGCTTGACCATGTCCGCCTGGGGCCCCTTCTGGCCCTGCGAGATCTCGAACTCAACTCGCTGACCCTCTTCGAGGGTGCGGTACCCGTCCATCTGGATCGCGCTGTAGTGGACGAAAACATCCGCACCACCGTCGACCGCGATGAAGCCGTACCCCTTCTCCGCGTTGAACCACTTGACGGTGCCCTGAGCCATGCCTAACTCCCCTATTACTGGCCCTTGCGCGGGGCCGCACTTCGCGGTCCCGGGTCAGAACCCACCCTCCGACAGGAGAGGGTGCGTGCGCCGGAACGCGTCGACCGCGGCTGAATGTATCTGCCCAACTGCCCTCTGCAACAGGTCAATCGGACGAGAATTCTCGACAGCGCCGAACGCCCGAATATGCGGAATTCATGAGATTCCAGGGCAAGTCGGGCCAGACAAAGGTGACTTATGGCGCAAGGAGTTCGAGCACTTTGGCTGCATCTTGTCGCGACGCGGCGCATTCTCATATGCGGGCGGTACGGGCAGCTGGGGGGACTTCCCACACTCTACCGCGCTCAACCATGCAGAATTGCCCCCTCCGTTTCAAACCCGGAGAGGTTTGAAACCGGAGAGGGCAATTCCGTTCGGGTGATTCGGCGTGCGGCCCGACGAGCCGTCAGCAGCCGCCCGCGACGGCCGGGATGATCGAGATGCCGGCGCCGTCCGGCGTGGCCGTCTCCAGACCGCTCTCGAAGCGCACGTCGTCGTCGTTGACGTAGACGTTCACGAAGCGGCGCAGCTTGCCCTGGTCGTCCAGGACGCGGGCGGCGATGCCCGGGTGGTCCTTCTCCAGGGACTCGATGACCTGGGAGAGGGTCGCGCCCTCCGCCGGGACCTCGGCCCGGCCGCCCGTGTAGGTGCGGAGAATGGTGGGGATGCGGACGTTCACGCTCATGATCGGGTGCCCTTCCTGAAGTCTCGGGTGGTCAGCTGGTGGCGAGGCCCGCGGCGCGGAACGCGTCCAGGCTGGGGCGGATCGTCGCGGTCGCCTGCGAGGTGGCGGCCACCGCGTCGAGGGTCTTGAGGCCGTCGCCCGTGTTGAGGACGACGGTGGTCAGCGTCGGGTCGATGACACCGGCCTCGATGAGCTTCTTCGTCACGCCGACCGTCACCCCGCCCGCCGTCTCCGCGAAGATCCCCTCGGTGCGGGCCAGCAGCTTGATGGCGTCGACCACCTGCTCGTCGTCCACGTCCTCCACCGCGCCACCGGTGCGACGGGCGATGTCCAGGACGTACGGGCCGTCGGCCGGGTTGCCGATGGCGAGGGACTTGGCGATGGTGTTCGGCTTCTGCGGCCGCACGACGTCGTGACCGGCCTTGAAGGCGGCGGAGACCGGGGAGCAGCCCTCGGCCTGGGCGCCGAAGATCTTGTACGGCTTGTCCTCGACCAGGCCCAGCTTGATCAGCTCGCGCAACCCCTTGTCGATCTTCGTGAGCTGGGAGCCGGACGCGATCGGGATGACGATCTGGTCGGGCAGCCGCCAGCCGAGCTGCTCGCAGATCTCGTACGCCAGGGTCTTGGAGCCCTCGCCGTAGTACGGGCGGAGGTTGACGTTGACGAAGCCCCAGCCCTCGCCGAGCGGGTCGCCGATGAGCTCCGAGCAGAAGCGGTTGACGTCGTCGTAGTTGCCCTCGATGCCGACCAGCTCACCGCCGTACACCGCGGCCATGACGACCTTGCCCTGCTCCAGGTCGTGCGGGATGAACACGCAGGAGCGGAAGCCCGCGCGGGCGGCGGCGGCGCCCACCGCACCGGCGAGGTTGCCGGTGGAGGAGCAGGACAGGGTGGTGAAGCCGAAGGCGCGGGCGGCCTCGACGGCGATCGCGACGACCCGGTCCTTGAAGGAGTGCGTCGGGTTGCCGGAGTCGTCCTTGACGTACAGGCCGCCGGTGACGCCCAGCTCGCGGGCGAGGTTGTCGGCCTTGACCAGCTTGGTGAAGCCGGGGTTGATGTTGGGCTTGTCCGCGACGTCCGCGGGGACCGGCAGCAGCGGCGCGTAGCGCCAGATGTTGTTCGGGCCCGCCTCGATGCGCTTCCTCAGCTCGTCGGGGGAACCGCTCGGCAGGTCGTACGCCACTTCGAGCGGCCCGAAACAGGAGGCGCAGGCGAAGATGGGGCCGAGGTCGAAGCGCTCGCCGCACTCGCGGCAGGAAAGCGCCGCGGCGGGGCCGAGGTCGACGGAGGATTCGGTGTTCGCTGCAACAGTCTGCACAGCCATGATGGCGGAGGCCCTTTCTCCTCATCTTCCTTGTGACGCACTTCGCCACAAGACGGAATTGGCACCTTCCCCACCGTGTCCTCGCGGCCGGCAGGAGGGTTGCCGGGACTTCAACGGGCCGTTCCCTCAGTCCCTCTGGATGAGCTCTTTGGCACCGGATCTTCGATCCGGGCGTTTATTGGCAGATGGACCCCGACATGCGACGGTCATCCGCGTTGTTCAAGACTGTAACCGAAGCACCAGGCTGTCGAGACAGCAGTCCGAACCGCGAGATGGATCACATAACAGGGAGTATCGACCGTGCTGGAAGAGGTCGAACGCTGGCTGGCCGGGCGTTCCTGGTCGGCCGCCGACCGTCCGTTGGAGCGTCTGCTGGCCGCCAAGGCCGCGGACCCGCGCCGCGGGAGCGTGAGCGTGGTGCTGCCCGCGCTCGACGAGGAGGCGACGGTCGGCGACATCGTCACGACGATCCGGCGCGAGCTGATGGAGAAGGTCCATCTGGTGGACGAGCTCGTGGTGATCGACTCCGGTTCCACGGACGCCACCTCCCGGGTGGCCCGGGAGGCCGGCGCCCGGGTGGTGCACCGCGACTCGATACTCCCCCGGATACCCGCCGTGCCCGGCAAGGGCGAGGTGCTGTGGCGGTCCCTCCTGGTCACCGGCGGCGACATCGTCTGCTTCGTCGACGCCGACCTGAAGGACTTCTCGGCCGACTTCGTCTCCGGCATCGTCGGCCCGCTGCTGACCGACCCGGACGTGCAGTTCGTGAAGGCGATGTACGACCGCCCCTTCGGGGACGGCACCGGCGGGGCGGCGGCCCAGGGCGGCCGGGTGACCGAGCTGGTGGCCCGCCCGCTGCTGAATCTGCACTGGCCGCAGCTGGCCGGTTTCGTCCAGCCGCTGGGCGGCGAGTACGCCGTGCGCCGCTCCCTGCTCGAACAGCTGCCGTTCCCCGTCGGCTACGGGGTGGAGCTGGGGCTGCTGGTCGACGCGCTGCACACGGTGGGGCTGGACGCGCTGGCCCAGGTGGACGTGGGAGTGCGCAGGCACCGGCACCAGGACGGGCAGGCGCTGGGCCGGATGGCGGCAGCGATCTACCGGACCGCTCAACTGCGCCTGTCACGGGGCCACTTGGTGCGCCCCGCGCTCACCCAGTTCGAGCGGGGCCCGGACGGCTTCGTGCCGCGCACCCACGCCGTGGACACCGAGGAGCGGCCCCCGATGCGCGAGATCGAGGAGTACGTTTCGCGCCGCGCGGCCTGAACCGGCCCGACTTCGCACGTTTGGGCGGTTCGTGATCGGGCTAGATTCCGCAACATGGCCTCCGACCACGAAGCCCAGTCCCCTGCCCGTTCTCCTGCCCGGCCCTCCGCCCAGGTTCTCGTCGCCTCCAACCGCGGCCCGGTGTCGTACACCCTGGAAACGGACGGGTCGCTCGACGCGAGACGGGGCGGCGGGGGCCTGGTCTCCGGGCTGAGCGCCGTCGAGGACAAGCTGTGGGTGTGCGCCGCGCTCGGCGACGGGGACCGGGAGGCGGTCCGGCGCGGGGTCGGCGAGCCGGGCGTGCGGATGCTCGACATCGACGCGGACGTCCACGCGGACGCGTACAACGGCATCGCGAACTCGGTGCTCTGGTTCGTCCACCACATGCTGTACCAGACGCCGCTGGAGCCGGTCTTCGACGCGGGGTTCCGGCAGCAGTGGGCCTCGTTCGAGACCTACAACCGGGCCTTCGCCGAGGCGCTCGCCGAGGAGGCCGGGCCGGGCGCGGCGGTGCTGGTGCAGGACTACCACCTGGCGCTGGTGCCCGGCATGCTCCGCACGCTCCGCCCCGACCTGCGGATCGGGCACTTCTCGCACACCCCGTGGGCGCCCGTCGACTACTTCCGGCTGCTGCCCGACGACATCGCCGAGCAGTTGCTGCGCGGCATCCTGGGCGCGGACCGGGCCGCCTTCCTGACCCGGCGCTGGGCCGACGCGTTCGTCGACTGCTGCACCCGGATCGTGGGCGGCACCGGCCGGACCGAGGTCGGGGTGCACGGCCTCGGCGCGGACGCGGACTTCCTGCGTCGCCGCGCGCACGAGGCGGACGTGGACGAGCGGATGGCGGCACTGCGCGAGCAGGCCGGCCCCGGCCGGAGGACGATCGTACGGGTGGACCGGACGGAGCTCTCCAAGAACATCGTGCGCGGCCTGCTCGCCTACCGGGCGCTCCTCGACGACCGCCCCGAGTGGCGCGAGCGGGTGGTCCACGTGGCGTTCGCGTACCCCTCCCGGCAGGACCTCGCGGTGTACCGGGACTACACGGACGAGGTACGGCGGGTCGCCGACGAGATCAACACCGCGTACGGCACGGCGGGCTGGACTCCGGTGGTGCTGCACGTCAAGGACGACTTCGCCCGCTCGCTCGCCGCGTACCGGCTGGCCGACGTGGCACTCGTCAACCCGATCCGCGACGGCATGAACCTGGTCGCCAAGGAGATCCCGGTGGTCTCCGACCACGGCTGCGCGCTGGTGCTGTCGCGGGAGGCGGGGGCGTACGAGGAACTGGGCGGCGACGCGGTGGTGGTGAACCCGTACGACGTCTCCGCGACGGCGGCGGCGCTGCACGAGGCGCTGACGATGGCGGAGGACGAGCGGGCCGCGCGCACGGAACGGCTGGCCGCGGCGGCGGTCGCGCTGCCGCCGCAGCAGTGGTTCCTGGACCAGTTGGACGCGTTGCGGCGGGGCTGAGGGCCGGTACCGCAGGGCCGCCCCGGTCGGGCGGTCCTCGGCCATGTGGCCCCGGTCGTGCGGCGGCCCCGGGCGGTCCTCGGTCGTGCGGCCCCGGGCGGCTCAGATGTGTTCGGCCAGGGCCGCCAGGAAACCGACGACCGCGGCCGGGCCAATGCTCGGACGAGAACATCCTGACACCGGATGGGGACGACTGCAGCGGTCCCACCCATGTAGTCCCAAATCTCAGCCCCGCACTACTCGGGCCCGCCCCCTGGTCCGGAAACCGAGGGCGTGCCGGTAGATCTCCGGAAGACGGTATCGTCCATCGTTGTCCCTGGCCAAGGCTCCAGCCTCCTCCAGCTGCACGATGCCATTAGCATCGAGGCCCACGGCTTCCGCCTCGAAGGGCATCACCACCTCATCAGCCCTGGAGCCGACGGACCGCAGCAGATTCCCAAGGCTCGGGTTCTCCTGTTGCAATTCCTTCAGCTTCTCAGCACTGCAACGCACCAGAGCCATGCGCAGTGCGGACGGACTGAGCAACCGGTCCGGCCAGTCCTCATCGTTCATGGACAGCTCTGCTGCGTCTCGGAGAAAGCGAACGACGTCACGGGCCTGTACTTGCTCGTTGAAGTCGGCCAGGGCAGCAGGAACCCACCGTTCGGTCCATGCCTCCCGTGAGTTGTCCCGGCCGAGCTTCGCACCCCAAACTGGAATCAGGGCTTGGACCACGGCGTCAGGCGCCATCAGGGCCAATTCCTCTTCTGGCTGGTGTACCGCTCCGGCCGTGGTCGCCACCCAAAGAGCAAGACGCAATGCTTCGTGCGCGTCCCAGCGCAGTTCATAGGGGTCGTACCGATCAAGGAACTGACCAACGTTCTGACGCAGCGAGTACCGGACCAGATCTTTGCGGGCAAAGATCACCAGCCCGAGTCGCCGACTGCGCATCATACGGAACCAGTCCGGAACATCCGTGAACAAGGTACGCAGTGCCATGCGCTTGGCCTGCGCATCGGATTCAAGGTCCTGGAAGAAGTCCTCCAGCCCGTCAAACACGAAGAGGACAGGCTTTGAGAGGTTGCGATGCAGTAGCACTTCCTCCGCGTTCGCTTCCAGCGCACCGGGTCCATCGGCTGCCACAGCCATACATTGCAGCCAGGTCGAACGCCAGAATCGCTGATCCTCACGGCGTTCGCTGTCCAGCGCGTCCTGGAGAAGCGAGCGGATGTCGTCCGGACGTGCACCCTGCCCCCCGGCCGAACGGTCCCGTAGTGCCTGCGGGCCTTCGGACGAGGCGCCGGAACCGTACTGGTCCATGTTTCCAGGGTCAAGGACTGGCACTACTGGCGCGTCGGCCTGTACCGATTCCTGTGCGTGCTCGGCGAAGGCAGCCCATCGGGCCGCCGCACACAGTCGTGCGTAGGTAAAGGTCTTTCCCGCACCCTTCGCTCCAACGACGACCGTAACCGGCAGGCTCGTACGGTGGTCGCCCACCAACCTGCGAAGAGGCTCCGTTGACAAGAACCCGAGGCCGCTGTCAAGACCGCTTCGTTCCGCGAAGACCAGGGAACGTGCTCTTTTATGAAGTGCCCCCCTGCGCTCTTCCAAACTGCCTTCGCTCTCTGAAAGGGGCCCACCGTCCAGAGGGGGCACCGGAAGTTCCGGAACCAGCTTCCCCACCAGTTCACTCACACCGCATCGCCGTACGACATCGATCACGTCGTCCCAGCTCCGGGGCAGTGCGAGCAGCTCTTCACGGAACGGGCTGAGTAGCGGCTCCGCCCGGACTAGTGAGTCGACATCACCAGTATCGAGTCCATCGGCGTCACCGCTTTCCAGGCCTTGCGACTGTTCCTGATACCTGGCGGTGAAGCATTCCAGCGACGCCGCCAGGCGTGCCTTGGCTTGCTCGGCCTCCGCTGTGTGCGCATCAAGTCGGTACTGGGTCACGACGGCTGCCGGGGCCGGATCCGTCCCCTCCAGAGAAGGAGCCTTGTTCCCGAGCTGGCAGATGAGTTGCTCTGTCCCTTCCAGAGACTGGCTGCTCAGTGTCGTAACGAATACGCGCTGTATCCGCGGGTCCAGCAATACAGGTGCGGACAGCTCAGAGGCACCAGCACGCAGGTCGACGAGAACGGTATCCAGGCCCGCCTCTGCAGCAAGTTCCGCCAGCGACTCGGTCAGAAAGTACGCGGGACGGTCCTTCGTGATCAGGTGAGCGGGCTCGATACGAGGCGGCCCCAGCCGAAGTCTCCTGCTGGCCGGCAGGACGACCAGGGACCCTCCCTCGCGATGACGTGCCACCTCCTGATTCGCCAGGTACGGGGCAGCAATGGCGATCGCCTCCTGCTGGCCGCCTCGCGGCGTACCGTGCAGCAGCGCCAACACATCCTCGTAGGCAATATCGCATGCTCCGCCTTGCGCCTGGTACATCCAGGTAATGCCGGGAGCTTCCAGATCCCCGTCCACAAGCAGTACCCGGCGCCCGCGCCTGGCCAGTTCGTCGGCCAACGCAACCGCGTGAACAGTGCGCCCTGCTCCTCCCTTGAACGAGTGAAAGGCCAGCATCTGCACGTCGGAAACAAACGAGTTCTGCGTGGGTCGCTCCATGAAGTCGGCGAGCTCCGCAGTGATGCGCCGTTCCATCAGGCGTGGGTCACGACGGCTGCGCACGTACTCCGTGTCAGGAAGCAACGTCACCGGCAGTCCGGTTGCTTCCACCTCGGCCGGGCGATCCAACGCAAGGACCAGCCCCCCCGGGTTGCCGAGGGATGAACCCGTTCCGAAGACGTCATCCAGCCATCGGCGGACGTCTGGCTCCCCCGTACCGGACCGGACCGTCAGCTCCAGACCGTCCCACCAAGCGTCGGCCTCCATCAGCCAGTCCGGCCACCGTCCCTCAGCCGCCTCGGCCGACAGACGTTCATCGACATCTACCCAAGTGAACAGATTAACTGCCTCGACAGCCCGGTAGGTTTCCGCCATCGTCACTCTGCTCCCGTCCTGGACCCTGCGATCAGTGTGCGCAGCGCCTGCAATGCCCGCGCTTCATCATCCGGATTCAAGTCCGCGCCGTAACGCCATGCCTGGTGAAGGCTCGGCGGATCGACGGGGGCAGGCTGTACCGCCCCCTGCGTGGCACCGCTTCGGGCGGTCTTTCGCCGACAGGGGGTCAGCCCGGTCTGTGTCGGTGCGGACAGCCGTAGTTCCTTCGCCAACGCGCGCAGATCGTGATTACGCAGGTACCCGGGGAGCTGTGATGTGTCCCGGCTCCCGTTCATAGCCAGAATCTCGGCTTTGAGCCCGCATTCCGCACTGTAGAAGAGCATCAGGCCAGCAGTCTGCGGGTCTCCTTCGTCCTGGGCCGACTTGGCTCTACGCTCCAGCCTGTCCCGGCTCCTTCGTAGCTGTCTCACCCCAACATCCACCATGCCCAGGAATCCTACCGACCTAGTAATCGCTCAGATGTGTTCGGCCAGGGCCGCCAGGAAACCGACGACCGCGGCGGGTCCGGCCAGGCGCAGGTCGGCCCGGTCCGCCAGTTCCGGCACCTCCGCGCCGCCGCTGCACACCAGGAGCCCCGGGATGCCGTCGGGGCCGGCGGTGCGGAGCTTCTCCACCGCGGCGTACGCCGCGAGGTCGCCGAGGTCGTCGCCCGCGTACAGCACGGACTCGGCGTCCGTCTCCCGTACGTACCGGGCGAGCGCGACGCCCTTGTCCACGCCCGGCGGGCGCAGCTCCAGGACGAGTTTGCCGGGTTCCACGACGAGTCCGTGCCGGGCGGCCAGCTCGCCCAGGGGGGCGCGCAGGGCGTCGAACGCGGCCTGCGGGTCGGAGGCGCGGCGGGTGTGGACGGCGATCGCCTGTCCCTTCTCCTCGGTCCAGGTGCCGTGCCAGGAGCCGGCCCGGTCCAGCACGCCGGGGAGTTCGGCGCGGACCGCGGCGAGGCCGGGGTGCGGGGCCGGGGCGTGGACGGTGCCGGTGACGGCGTCCCAGCGTTCGGCGCCGTAGTGGCCGAGGACGACGAGGTGGTCGAGGCCGGGAACCCCGGCGAAGCCGCCGTGCCGGACCGCGACCCCGGCCGGGCGGCCGGTGATCACGGCGACGGAGGCCACCTTCGGGGCGAGCGCGGCCAGTGCGGGGACGGCTCCGGGGTGGGCGCGGGCCTGTTCCGGGTCGGGAACGATGTCGGCGAGGGTGCCGTCGAAGTCGAGTGCGACGACGGCGCGGTCGGGGCGCGCGAGGATCGCGGCGAGAGCCTCCCGGCCCGGTGCGGTGGTGGGGTTCGGGAGCTCGGACGGGGTCCCGCTCGGCGCGGATGCGGGTGCGCGTTCTTCCGGGTTGCTGCCCATGGGGCGAGCCTATAAGAGGGCCTGGCAGTAGGTAGCGCGGGTGAAGGAGCGGGGCTGAGGTGCGTGCATCGCAAGGCGGAGGATTGAGGCAGATGGGGTCTCCCCTGCTCGAGCGGAGCCGAGAGCTCGGGGAAGGAGCCATGGTGATTGACGACAACGCCGCGAGGTGCGTGCCTCAGCCCCGCGACGCCGCGGGACCTACTGCCGGGCCCTCTGAGCCGGGGCGCGGGGGCGAACCTGTTGCGACGTTTCGGGGCGTTGCCCTCGGGGTGTGTTTCAGCGGCGGTCCCGGCGGGCGTCGCGCACCCGGCGCAGGCGGTTCACCGTCACCGGGTCCTCCGCCAGGGCGCGGCGGTCGTCGAGGAGCGCGTTCAGCAGTTGGTAGTAGCGCGTGGGCGAGATGCCGAGCTGCTCACGGATGGCCCGCTCCTTCGCGCCGGGCCCCGCCCACGACTGCCGTTCGACGGCGAGCACGGCGCGGTCCCTGTCGGAGAGTCCGTCCGGGTCGTCGGGGCCGTGCGTGGGGGCGGTCATATCAGCCAACATAACGCCCGTCCGGCGGACCGCCACCTGCCGAGGGCGGGCCCCGGAGGGCCTGCCCGCCGGGTGACGCCCTACTTCGCGCGCTCCGCCGCGGCCGAATCGCGCGCGATCCGTCCCAGCACGTTCTCGGGGCTGCCGCCCGGTTCGACCGCCCTGCCGATGTTCTCCTTGATCGACTCGCTGGTCCGGGCCCAGGAGGTCTTGCCGTACGGGTAGAACTCCGATTCCGGCAGCGCGGCCAGGAACTTCCACAGCGGCTTGTACGCGGGGTCGGACTCCATGGCCGCCGAGGCGCTGTCGGTGGTCGGGAGCAGGTCGTACTCGTCGGCGAAGTCGATGACGTTCTCGTCGGTGAACAGGTAGTCGAAGAACTTGCCCAGCTCCGCGCGGTGGCCGTTCTGCTTGAAGCCCATGATCCAGTCGGCCACGCCCAGCGAGCCCCTGGCGGGGCCGTCGGCGCCGGGCATCGGCACCATGCCGACGGGGACGCCCTTGCGCTCGGCCTCCTGCATCAGCGTCGGATGGCCGTTCAGCATGCCGACCTCGCCGTCGGTGAACGCGGCGAACGCCTTCGCCCGGTCGAGCTTCTCGGGGGCGACGGGGCCGACGAGGCCCCGGCCGACCAGCTTCGCCTTCAGCCATTCGAGGGTCTCGACGTTCTCGGCCGAGTCGATGTCGTACGAGCCGCTGTCGTCGAGGTAGCCGCCCTTCCCGCCGAGCAGCCACATCATGGTCTCGGCCTGGGCCTCCTCCTGGCCGAGCGGCAGGGCGAACGGGTAGGTCACCCCGCGCTGCCCGAGCACCGCCGCGTCGGCGCGGATGTCCTCCCAGGTCCGCGGGGCGTCGAGGCCCGCCTGTGCGAAGAGCTTCTTGTTGTAGAAGAGCAGCCGGGTGCTGGCGACGAACGGCAGCCCGTACTGGGTGCGGTCCACGCTGCCCGCCTCGGCCAGGCGCGGCAGGAAGTTGGCCTGGGCCCGGATGGAGAGCATCTCGTCGGCCCGGTAGAGCCTGCCCGCCCTGGCGTAGTCGGCGTACGAGGCGATCTGGGCGATGTCGGGGGCCCGCCCCTTCTTCACCAGCTCGGCGACCTCGCGGTCGATGCCCTTCCAGGGGCGGATGCTGACGTCGACCCTGATGCCGGGGTGGGTCGCCTCGAAGCCCTTCACGATCCCGTTCCAGTACTTCTCGGAACTGTTGGCCGGGCCGGTGCCGTAGTCGGCCGCGACGAGCTTGAGGGTGACGTCCCCCGAGCCGCTGCCGCTGCCGCCCCCGCCCCCGCAGCCCGCCAGTGTCGCCGTCATGCCCAGCGCGGTCACGACCGCGGTCAGTATCCGGTAGCGCAACCGCACAGCCCAGACCGTCCTCATCCATAAGCGTCGTCCGCGTCGGCCACGCCGTCGTGGGGTCCCTGAATGAGCTGCGATCCTGCCCCAGGAGTTCACCGAAGGTCTACACCAAAGTCGGTATCGCTTTCGCAACGCACCGGACAGGTGTGCCGGGCACCCCTGCGGGGCATTGCTCTCGAACTGGGCCTACTGCTAAGTAGGTTCGGGCCCGTCCCCGTTCCGGACGCCGTGCCGCCCCGCACCGCCCCGCCCGCACCGTCACGATCCACGCCGCAAGGAGCCGTTCCGCATGTCGCGTACCGCATCAGAAATCGCCACCCAGCCCGACTGCTGGCGGCGCGCCGCCGAGGCGGGGGCGGCGTTCGACGGGCTGCCGCGGCCGGGCGAGCGCGTCGCGGTCACCGGCTGCGGCACCTCCTGGTTCATGGCCATCGCCTATGCGGCGCTGCGCGAGGCGGCCGGGCAGGGCGAGACGGACGCGTACCCCTCCTCGGAGTTCCCGGTCGGGCGGCCGTACGACCGGGTGGTGGCGATCACCCGCTCCGGTACGACGACCGAGGTGCTGGAGCTGCTGGGCGAACTGCGCGGCAGGGTCGCCACGGTCGCGCTGACCGCCGATCCGGGCACCCCGGTCATGGACGCCGCCGACGCGGTGGCCGTACTGGACTGGGCGGACGAGGATTCAGTGGTCCAGACCCGGTTCGCCACCACCGCGCTGGCCTTCCTGCGGGCCGGCCTGGAGGCGTCGGGCCCGCTTCCGGCCGGGGTGAAGACGGTGGCCGCCGCCGCGGTGGACGCGGAACTGGCGGTGACCGAGCCGCTGGACGAGGCGGTCGTCTCGGCCGAGCAGTGGACGTTCCTGGGGCGCGGCTGGACGTACGGGCTGGCGCAGGAGGCCGGGCTGAAGATGCGCGAGGCGGCCGGCGCCTGGACCGAGTCGTACCCGGCGATGGAGTACCGCCACGGCCCGATCTCGATCACCGGACCGCACCGGGTGGCCTGGGTGTTCGGCCGGCTGCCGGAGGGGCTCGCCGGTGACGTGGCCCGGGTGGGCGGCACGCTGGTCGCGCACCCCTCGGCCGACCCGATGGCGGACCTGATCAGGGCCCAGCGGCTGGCGGTGGAGCTGGCGGAGTCGAAGGGCTACGACCCGGACCGCCCGCGCAACCTCACGCGCAGCGTGATCCTTTCGTCCTGACCCGTCACGGGGCGCCCGGACCGTACCGGGACGTACTCACACGTACCGGCGCGCACCGGAGCGTACCGACGTGCACCGGGGCGTCCCGACACGTCCTGACGCGTCCCCGGGCGCCGCCCCAAGAGGTCGCAATGGTGTGGTCGTGATTTTGTATGGACGCGCAACAAACCGGGATAGTGGACTAGACCTTTTTGGTTCCTCGGGCGAAACTGTTTCCCGTGAAACACGTCATCGCCCTCGATGTGGGCGGCACCGGAATGAAGGCCGCACTGGTCGGGGCCGACGGCACCCTGCTGCACGAGGCGCGGCGGGCGACGGACAGGAAGCGCGGCGCCGACGCCGTCGTGGAGTCGATCCTCTCCTTCGCCGCGGACCTGCGGGCGTACGGCGAGGAGCACTTCGGCGGGAGCGCCGTCGCGGCCGGGGTCGCCGTGCCCGGCATCGTCGACGCCGACAACGGGATCGCGGTCTACGCCGCGAACCTGGGCTGGCGCGACGTGCCCATGCGGCAGTTGCTCGGCGAGCGGCTCGGCGGTCTGCCCGTCGCGCTCGGCCACGACGTGCGCACCGGCGGACTCGCCGAGGGCCGGATCGGCGCGGGCAAGGACGCCGACCGCTTCCTCTTCGTACCGCTGGGCACCGGCATCGCCGGGGCCATCGGCATCGCGGGCACGATCGAGGCGGGCGCGCACGGGTACGCGGGCGAGATCGGGCACATCGTGGTCCGGCCGGACGGGCCGGACTGCGGCTGCGGACAGCGCGGCTGCCTGGAGACCCTGGCCTCCGCCGCCGCCGTCAGCCGTGCCTGGGCCGCCGCGTCCGGCGATCCGGAGGCGGACGCGGCGGACTGCGCGAAGGCCGTCGAGTCCGGCGACCCCGCGGCCGAGGCGGTCTGGCGCAACGCGGTCGACGCACTCGCCGCCGGGCTGGTCACCGCGCTGACGCTGCTCGACCCGAGCACGCTCATCATCGGTGGCGGCCTCGCCGAGGCCGGGGAAACCTTGTTCACACCACTCCGTGCGGCCGTCGAGG
Source organism: Streptomyces sp. NPDC006435 (assembly GCF_040612315.1). Lineage (NCBI taxonomy): Bacteria > Bacillati > Actinomycetota > Actinomycetes > Kitasatosporales > Streptomycetaceae > Streptomyces > Streptomyces sp. NPDC006435. The sequence continues at coordinate 346,240 of NZ_JBEXPY010000002.1, forward strand.
AACGGGTCACGTTCCAGAAGCTGCCCCACATCGTCCCGGCGGCCCTCGGGGACACCGCCGGATGCCTGGGCGCAGGGCTGCTCGCCTGGGATCTTCTCTCCACGGAGGTATCCGCCTGATGGCCGGACGCGCAGACAGCACGGTTCTCGCAGGTGCCCGGGTGGTGCTTCCCACCGGGACCGTCGAGGACGGCCGGGTGATCGTCGAAGGCACCCGGATCGCGGGCAGCGCGGCACCGGACGCCCACACCCTCGACCTGAGCGGCCACTGGGTGGTCCCCGGCTTCGTCGACATGCACAACCACGGCGGTGGCGGCGCGTCCTTCACCTCCGGCACCGTGGACGAGGTCCTCACCGGCATCCGCACCCACCGCGAGCACGGCACCACCACCCTGGTCGCCTCCACGGTCACCGGCGAGATGGACTTCCTCGCCCACCGGGCCGGCGTCCTGTCCGAGCTGGTCGAGCAGGGCGACCTGGCCGGCATCCACTTCGAGGGGCCGTTCATCTCGCCGTGCCGCAAGGGCGCGCACAGCGAGGCCCTGCTGCGCCACCCGGACCCGGCCGAGGTCCGCAAGCTGATGGACGCGGCCCGCGGCACCGCGAGGATGTTCACCCTCGCCACCGAACTCCCGGGCGGCATCGACTCGGTGCGGCTGCTCTCCGAGCACGGCGTGATCGCGGCCATCGGCCACACCGACGCCACGTACGAGCAGACCGTCGAGGCGATCGACGCGGGCGCCACTGTCGCCACGCACCTGTTCAACGCCATGCCGCCGCTCGCCCACCGCGACCCCGGCCCGATCGCCGCCCTCCTGGAGGACGAACGGGTCACCGTCGAGCTGATCAACGACGGCACGCACCTGCACCCCGCCGCCCTGGAGCTGGCCTACCACCACGCGGGCGCGCACCGCGTCGCGCTGATCACCGACGCGATGGACGCGGCCGGCTTCGGCGACGGCCGGTACCAGCTCGGCCCGCTCGCGGTCGAGGTCAAGGACGGCGTCGCGCGGCTGGTCGAGGGCAACTCGATCGCGGGCTCCACGCTCACCCTGGACACCGCGTTCCACCGGGCCGTGACCATCGACCGGATCCCGGTCGGCGACGTCGTGGAGTCCATCTCGGCCAACCCGGCACGGCTGCTCGGCGTGTACGACCGGGTCGGCTCGCTGGAGCCGGGCAAGGACGCCGACCTGGTGGTCCTGGACGCGGACTTCGCGCTCAAGGGCGTCATGCGCAGGGGCGAGTGGATCGTCGAGCCCGCACTCGGCTGACGCCCGGCCGACCCGCCCGGCCGGTCCGCCCACCGGTCCCGGGGCACGTGACGGACCGGTTCGGAGGGGTACGTACGGACGGGCCGGAGGGGTACGTAACGAAGAGACGGCGGTTGGTCCGGGGGTCTGGGCCGACCGTCACCTCTTTGGCATGATCGCCTGAGAAACAGCCAGTAAGCGCATACCGTCCACGGTTTCGCGCTCGGACAGGGATCGGGGGAGCGGCCGCGGTGATCCTGACGGTCACGCTGAATACGGCACTCGACCTGACGTACGACGTCCCCAAGCTCGTCCCGCACACCAGTCACCGCGTCGGCGACATCTCCGAGCGCCCCGGGGGCAAGGGGCTCAACGTGGCCCGGGTGCTGTCCGCCCTCGGCCACGAGACCACGGTCACCGGCTTCGCCGGGGGCTCCACCGGGGCCGTACTGCGCGAACTGCTGGCCGGGACGTCGCCGGACGGGTCCGCCCCGACCGGCACCCCGGCCCCGGGGACCGCCCCGGCCCCCTCCCCCGCGCCGATCACCGACGCCCTCGTCACCATCGCCGGGAACACCCGTCGCACGATCGCCGTCGTCGACCGGGCCACCGGCGACACCACCCAGCTCAACGAACCCGGCCCGCTCGTCACCGCCGACGAGTGGACCGCCTTCCTCGGCCGGTACGAGGAGCTCCTCGCCGGGGCCGACGCCGTCGCGCTCTGCGGCAGCCTGCCGCCCGGCATCCACGTCGGCGCCTACGCCGAACTGGTCCGCCCGGCCCGCGCCGCCGGTGTCCCCGTGCTCCTGGACACCAGCGGCGAACCGCTGCGCCGCGGCATCGCCGCCCGCCCCGACCTGATCAAGCCGAACGCCGACGAGCTGGCCCAGCTCACCGGCTCGCGCGATCCGCTGCGCGCCACCCGCGACGCCCGCCGCCGGGGCGCGCACGGGGTCATCGCCTCGCTGGGCCCGGACGGCGTGCTGGCGGTCACCCCCGACGGGATCTGGCAGGCGAGGCCGCCCGCCAAGGTCCTGGGCAACCCGACCGGCGCGGGCGACTCCGCGGTGGCCGGGCTGCTGTCCGGCCTCGTCGAGGGGCTGGGCTGGCCGGACCGGCTGCGGCGGGCGGTGGCACTGTCGACGGCGACCGTGCTCGCCCCGACGGCCGGTGATTTCGACCGCGCGGCGTACGAGGAGCTGCTGCCGCGCGTCGTCATCGAGGAACACGCACCGGCGGCCTGACAGGGCCGCGCCCGTCCCGGACCCGCCGCCCGAGCGGGGGTCCGAAGAAGCACCAAGAGGTCAGCATGCCGCTCGTCAGCACCGGTGAACTCGTCTCCGCCGCCCAGGCCCGGGGACACGGGATCGCCGCCTTCAACGTCATCACGCTGGAGCACGCCGAGGCCATCGCGGCCGGCGCGGAACGCGCCGGGGCGCCCGCCGTCCTGCAGATCTCCGAGAACGCCGTGAAGTTCCACGGCGGACGGCTCTCCGCCATAGCCGCCGCGGCCGCCGCCGTCGCCCGCGCCTGTGACGCCCCGCTCGCGCTCCACCTCGACCACGTCGAGTCCGTGGACCTGCTGCACCGGGCGCACGACGAGGGCTTCGGCTCCGTCATGTTCGACGCGTCCAAGCTGTCGTACGAGGAGAACGTGCGGGCCACGGCCGCCGCGGTGGCCTGGGGCCACGAGCGCGGCATCTGGATCGAGGCCGAGCTCGGCAAGGTCGGCGGCAAGGAGGGCGAGGCCCCGCTCGACGCCCACGCCCCCGGCGTCCGGACCGACCCTGACGAGGCCGCCGCGTACGTCCGCGACACCGGTGTGGACGCGCTGGCCGTCGCGGTCGGCTCCTCGCACGCCATGACCGAGCGCACCGCCGCCCTGGACCACGGGCTGATCGGCCGGCTGCGCGACGCGGTCCCGGTCCCGCTGGTGCTGCACGGCTCCAGCGGCGTCCCGGACGAGGAGATCCGCCGGGCCGTCGCCTCCTCCGGCATGGTCAAGATCAACGTGGGCACGGCCCTGAACACCGCGTTCACCGGCGCGGTCCGCGCGTACCTGGCCGAGAACACCACCGGCGTCGACCCACGCAAGTACATCGCCCCGGGCCGCGAGGCGATGGCCGCGACGGTGGCGAATTTTCTGGCGCTGATGGGCTGAGCCCCCGTACGGAAACGGTCCGGCCCCCACACCCGCGAAGGCGTGGGGGCCGGACCGTTTCCGCATGCGGTTCAGCGCTTCACGTGACCGGCCTTCAGCGACAGCTGGTCCAGGTTGGCGTCGCACTGGTCGCCCTCGTTGCAGGAGATCATCAGGGTGTTCGGGCCCTTGGTGAGGTTGACGTACGCGAACGTCGTCGTCCACCCCTTCTCCAGGTCGCCCTCGGGGGCGTTGGCGAAGTTCTTCATCCTGATGCCGCGCGGGGCCTCGGCGTTGACCGTGAGGGACGTCTGGGCGTCCTTGCCCGGCACCCCGTAGGTCACGAACAGCGTGTACGGACCGGCCTTCGGGACATCGACCAGCCAGGTCGCCGACCGGCCCACCTCGTTGAGGTTGATGTACTGCCCGTTGGCGCTCTCGGCGCCCTTGACGGTGTTGTCCAGCTGGGCCGTGCCGCCGAGCTTCAGCGTCGCCGCGTCCTGCTTCGGCAGCTCGACCGGCGCCTCGGAGCTGGCGGACTGCTTCGGCTTCGGGGACTCCTCGACCTCCGCGCCGGGACCGGCGGAGGAGGTCGCCTCGTCCTTCTTCTTGTCCTTGCCGTCGCCGCTGATCAGCGCGGCGCCGATGCCGATGAGCACGACCAGGACCACCGCGACCGCACCGATCAGCAGGCCCTTGGTGTTCGGACCGCCCTTGCCGGAGGGGCCGCCGGCACGGCCGTGGCCGCCCTGCTGCACGGCGGTGGCGGCACCGGGATAGGTCTCCGGTGCGGCGTACTGCGCGTTCGGCCGGCCGTACGCCTGCTGCGGGCCGTACCCCGCCTGCTGCGGGACCTGCTGCTGGCCGTACTGGCGCTCGCCGACGGTGCGCACCTGGTTGTACGAGGTACGGGGCACGCCCGGCTGCTGGGCCGCCGGGCCCGGGTAGCCGTAGCCGCCCTGGCGTGGCGGCTGGGCACCCGCCGCCTGTCCGTCCTCGTACAGGTAGCCGAACGGATCGTCGTCCTCGGGCGTGTTTGCGCCGTTGTTCCCGGCCGTCATCCCTGGGTCACTCCTCACCATCTCGCCAGCCGTCGCCGAATGCTGCCAGCCGTGGCCGACCGGCCGAGCCTACCCCGAACGGACCACACCAAGAATTGTCGCCGCAGGTCCCTGAAGCACTCCGGAGCGCGGGGACCACGCGGTCGTGAACGTCAGCCGGCCCTGCGGTGAACCTTCGCCCGGGACCGCTTCTCGACGTACATCCGCTGGTCGGCGGAGCGCAGCACCTCTTCCGCCGTCATCCCGCAGGCGGCCCAGCCGATGCCGAAACTGGCGCCGACGCGCACCGCCCGGCCGTCGACCCGGATGGGCGGAATGATGGCGTTGCGCAGGCGTACGGCCAGATCCGCGGCGTCCGCGGCGCCGAGGCCGTCGGCGAGGACCACGAACTCGTCGCCCCCGAGCCGGGCGACGGTGTCCCCGTCGCGGACACAGGTGGTCAACCGCCGGGCGACCTCGATCAGCACCGCGTCACCGGTGTGGTGGCCGAAGCGGTCGTTGATCGACTTGAAGCCGTCCAGGTCGCAGAAGAGGACCGCGAGCCCCTTCGTGCCGTCGTCCTTGCCCTCCTCGGGCGCGACGGCGTGCACGTGGTGGTCGTACGGGCCGCCGGGCGCCGTGTCCACCTCGTAGCCGTGCGCCCGCGACTCCGGGTCGTCGAAGTCGCCGTAGGCCGCGTCCAGCGCCCCGACCGGGGAGGTGGTGGCCGCGTGCGGGCGGTCGCAGAGCCGGGCGCTCAGCCGGGAGCGCAGCTCGGCGCTGTTGGGCAGGCCGGTGAGCGCGTCGTGCGAGGCACGGTGCGCGAGGTGCAGCTCGTGCCGCTTGCGCTCCTCTATGTCCTCGACGTGGGTGAGCAGGAAGCGGGGACCGTCCGCGGTGTCGGCGACGACGGAGTTGCGCAGCGAGACCCAGATGTAGGAGCCGTCGCGCCGGCCGAGCCGCAACTCGGTCCGGCCGCCCTCGGCGGAGGTGCGCAGCAGGGTGCCGATGTCCTCGGGGTGGACGAGGTCGGCGAAGGAGTAGCGGCGCAGGACGGAGGCGGGGCGGCCGAGCAGCCGGCACAGGGCGTCGTTGGTGCGCAGCAGCCGGCCGTGCTGGTCGCCGCCCAGCTCGGCGATGGCCATGCCGCTGGGGGCGTACTCGAACGCCTGCCGGAAGGACTCCTCGCTGGCCCGCAGCGCCTGCTGCTCCCGCTCCAGCCGGACCAGCGCCCGCTGCATGTTTGCTCTCAGCTTGGCGTTGCTGATCGCAATGGCCGACTGCGACGCGTACATCTGGAGGGCCTCGCGGCCCCAGGCGCCGGGGCGGCGGCCGTTGCGGGGGCGGTCCACGGAGATGACGCCGAGGAGATCGAACCTGCCGCCGGACGCGTACATCGGGGCGTAGAGGCGGTCCTGGGGATGCCACTCGTCCTCGAAGCGGGGGTCGGGCCCGTCGGTGTGCCACTGCGGCACGTCGTCGTCGAGGAGGACCCAGCCGTCGGTGTGCGGTATGAACCGCAGCTCGTCCCACGCCTGGCCCATCGCCAGCCTGCGCTCCCAGGAGGCACGGGAACCGACCCGGCCGGTGATCAGGGCCTCCGCGGCACTGTTGCCGGCGAAGGCGGCGACGACGAGGTCACCGTCGGGGCGGACCATGTTCACGCAGGCCAGCTCGTAACCGAGGCCGCCGACGATTCCGTCGGCCACGGTCTGCAGCGTGTCGGCCAGGCTCCGCGCCGTGTTGAGATCGGCGACGGCCTGGTGCAGCTGCCGCATCGTCGCAAGACGGACATACGGCTCCGACTCGGCCTCCATTGCTCGCACTCCCCGAGACCTCGACAGCACTCCAGGTTTCATATCGACGTACTTACTGCAGTGTCACCACAACTGAATCACAGTGAGCTGTGCCGTCGGTACACAGGGTCAACTAATATTGCACTCTGTGACTCAAGTCACAACAGATCGTAAAGGGGCGCGAGTGCCCCCGGGGCCGTTCCGTCCTTTTCTTGAACGCAAATCCGGGCGTTGCAGCGCCCGCACCCGTCGCCGTGCCCGCCCCGCGTCCGGGCGCCGCCGGCCCGGACCGGCCGTCCGGCGGGGCCGGGGTCCTAGGACCCGGCTGGTCCCCTGGCCCGATGTGGCACGGCGCGGCGCGAGGCTAGCGTTCCGGATGTGTTGCAGACAAAGCCCCCCGCCCCGCGCCCCTCGTCCGTCCCCCATGCTGAGGGGGTGAGCAACGATGAGTTCCGGGCCGCGCTCTCCCGGCTGGCGGCCGGAGTGGTGCTGGTCACCGCCCAGGAACCGCCGCTGGACGAGCACGGACGCGGCGAGGACGTCGGCATGACGGCGACCGCCTTCATGTCGGTGTCGCTGGACCCGCCGCTGGTGATGGTCAGCCTGCGCAACGACTCCCGGATGGACGACCTGCTGTCGGAGCAGCCGCTGTGGGCGGTCTCCGTGCTCGCCGAGGACCAGCGGCAGGTGGCCGGCCGGTTCTCGATGAAGGGCCGGATCAGCGACCGGCTGCTGTTCCAGGACCTCCCCGGCACGCGGGGGGAGTTCACCGGCGCACCGCTGATCGGCGGCGCGCTGGCCACGCTGGAGTGCCGCACCGAGCAGCGGGTGACGGCGGGCGACCACACGCTGGTCATCGGCCGGGTGCTGAGCACGGGCCTGCCGCGCGAGGGCGGACAGCCGCTGATGTACTTCCGGGGAAACTACCGGCAGCTGGGCTGAGCGGGACCGCCGGGCGCCGCGAGCTCACGGGCGCGGGGTGTTGCAGGCCCGGGGTGCCGCAGGGCACCGATGGGGCGTGTGTGATGTGTGGGGACGTGGGGGCGTCGTCACCAGTCGCGGCCGGAGCGGCCGCGCTTCGTCTCGCCGCGCTGCTTCTTCTCCCGCAGCCGCCGTTCGTTGATCCCCCGCGGGATCCTGGTCTTGCGGCGCGGCCTGGGGGGCGGCGCCGTCGCCTCGGCCAGCAGCGAGGCGAGCCGGACGAGGGCCGTCTCGCGGTTGCGCCACTGGGAGCGGTGCTCGGAGGCCCGTACGGCGATCACCCCGCCCACGAGCCGGCTCTCCAGGCGCTGGAGGGCCCGCTCCTTCCACACCTCGGGGAGCGCCTCGGTCGCCGCGAGGTCGAAGCGGAGCTCCACCTGGGAGTCACTGGTGTTGACGTGCTGCCCGCCGGGCCCGGAGGACCGCGAGAAACGCCACATGAGCTCGGCCTCCGGCAGGGAGACCGAACCGCGGATGACATAGGGCCCGGACATGACACCCATGTTCCCCGGCCCGCGGGGTGTCCGTCACCTTCTTTTGCCGCGCTTCCCTCACGCCGCCCCCGGCTCATGCGGCCTTCGGCTCATGCAGCCCTCGGCTCATGCAGCCCTCGGCCACGCCTCCTTCACGCACGCCGCACCGGTCGCCGGCCGGCGTCGGGCCGCCGGACGTCACCGCCGGGCCGCCGGGGTCCGACCGGGGGACTTCGGTAAAGAAAGCAAAGGGAGCAGGAACCTCACGGTCCCCCGCCCGCGTTATGACCTGTGACGGTAGCTTCGTGATGACATGAAGCCCGCACTCGACGATGAAAGGGACTTCCCATGGCTGTAAGCCTGTCCAAGGGCGGCAACGTCTCCCTCACCAAGGAGGCCCCGGGCCTGACCGCCGTCACGGTCGGCCTCGGCTGGGACGTCCGCACCACCACCGGCACCGACTTCGACCTCGACGCCTCGGCGATCGCGGTCAACCCGGCGGGCAAGGTCGTCTCCGACGGCCACTTCGTCTTCTTCAACAACAAGTCGACGCCGGACCAGACCATCGTCCACACCGGTGACAACGTCACGGGCCAGGGCGAGGGCGACGACGAGCAGATCAACGTCAACCTGGCGGGCCTGCCGGCCGACGTCGACAAGATCGTCTTCCCGGTCTCCATCTACGACGCCGAGACCCGCAGCCAGAACTTCGGCCAGGTGCGCAACGCGTTCATCCGCATCATCAACCAGGCCGGCGGCGCCGAGATCGCCCGTTACGACCTGAGCGAGGACGCCGCCACCGAGACCGCCATGGTCTTCGGCGAGCTGTACCGCAACGGTGCGGAGTGGAAGTTCCGCGCCGTCGGCCAGGGCTACGCCTCGGGCCTGCGCGGCATCGCCCAGGACTTCGGCGTCAACATCTGAGCCGACCTCCGGCACGGGATTCCCCGCACGGGATTCCCGACGCCCGGCGTCCGACGCGGATGACCGTCCGACACAGGATGACCGTCCGACACGGATGATCGCCCCATAGGGGTGATCGGATCCCCGGGCACGGAACGGAAAAACCCCCGGCTGTCACGGCCGGGGGTTTTTCGTGCCCGCGAACCGGGCCGCCGACTTTCCCGGGCACTTCCTTTCCCGGACCCCTTTTCCTCCCGCCGCTTCCCCACCCGCTTTCTGCGGCCCCCTCCTTTCCGCCGCTTTTCTTCGCACGGGCCCCACGACCTTCGCACCGGCCCCACGAGCGGAGCCTTCGACTCCCTCGTCCCAGGTCGTCGGCAGTTCCGCCGAACCCGGCACGCCCGTAACGCCCCACGATGTCCGCCGTGTCCAACTCCCCTGCCGGATAACGAACACAGGCGTATTCCATTCGGACAAGAGGTGGTCAAAAAAATGTGAGGCATTTGTTAGCACACCGTCAATCTCGGTCTTTCGGTGGCACGCTCTCCGCTCGTAACCCCCCACGGAACGAGCAACGGAGAACGCATGACCCCCCACATGAACACCCGTCGCGCCGCTGCCCTGGCCGCCGTGGCCGCGATGGTCGTCGTCGGCGTCCAGACCGGTGCGGCCAACGCCTCGCCGGACAACGGAACTGACGGCCCCTCCGCCACTCGCAGCGTCGTCCCCTTCGGCGCGAACAAGGCATCGCAGCGCACCGCCGCCATCAAGTCCGCCCAGTCCGAATCCTCTTCGGCCGCCGAGTCCCTCGGTCTCGGCGGCAAGGAGAAGCTGATCGTCCGTGACGTGATCAAGGACGCCGACGGCACCGTCCACACCCGCTACGAGCGCACCTACGCCGGCCTGCCGGTGCTCGGCGGCGACCTCATCACCCACACCGCCGCCGGCGGGAAGCTCAAGGGCGTCACCAAGGCCACCGAGGCGCGGATAGCCGTGCCGTCCACGACGGCGAAGATCAAGACCGCGGCCGCCGCGCGCAAGGTGATCTGGGCGAGCGGCGGCAAGCCCGTCCTCGCCCTCGAAACGGTGAAGAAGGGCGTGCAGAAGGACGGCACGCCGAGCAGGATGCACATCATCACCGACGCGAACACCGGCAAGGAGCTCCGGAGGTTCGAGGCGATCGAGACCGGTGTCGGCCACAGCCAGTACAGCGGCGACGTCGACCTGACGACCACCGGGAGCGGCTCCGGCTTCGAGCTGACCGACGGCGAGCGCGGCGGCCACAAGACGTACGACCTGAACCAGGGCGAGAGCGGCACCGGCGACCTCGTCACGGACGACGACGACACCTGGGGCGACGGCACCGGCGGCGACCGCCAGACCGCCGCCGTGGACGCCGCCTACGGCGCCGCGCAGACCTGGGACTTCTACAAGTCGGCGTTCGGCCGCGAGGGCATCGCCGGTGACGGCAAGGCCGCGTACTCGCGGGTCCACTACGGCGACGCGTACGTCAACGCGTTCTGGGACGACAGCTGCTTCTGCATGACGTACGGCGACGGCGCCGACAACAAGAGCGCGCTGACCGCCATCGACGTCGCGGGCCACGAGATGAGCCACGGCCTGACCTCGTCCACCGCCAACCTCGACTACTTCGGCGAGTCCGGCGGCCTGAACGAGGCGACCAGCGACATCCTCGGCACCTCGGTGGAGTTCGCCGCCGACAACAGCACGGACGTCGGCGACTACCTCATCGGCGAGAAGATCGACATCAACGGCGACGGCACCCCGCTGCGCTACATGGACGAGCCGAGCAAGGACGGCGGCTCGGCCGACTACTGGGACAGCAACGTCGGCGACCTCGACGTGCACTACTCCTCCGGTGTCGCCAACCACTTCTTCTACCTGCTGTCCGAGGGCAGCGGCGCGAAGACCATCAACGGGGTCGACTACGACTCCCCGACCTCCGACGGCTCGACCGTCACCGGCATCGGCCGGGACAAGGCCGTCCAGATCTGGTACAAGGCCCTCGCCGAGTACATGACGTCCTCCACCGACTACGCGGGCGCCCGTGAGGCGACCGAGAAGGCGGCGACCGACCTGTACGGGGCGGACAGCGAGGAGCTCTCCGCCGTCCAGGCCGCCTGGAGCGGCGTCAACGTGAAGTAACCCGACCGCGGGGCAGGGAAAGCGGAGAAGCACCAGAACACGCGGGAGCCGGTCAGTCCTTCGGGGCGGGCCGGCTCCTGCCGTACAGCCAGGTGTCCCACAGCTCCGTCAGGTCCCGGCCCGTCGTCCGTTCCGCGTACGCGGTGAAGTCGGCGGTCGAGGCGTTGCCGTGCCGGTGGGCCCTCGTCCAGCCCCGCAGGAGCGCGAAGAAGCGTTCGTCGTCGGCCATCGTGCGCCGGAGCTCATGGACGACCATCGCCCCGCGCCCGTACACCGGGGCCTGCGAGATGTCCTTCGCGCTCGGCGGATCGGCGGGCGGGAAGGCCCAGTTGGCGTCGTCCTCGAAGGCCTCGTCGAACGAGTCCTGGACCGGGACGCCCTCCTTGTCGGCCGCCCACAGCCACTCCGCGTAGGTCGCGAAGCCCTCGTTGAGCCACATGTCCCGCCAGCTCTCCGGCGTGACGGAGTCCCCGAACCACTGGTGGGCCATCTCGTGGACCAGCAGCCCGGCGTCCGGCGGGCCGGGGAAGAACGGCCGGTCCTGGGTCTCCAGCGCGTAACCGGCGTCCCCGGGGCGGTCGACGATCGCGCCCGTGGCGGTGAAGGGGTAGGGGCCGAACCGTTCCGCCTCCCACTTCACGACCTCGGGGATCCGGGCGAGGATCCGCTCGCTCTCCTTCGCGACGGTCGTGTCGGCGGCGGTGAACACCTCGATGCCGTCCGCGGTCCTCGACGTCCGGGTGGTGTAGCGGCCGACGGCGACCGTGGCGAGGTAGCTCGCCATCGGTTCGGGGGTGCGCCAGCGGTACGTGGTGGTGGCGCCCGAGGTGCGGCGGGAGACCGGTTCGCCGTTGGAGACGGCCGTCAGTCCCCCGGGGACCGTGACGGCGATGTCGTACGTCGCCTTGTCGCTCGGGTGGTTGTTGCCGGGGAACCAGGTCATCGAGCCGGTCGGTTCGCCGAGCGCGACCGATCCGTCGGCGGTCCGCAGCCAGCCCTCCTGCGAGCCGTCGGGGTCGGTGAGGGTGCGCGGCGAACCGGAGTAGCGGACGACCGTGCGGAAGGTGCCGCCCTCGCGCAGCCGGTCCTCGACCTCGGCGGCGGGGCGCAGCGTCAGCTCGTGGCCCGTCCGGTTGACGGCGGCCGGGCGGCCCTCGACGGTCGCGGAGTCCACGGTGAGTCCGGCGAGGTCGAGGTCGAAGGCGCTGAGGTCCTGGGTCGCGCGGGCGGTGATCGTGGCGGTGCCGCGCAGCCGGTGGGCGGCCGGGTCGACGTCGAGCACGAGGTCGTAGTGCGTGACGTCGTAGCCGCCGTTGCCGAGCTTCGGGAAGTACGGATCGCGCAGGCCGGACGCGCCGGGCGTGCCCCGGACACCGCCGGTGTCGCCGGTGCAGGCGGCGGACGCCGCCAGTACCAGCAGGGCTGCGGCGGCGGCTCGGGCCGTACGGTGCACGGGCGTTCGCTGGTCCACACCGGCGATCCTAGGACGTTTCCGGCGAATGCCGCCCTCCGGACCCGGCAGGGCCGACGGGTCCGGAGGGGTCAGAGGACCGCGATCCCGAGCGGGCGGGCCGTCGCCGGGACCTCGTACGGCCGTCGTCCGCCCGTGAGGTCGACGACGGTGATGCCGTTGCCGTACCCCTCGCGGGTGAAGCCCTGGGTGACGTACGCCGTGCGGCCGTCCCCGGACACCGCCACGTCCTCGTGCGGGCCGTCCAGCGGCACGACGCGTTCGGAGCCGTCGGGGGCGCGGACGGTCAGGGACGGGCCCCGGTCCTCGGAGAGGATCGGGCCGGTGCCGACGACGAGGAGGGTGCCGTCGGGGGCGAGCGTCGCCCCGTGCTGGTGGGTGTCGGCCGTCATCCGCTCGACGGTGGACTTCCCGGTGCGCGGGTCGAGGACGACGAGCCGTTCCCCCTCGAAGGGCAGCAGCAGTCTGCCGTCGGCGGGGCGGACGACGGCGTAGTGCGGCTTCAGCCAGGAGCCGAGGCCGCCCTCGGTGCCGTACGGGGCGACCTCGAAACGCCGCGTCTCGCGCGTGTCCGTGTCCACCGCCGTGACGTCGAAGGAGTCGTGGCCGGTGGCGTACACCTCGCTGCCGTCCGGCGAGACGTCCACGTCGAAGGGGCGGCGGCCCACCGGCACCGTGGCGGTGATCTTCCAGGTCGCGGTGTCGACGATCTCCAGCACGCCGTTGCGGCCGGGCACGTTGACGCCGACGTAGACGTGCCGGCCGTCGGGGGCGAGGGCGATGCCCATGCCGCCGCCCCGGTACTCGCCGGTGGTGGCGGGGCCGGTCTCCGTCCGGTACGGGATGCGGGTGAGGCGGGTACGGGTCGTGGTGTCCACGACGGCGACGCCCTCGGCGGTCGCCACCCAGGCCAGCCCGTCGTCGCCGACGACGAGGCCGTAGGGCGCGGTGCCGACCCGGACGGAGCCGAGCCGGTGCCGGTCGCGGCCCGGCCGCGGGTCGACGAACGTCACGGTGTCGCCGCCGAAGTCGGCGACCAGGAGCGTGCCGCGCGGGGTCGCCGCGGACGTGGACGGTGCCGGCCGCGGGGAGTCCGGCGCCCGGGACCCGGCGGGCGCGGAGGCCGACGGACCGGTCCCGGCGGCCGGGCCGTCCGCCGCCCCGGCCCGGGTATCGGTCGCGCAGCCCGCGAGCACGGCGGCCGCGGCGAGCGCCACCACCGCGCGGCGCGCGTGCGCCATGCGGCGCGCGTTCACCGGGCGTCCCGTGTCCTTCGCACGGCGCGCGTTCACCGGGCGTTCCACGTGCACCGGGTGTCCCGTCCGCCCCGTACGGCGCGTTTCCACCGCGCGGCGCGCGTTCACCGGGCGTCCCGCAGCCGGGCGGCGATCTCCGTGAAGCCGCGGCGTTCCGCGTGCTCCAGCGCGGTCACCCCGTCACCGTCCGGAAGGCCGACGTCCGCACCGGCCGCCAGCAGGAGCTCGACGATCTCCTGGTGCGCCCGGCCGCCGTCGCCGAGGATCACGGCCTCCAGCAGGGCCGTCCAGCCGAGCCGGTTCACATGGTCGACGTCGATGTCCGTGACCCGGAGCAGTTCCCGCACGTAGGGCGCGTGGCCGCGCTCGCTCGCCGGGATGAGCGCGATGCCGCCGAACCGGTTGCGCAGCTTCAGGTCGGGGCCGGCCGGCAGGAGGGTGCGCAGCATCGGGACGCTGCCGGTGACCCCGGTCGCCAGCCAGGGGCTCTCCTCGCGCAGGTCCTGCGCGTCGGGGTCCGCGCCCGCCGTCACGAGCAGCCGGGCGGCCTCGACGTGGTCCCCGTGGACGGCGAGGAGCAGCGGGGTGCGCAGTTCCTCGTCGCGGCAGTCGACGCGGGCGCCGCCCTCGATCGCGGTCCGCACTCCGTCGGTGTCGCCGGTGCGCGCGGCGTCGAGCAGTTGTCGGTCGAGGGCGTTCATGTCGTGGCTCCTGTGAATCGGTCCGCCCGGCCGCCCGTTCGGCTCCGCCCCGCCGCTGCTGCGACGGGGCGGGACGGCCGGGCGGCCGGGTGGCTCGTCTGCCGTACCGGTCGTTACTTGGCGAGGGCCGCGGCGCCGGCCCGGGCGAACTTCTCGTCCAGGTCGCCGGACGGGGCGCCGGCGACGCCGATGCCCGCGATCGGGGCGCCCTTCGCGGTGACGGGGGCGCCGCCGGCGAGGAAGAGGGTGCCGGGGATGTCCTTCAGCGTCGGGGCGTTCTGCAGGCGCTTGACCAGCTCGGAGGTCGGGGCGTTCCAGGAGACGGCGGTGTACGCCTTCTTCACGGCCGACTCGTAGGACTGCGGGCCGGCGCCGTCGCCGCGCAGGGTGACGACGGTGTTGCCGTTGCGGTCGACGACGGCGACCGAGACCCGCTGGTTCTCCTTCTCCGCCGCGTCCAGCGTCGCCTGCGCGGCCTTCGTCGCCGCCTCGATCGTCAGGTGGGTGCTCTGCATGAGGTTGCCGTCCGTGGCGTCGGCCGCGACGGCGGCGGGCGCGGCGGCCGGGGTGGAGGCGCTGGCGGACACGGCGCCGAACGTACCGGCACCGAGGGCGGCGACGAGGGCGGCACCGGTCAGGACACGGGTGCGGACGGACAGCTTCTTCACGGTGACTCCTACGGCTACGGCTGCGACAGCGGCGGACGAGCCCGTTCGGCTCTGACATCCATGCTCCGGCCGCCCACGGCCCCGTACCGTCGATGGACCGGCTCGATGCCGGGCGCGGGACGGCCGACGGTCCCATCAGCCGATCGGTTGATGCGAAGCCACCCGTCCGGGGTGATCGTGGAGGTATCACGACTGGGGAGCGAGAGGTACGAGGTGGAGCACCGACCCCGATCGGCACCCGGCACGGGCCGGATGCCCGACGCCCCGGCCGCACGGGGCGCGGCCACCGACCGGCCCCTGCCCGCGGACCACGACGGCCGCTCCCCCCTGACCGACCGGCTGCTGTCCGCGGGCCGCGACCGGCGCGCCCCCGCCGACCGGACGCCCGATCCGGACGCCCGGTGGCTCACGCTCCTGATGCACGCCGCGTTCTTCCTGCTGCTCGGCGCCTCGCTCACCCGCTTCCTGCTGCGGCACCCCGGCGAGGCCCGCACCCCGTGGATCATCGCGCTCTCCGTCGCCCTGGCCGCGCTGTACGTGCTCGGACCCGTGCTCGGCTCGCGTCCGACGCCGCGCTCCCTGGTGTGGCTGGGGGTGCTGGTCGCCGTGTGGATGGTGCTGGTGGTCCTCGCGCCGAGCTTCGCGTGGTGCGCGGTGCCGCTCTTCTACACCGGGCTGCGCATCCTCCCGCCGCGCGCCGCGCTCGCCCTCGTCTGCCTGCTCACCCTGTTCGTCGTCGCCGCGCAACTGCGGCTGGCCAAGGGCTTCGACCCGAACCTGGTGCTCGCCCCGCCCGCCGTGGCGGCCATCGCGACGGCGGTCTTCGTCCACATGCAGCGGCAGGCCGCGCGCCAGCGCGAACTGTCCGAGCAGCAGCGCGAACTGATCACCGACCTGCTGCGCACCCGCCGCGAACTGGCCGCCACCGAACGCCGCGAGGGAACCCTCGCGGAACGCCAGCGGCTCTCCATGGAGATCCACGACACCCTCGCGCAGGGCCTGTCCAGCCAGCAGATGCTGCTCCAGGCCGCCGACCGCACCTGGGACACCGACCCGGCGACCGCCCGCCGCCACGTCCGTACGGCCACCACCATCGCGGAGAGCAACCTCGCCGAGGCCCGCCGCTTCGTCCACGACCTGGCCCCGGCCGACCTCGCGGAGGGCGGCGGCCTGGAGGCGGCCCTGCACGCCCTGGCCACCCGTGAGACGGCGCAGTCGCAGGGGCGGCTCACCGTCCACTGCCACGTGGAGGGCGAGGGCCACGCCCCGCTGCCCGACCGGGTGCAGTCCGCGCTCCTGCGCATCGCCCAGGGCGCGCTGGCCAACGTGAAGGAGCACGCGCACGCGACGGAGGCGGCGCTGACCCTGACCCACCTCGACGACCGGGTCGTCCTGGACATCACCGACGACGGGCAGGGCTTCGTGCCGCCCGAGCACCCCGGCCCCGCCAGGGGCGTGCGCGGTCACGGGCTGCCCGCGATCCGGGCCCGGCTGCACCAGCTCGGCGGCACGCTGACGATCGAGTCGGCGCCGGGCGAGGGTACGGTGCTGTCCGCCGCCGTGCCGCTCACCCCCGCCACCGCCCCACCGACCGCCCCGGAGGACCTCGCATGACCGCGACGCCGCCCGTACGCATCCTGCTCTGCGACGACCACGTCGTCGTACGCGCCGGTCTGCTCGCCCTCCTCGGCAGCGAACCGGACATCGAGGTCGTCGGCGAGGCAGGCAGCGGCGAGGAGGCCGTCGCCCTGGCCGCCAAGCTCACCCCGGACGTCGTCCTGATGGACCTTCAGCTCGGCGAGGGCATCGACGGCGTCGAGGCGACCCGCCGCATCGCCGCCACCGGCGTCCACGTGCTGGTCCTCACCACGTACGACACGGACGCCGACATCACCCGCGCCATCGAGGCGGGCGCCACCGGCTACCTGCTGAAGGCCGAGCGCCCGGAGGAGCTCTTCGCCGCGATCCGCTCGGCCGCCCAGGGCCGCACGACGCTCTCCCCGCCGGTGGCCAGCCGGGTCATGGCCCGGATGCGCAAGCCCCTGCCCACCCTCACCGACCGGGAGCTCGACATCCTGGCCCAGCTCTCCCACGGCCTGGGCAACCGCGACATCGCCCGCGCCCTGTTCATCAGCGAGGCCACGGTCAAGACCCACCTGGGCCGGATCTACGACAAGCTCGGCGTCGACACCCGCGCGGGCGCCGTCGCCGTGGCGAAGGAACAGCGCCTGCTGCCGTGACCCCGGGCCCGGAGACGGCTTCCGGGAGGGGCGGCCGGTCGGGCGACCGGCCCGCCCGGCCGACCGGCTCCCGCGGAGCCGGGGGCATGACACCATCGAGGCGTGCTCGACATCGGCTACTCCCTCTCCCGGCGCTTCCCCGACCCGCCGCAGACCGACTACCGCCGCGCGGACGTCCACGCGCTGCGGCACGACCTGTTCTCCGGGGACGTCTACCTCGCGGACACCAAGGAGGACCGCGAGGTCTCCACGGCCTGGGGATGGGTGCCGGTGCTCGACTTCGCGTGGGCGCTGTGCGACATCGTCGAGCAGATCGACCGGGATCCGCGCGGCAACCGCTCGCACCGGCAGCAGTTCGCCGAGCTGGACTTCACCGAGTCGTCCGACCGGATGCTCTTCGAGCGCCGTTTCGGCTGGGTGGACATCGAGGCCGACTGGATGCCCGGCGACGAACCCCCGCTCACCTTCAGCCACTCGCTGCTGCGCCGCGAGGCCCGCGACTTCCTGCACGATCTGATCGCCGACCTCTCCGACATGCACGAGGGGCTCGCCGACAACCCCGTGATCTGGGACCTCCAGGCCCGCTTCCCCCGCGTCTGACCCCGCGGGGCCCGCACTCGTGCCCCGTACCCGTGCGGGCCCCGCCCCGTCCGTGGTCGCTACGCCTCCACCCGCACCCCGATCTGTGCCGCGAACGCGGGTGCCAGCTCCATCAGTTGTACCGGGCTGATCACCGCGCCCGACAGCCGCTCCACCCCGCGTGCGATGTCCAGCTCCGCGACCGCCCGCAGGTCCACCGCGTCCATCCGCACGGAGCTGAAGTCGACCCGCCTCAGCACGCAGTCGCGGAACTCCACCCGCGTCAGCTGCGCGTCCCCGAAGTCCGGCTCGGAGAGCACGCAGCCCTCGAACACCACGTCCTTGAGCCGCGCCTTCCGCAGATTCAGGTAGTCGATCTTCCCACCGCGCACGAGCACCCGCTCCAGCACCGCGCCGTGCAACTGCACCCCGCCCAGCCGCGCGTCCACCACCTCCACGTCACGCAGCGACGCCCCCGCGAGGTCGGTGCCCACGCCCCGTACGCCCGTCAGCACCGAGTCGATGAACCGGGCCCTGCCCAGCTCCGTGCGGTCCAGCACGCAGCCGTCCAGCGCGCAGTCCATGAACCGGGCCCCGGGGCCCGAGCCGTCCGCGAGGTCCGTCCCGTCGAACCGCACCCCGTCGTAGTCGCCGTCCGGCTCCAGTCCCGCGCCGTCGTACGGGACGAGCGGCGGCAGCCGCACCTCCGGCCGCCGCGCCGTCGCGATGGTGTCCGTCTTCCTGCTGCTGCGTGCCATCCCCCCATCGTGACCCACGCCACTGACAACGCCCCTCCCCGATGTCACGAACCGCGCCCCGCGAACCGTCCAGTGGTCGGCAGCACGCTCCAGCGAAGGAGAAGGAGACCGGGAGATGCAGCGCATCCACATCATCGGCGGCGGCCTCGCCGGATTCACCGCGGCGATCACCGCCGCCGAGTCCGGCGTCCGGGTGACCCTCCACGAGGCCCACCACACCCCCGGCGGACGGGCCAGGACCGCCGAGGGCACGTACCTCACCAACGAGGGGCCGCACGCCCTGTACTCCCGCGGGCCGCACTGGGCCTGGCTCGACCGGCGGGGGCTCCTCGGCTCCGTCGTCACCGTGCCGCCCCTCGAAGGCACCAGGCTCCGTTTCCGCCTCGGGGGCACCCTGCGCCGCGTCCCGCCGCTCGCCCTCCTCCGGCTCGCCCGCCGGGGCGCGAAGCACGCCCCCGTCGACGTCGACTTCCGCACCTGGGCCACCGGGCAGGTCGGCGAGGAGGCCGCCCGCGCGGCCTCGCACTACGCCGCCGTGGCGCTCTACCACCACGACCCCGGCGCGCTCTCCGCCGCGTTCGTCCAGGAGCGGCTGCACCGCGCCGCCGCGCTGCCGCCCGAGGCCCGCTACCCCGTGGGCGGCTGGGCCCAGGTGATCGACCGGATGGCGGCCCGCGCCTGGAACCTCGGCGTCCGGGTCGAGACGGCGTCCCGGGTCGACGCCGCCGGCCTCGCCGACCTGAGCCGGCAGGGTCCGGTGGTCGTCGCCACCTCCCTCGACTCGGCCCGCGTCCTGCTCGGTGACCCCTCGCTGGTCTGGGACAGCGGCAGGACCGCCCTGGTCGACCTGGCCCTGCGCACCCGGCGCGGCGACGCGTTCGCCGTGTCCGACCTGGACGCCCCCGGCTGGATCGAGCGCTTCAGCGCCCAGGACCGCACCCTCGCACCCGCCGGGCAGCAGCTCCTCCAGGGGCAGTTCCCCCTCGCCCCGGACGAGCCCCGGTCCGTGGGCATCGCCCGCGCCGAGGAGGTCCTCGACCTCGGCTTCCCCGGCTGGCGGGAGCGCGTCCAGTGGCGGAGCGAGGCCACCTCGTCCGGCCGCACCGGCGCGGTCGACCGGCCCGGCACCACCTGGCGCGACCGGCCCGCCATCGACCGCGGCGACGGCGTCTACCTCGCGGGCGACCAGGTCGCGGCGCCCGGCCTGCTCAGCGAGGTGTCGTTCAACAGCGGCATGGAGGCGGCCCTGCTCGCCACCGGGGCGACGGAGATCCACCGCCCCCGCACCGGCCGCACCCGTCGCACCGACCGCACCGCAACGGCTGGGTGACCCGGACCCCGGGGCGGCCCCTCGGAGGGGGCGGGCCGCCCCGGCTCACCGCCCGCCGAGTCCGGCCAGCGCCCCGTCCGTCAGCCGGTACACCGTCCACTCGTCCTGCGGCCGGGCGCCCAGCGACTCGTAGAACGCGATGGACGGGGCGTTCCAGTCCAGGACCGACCACTCCAGGCGCTGGTAGCCGCGCTCCACGCAGATCCGGGCCAGCTCCGTCAGCAGCGCCTTCCCGTGCCCGCCGCCGCGCCGCTCCGGGCGTACGTACAGGTCCTCCAGGTAGATGCCGTGCACCCCGCGCCAGGTGGAGAAGTTCAGGAACCACAGCGCGAAACCGACCGCCTCGCCGTCGTCGGCCTCGGCGATGTGCGCGTACGCGGCGGGCCGCTCGCCGAACAGCGCCTCGTGCAGCTGTTCCTCGGTGGCCCTCGCCTCGTCCAGGGCCTTCTCGTATTCGGCCAGCTCACGGACCATGGCGTGGATGACGGGGACGTCGGCGGGGGTGGCGGTACGAATCATGGGGGCAGGGTAAACGGGAACGTCCGTTCCGGTCCGCCCCGTCCCGAGGGCCGGACCGGGCGCCCGCTCCCCGGACCGGGTGGCGATCCCGGATACCCACTCCCCGAACCGGGCCGGATGGCGCTCCCCGGACCGGACCGGGTGGCGGTCGGAGCGGCCGGGATGTCGCTCACGCGGACGATCACGGAGCCGTGCGTCAATCGGTCATGACTCCGCGCAGCCCCGCCCCGCCCGCCCGGCGCCGCACCACCGCCGGATCATGGCTCCGTACCGTCGGCCCGTGGCTCCGCGTCATCGGCTCGTGGATCCGCAGCGCACCCGGCACCTACCTCTGGCTGGCCGCGCTCTTCGTCACCACCGTCATCGTCCACCGGATGTCGCCGGACTTCGAGGAGGACTTCCTGCGCGAGCGCTCGACCAACCTCGACGGGCTCTCCCAGGACCCCGTGCGCGTCCTGATCGCCAGCGCCTTCTGGATCGACGGCGGACGCTGGCTGCCCTGTGCCGCCCTGTACACCGTCTTCCACGCCCCCGCCGAACGCCGGCTCGGCACCCCGCGCTGGCTCGCCGTCGTCGTCCTGTCCCACGTCCTCGCCACCCTCGTCAGCGAGGGCGTCCTGGCCTGGGCGATCCGGCACGGGCACGTGCCGCAGTCCGCCACCGGCACCCTCGACATCGGGGTCAGCTACGCGCTCGCGGGCGTCGTCGGCGTCATCACGTACCTCGTTCCGCCGCTCTGGCGCCGCGTGTACCTCTTCTCCGTCCTCGTCGTCTACGGCATCCCCCTCGTCACCGGCCACGGCTTCACCGACGTCGGCCACTTCACCGCCGTGCTCGTCGGCCTCGCCTGCCGACCACTGGTACCGCCCCGGACCGGGACGGAAGCCCCCTCGGCGCAGTAACGTCCCGCCCGGAGAGCACACACCCTTCACGCCGCGGCGTCACACCGGACGGCGTCACACCGGACAAACCAGGGGCAACATGAGCACCGTCAGCACCGTCAACGGCGGCATATCGTTCTGGTACGCGGACCAGGGCACTCCCCCCGCCCGGGAGCCCCTGCCCGGCGACACCACCGCCGACGTCTGCATCGTCGGCGGCGGGTACACCGGGCTGTGGACCGCCTACTACCTCAAGAAGGCCGTCCCCTTCCTCAACATCACCGTCCTGGAGGCCAGGTTCTGCGGATACGGCGCCTCCGGACGCAACGGCGGCTGGCTCTACAACGGCATCGCGGGCCGCGACCGCTATGCGAAGCTCCACGGCCACGACGCCGCCGTCCGCCTCCAGCAGGCGATGAACGAGACCGTCGACGAGGTCGTGCGGGTGGCCGCCGAGGAGAACATCGACGCCGACATCCACCGCGGCGGCGTCCTCGAAGTCGCCTACACGCCCGCCCAGTTGGCCCGGCTCAAGGACTTCCACTCCGTGGAGATCGCCTTCGGCGAGACGGACCGCGTGCTGCGCGGCGCCCGCGAGACCTGCGAACGCGTCAACGTCACCGGGGCCGTCGGCTCCACCTGGACCCCGCACGGCGCCCGGCTGCACCCGGTCAAGCTCGTCAAGGGCCTCGCCGCGACCGTCGAGGCGCTCGGCGTGACCATCCACGAGTCGACGCCCGTCACCGAGATCAAACCGAAGCACGCGCACACCCCGTACGGCACCGTCCGCGCCCCGTACGTCCTGCGCTGCACCGAGGGCTTCACCGCGAACCTCAAGGGCCAGCGGCGCACCTGGCTCCCCATGAACTCCTCGATGATCGTCACCGAGCCGCTGCCGCAGTCCGTCTGGGACACCATCGGCTGGGACGGCCGCGAGACCCTCGGCGACATGGCGCACGCCTACATGTACGCCCAGCGCACCGCGGACGACCGGATCGCGCTCGGCGGCCGGGGCGTCCCGTACCGCTTCGGCTCGGCCACCGACAACGACGGCCGCACCCGGCCCGCGACCGTCGAGGCCCTGCGCGAGATCCTCGTCCGGTTCTTCCCCACCACCGCGGGCGCCCGCATCGACCACGCCTGGTCGGGCGTGCTCGGCGTCCCCCGCGACTGGTGCGCCACCGTCACCCTCGACCGCTCCACCGGCCTCGGCTGGGCGGGCGGGTACGTCGGCTCCGGCGTCGCCACCACCAATCTCGCCGCCCGCACCCTGCGCGACCTGATCCAGCAGGACTCCGGCCAGAGCGGCCCCACCGAACTGACCGAACTGCCCTGGGTCGGCCACAAGGTCCGCCGCTGGGAGCCGGAGCCCTTCCGCTGGATCGGCGTCCACGGCATGTACGCCGCCTACCGCGCCGCCGACCGCCGCGAACTCACCTCGCCGCGGGCCGGCACGGACCCGGTCGCGAAGGTCGCGGACCGGCTGGCCGGACGGCACTGACCGCAACGACGGACGGGCCCCCGCCACCGGGTGGTGGCGGGGGCCCGCGGTCCGTTCGGACGGCCCGGTGCGGGGCGGGTCACTTCACGTGGCAGAGGTCCTTGCCGTGGCACGGCTTCGGCTCGGGCCTGGGATCGGGCTTGGGCTCGGGCTTGCAGTGCTCGCCGCCCTCACCGCCCTTGTCGTGCTTGCCGGGCTTGCCGGGCTTGCTCGGCTTACCGGGCTTACCGGGTTTGTCTGGTTTGTCGGGGCACGGCTCGGGCTTGCAGTGCTTGCCCTCGCACGGCTTCTTCCCGACGGTGACGCGGGCCCGGTCCTCGTTCGACCGGACCTTCCCGTTCTCGGCCGTGGCCACCGCGAGGTTGGTCACCTCGCCGCGTTCGGCGTCGGCGGCCGTGATCGTGTAGGTGCCGGTGCAGGTGGTGGAGGCTCCCGGGGCCAGCGTCGTCGCCCGGCAGTCCACACGCGGCACGAGGTCGTCGGTGACGGAGATCCCCGTCAGCTCCTGGGAACCGGTGTTGGTGACGGTGTACGTGTACGTCACCTCGTCGCCGACCCGGTAACTGCGCGAGTCGTCCACCGACTTCGCCAGGTGCAGCCCCGGCTCGGTCTCGGTCCGCAGGGTGACCTCGTCGGGTTCCGACACCACCTCGGTGGAGCCGGACCGCCCGTGCGCGGCGGCCACGTTGATGACCGTTCCCCGCTCGGCGTCCGCCTCGGTGACGGTGTAGGTGCCGGTGCAGGTGGTGGAGGCCCCCGGGGCCAGCGCCATGGCCTCGCACCTCACGCCCGGCACGAGGTCGTCGGTGACCCCGATGCCGGTCAGTGTCGCGTTGCCGGTGTTGGTGACGGTGTAGGTGTACGCGACCTTGTCGCCGGGCCGGTACACGCGGCTGTCGTCGGCCGACTTCTCCAGCCGCAGCCCCAGTTCGGAGGCGACCAGCACGGTCGCGTCGTCGGGCTTCGACTTCACGTCCTCGCCTCCGGACCGCCCGTGCGCGGTGGCGACGTTGGTGACCGATCCCCGCTCGGCGTCGGCGGCCGTGATCGTGTAGGTGCCGGTGCAGGTGGTGCTGTCACCGGCCTGCCCGGCCGGGGCGAGCGTGTACGACCGGCATCCCACTCCCGTCGTCACCCGGTTGTCGACGATCGAGAGGTCCGTCAGTTCCTCGGGGCCGGTGTTGGTGACGGTGTAGGTGTACGTCACCTCCTCGCCGACCTCGTACACGCGGGTGTCGTCGGCCGACTTCTCCAGCCGGACCCCGGGCCCGGCCCGGGTCTCCAGGGTGACGTCGTCGGGCGGTGAGTCGATCGGGTCGTCCCCGGACCGCCCGTGCGCGGTGGCGACGTTGGTGATCGAACCGGCCTCGCCGTCCTCCTGAGTGACGGTGTAACTGCCGGTGCAGGTCATCGTCTCGCCCACGGCGAGCGTGTCCTTCGGGCAGTCCACGCCCGTCGTCACCCGGTTGTCGGTCACGTTCACGCCCGTCAGCGGGACGTTGCCGCTGTTGGTCACCACGTACTCGTAGGGCACCTCGGTGCCCGGCGTCACCGGGGTCGGCAGCGGCGGGTCCGCGGGGATCTGCTTGACCAGGTTCAACCGGGGCAGTTCGGCGGCCGGGTGGACGCTGAGGTTGCGGATGAGGTGGACGTCGGTGAACAGCCCGGTCGAGGCGGCGAAGCCGAACTTGTAGGTCGAGGGCACCGGTTGGGGCGCCGGGGTGGACAGCACCTGCTGCGTCCCGTTGCCGTCGTGGAAGTCGATCGAGACCGTGATCACCGGGTTCGGTGCCGGGGAGACCTCGACGGTCACCGTGCGACGCGAGGGCTCCAGCAGCGCCTCGGCCTCCTGCGGCGTGGCGTCCGCCGGGATCGAGGTGGTCGGCCCCTGCAACTGCCCCGGCAGTGTGGAGGGCCAGGGGCCGGTCGTCGAGAAGTTGCTGGTCGTCGCGGAGAGGAAGCAGTAGCCCTCGGTGCCGTCGCCCGGTCCGCGCAGCGTCACCATGTTCGCGCCGGGCGCCGGGACGTGGAAGGACGTACCGGCCGGGGAGCGGGTGGCGCAGCCGTTGCCGCGGTGTTCCCAGTCGCCGAAGTAGTTGCCGAGGACGTCCAGGCCGACGCCCACGTAACCGTGGTCGACGCCGGGCAGGAAGGTCTCGTTCGGGTCGTCGTCCGGGAGTTTCTGGGCGTAGCCGAGGCTGCCGCCGAAGGCCCCGGGCGCGGTCAGCGACGCGGCGCCGTCGATGAGGAAGAACGAGATGCCGTCGGCCGGAGGGTTGGTCGTCCCCCCGTACTGCCACTGGTCGAAGGTCGTGACCAGCCCCTGGTTCGCCGGGAGCGCGTGGTTGTAGAGCACCGCGGCGGACTGGTCGTTGGACGCGTCGGTCAGCCGGAGGTAGCCGTGCGGCGCGGCGTTGTTCGGCGGGACGGGCCCGGTCGCACCGGCCGGACAGCCGGTGAGCGGGTGGGTGCCGGGGCCGGGCGCCGGGGCCTGGGGCGCACCGGTCAGGCAGGCCGGCCCGAACGCCTCGAACTCCGCGATGGCGTCGGCCCCGGTGAACGTCTCGTCCACCAGCGGTACGCCCGCGGGCTGCGCGGCGGCCGTCTGGGCCGGCAGCCCCAGACCGGTGGCCACCAGCGCCAGCACTCCCAGCCCGCCCGCGGCCAACCGCCCCAGCCGACCCTGCCCACGCCCTCGTACCCGACTCCTGGTCGGCGCACCGAAATGTCTCAGCCTCATGCCGGGCAAGGTAGGGATCCGACCCGGCCGCCGGACGTGACACACACCGTGATCGCCGCCCGCCCACCGTCCGGCGTACGCATCGGAATGACGGCCGGTACGACGGATGGGCCGAACGGCCCGACCGCACCCGCACCGCGCCGTCCGTCCTCTCCTCCCTCTCCTCCCGCCCTCTCCTCCTGCCCTCTCCCGGCGGTTCTCCCGGTGGCTCACCGGCGCCCCGCCCTGCCGGACCGGTGGCGCGACCCCGCCCCGACAACTGAACAAAGGTTCAGTACCCGCGCGCATTGACAGGGGCCGACCGCACTCCGAATACTGACTACTCATTCAGTAAGGAGTCCGTGCAGTGCCTGGAGAAACCCCGTCCGGACCGCCCCCGGCCACCCCCGCCCGGCCCCCGCGCGACGACCTCACCGGCGGGGAGGCCCTGGTGCGGGCGCTCGCCGCGCACGGCGTGACCCGGGCGTTCGGCATCCCCGGCACCCACAACCTGGAGATCTACCGACACCTGGCCGCCCACCGCATCGACCACGTCAACCCCCGCCACGAACAGGGCGCGGGCTACGCCGCCGACGCCTGGGCCCGGGTCAGCGGCCGGCCCGGCGTGGCGATCACCACCACCGGCCCGGCCCTGCTGAACATCGCGGCCGCCGTCGGCCAGGCGTACTCCGACAGCGTCCCGCTGCTCGTCGTCTCGCCCGGCATGCCGCTGCGCCACCCCCGGCAGTCGACCGGCCTGCTGCACGAGACGCACGGCCGGGCCGAGGTGCTGCGGGACGTCGCGGCCGTCAGCCACCGGGTGTCCTCGGTCGAGGAGATCGGGGCGGCCGTCGCCCGCGCCTTCACCCTCTTCCGCACCCGGCGCCCCCGGCCCGTGCACATCGAGATACCGCTGGACCTGCTCACCGCCGTGGAACCGGCCGGACCGGTACGGACCGCCCCACCCCTCTCCCCCGCGGCGGCGGACCCGGACGCGCTCGCGGCGGCGGCCGGGGCGCTGCGGTCGGCCGTCCGGCCCGGGATCGTGCTCGGCGGCGGGGCGCGCGGGGCCGCCGCCGAGTGCCTGCGGCTGGCCGTGGAACTGGACGCGCCCGTGGTGACCTCGGCCAACGGCAAGGGGATCGTCGCGGAGACCCATCCGCTGTCGCTCGGCGTCTCCCTGCACAGCCCGGCCGTGCGGCACTGGCTGGCGGAGTGCGACGTGGTGCTCGCCGTCGGCACCGAACTCGCCGAGTCCGACCTGTGGGAGCCGCTGCCCGAACTCGGCGGCACCCTCGTCCGGGCCGACATCGATCCGGCGCAGATGTACGCGGGACCGCCCGCCGACATCCCCCTGGTCGGCGACGCCCGCCACACCCTGCGCGCCCTCCTCGCCGCCCTGCCCGGGGCCGACCCCGCGCACCCCGGAGCGCACCAGTCCGTCGAAGCGTCCCGGACCGTCGCCGCACACCGGGCCGTCGCCGCGCTGCGGGGCGCGCGGAACGCCGAGTCCCGCGGCCGGGACGCGCATCTGCTGCCGTACCTGGCGGCGATCGGATCGGTGCTCCCCGCGAACGCGGTGCTCACCTCCGACAGTGCCCAGTGCTGCTACTACGGTGCGCTCCCGCACCTGCCGATCACCCCCGAGGGCCGCTATCTGCACCCGACGGGCTTCGGCACGCTCGGCTACGCGCTGCCCGCCGCCATCGGTGCCAAGGCCGCCGACCCCACCCGCCCGGTCGTCGCGCTGAGCGGCGACGGGGGCCTCCAGTTCTCCGTGCAGGAACTGGCCACCGCCGTGGAGTCGGGGTACCCGCTGCCCGTCGTGGTCTTCGACAACGGCGGCTACGGCGAGATCCGCGACGAGATGGTGTCCCGCGGCGACCGCCCCACCGCGGTCGACCTGCCGCGGGTCGACCTGCCCGCCCTGGCCCGCGCCTACGGCGGCCACGGCACACGCGCCGACTCGCCCGAGGCGCTCGCCGCGGCCCTGCGCCGGGCCCTGGACACCCCGGGCCCCACCCTCATCACCGTCCCCCAGGAGCTCCCGCGATGACCACGTCCCCGACCACGACCACGCCCCCGGCCGCCCCGCCGTCCTCCCCCGCCGCCCCGCTGGTCTCCCTCACCTGGACCGACGAGGAGACCGGCCACCGGGGGCACCTGGTCATCGACCGGCTGGTGCGCGGCGTCTCCAGCGGCGGCCTGCGGATGCGCGCCGGCTGCACGCTGGAGGAGGTCACCGGCCTGGCCCGGGGCATGACGATGAAGGAGGTGCTGCACTACGACCCGCGAAACCGCTACATCCCGCTGGGCGGCGCCAAGGGCGGCATCGACTGCGACCCGCGCGACCCCGCCGCCTACGGCGTCCTCGTCCGCTACCTGCGCGCCGTGCGCCCCTACGTCGAGCAGTTCTGGACCACCGGCGAGGACCTCGGGCTGACCCAGGACCTCGTGGACCGGGCCGCCGCCGAGGCCGGGCTGGACTCCTCCATCCAGGCCGTGTACCCGCTGCTCGACGACGAGGAGGCCGCCCGGCGGCGCCTCGCCGACGCCTTCGCCATCGACGTGGACGGCATCGGCCTGGACGAGCTGGTGGGCGGCTGCGGCGTCGCCGAATCGGTGCTCACCGCGCTGGACCGGGCCGGTGTCGCCCACCGGGGCACCCGCGTCGCGGTGCAGGGCTTCGGCACGATGGGCGGAGCCACCGCCCGCTTCCTGGACCGGGCCGGGCTGCGCGTCGTCGCCGTCGCCGACGTCAAGGGCACCGTCGCCAACCCC
Source organism: Streptomyces sp. NPDC006435 (assembly GCF_040612315.1). Classification (NCBI taxonomy): domain Bacteria; kingdom Bacillati; phylum Actinomycetota; class Actinomycetes; order Kitasatosporales; family Streptomycetaceae; genus Streptomyces; species Streptomyces sp. NPDC006435. The sequence continues at coordinate 374,395 of NZ_JBEXPY010000002.1, forward strand.
GCCGGGCTGGACGTCGAGGCGCTGCTCGCCGCCCGCGACGGCCACGGCTCGGTGGACCGTACGGCGCTCCGCCCCGAGGACCGCGAGCTGCCGGCCGACGCCTGGCTGACGACCGGGGCCGAGGTGCTGGTACCGGCCGCCGTCTCGTACGCCATCGACGCCACCAACCAGGCCCGGATCACCGCCCGTTGGATCGTCGAGGCCGCCAACATGCCGGTGCTCCCGGAGGCGGAGGCGCTGCTCGCCGCCCGCGGCATCACCGTCCTGCCGGACGTCGTCGTCAACTCCGGTACCAACGCCTGGTGGTGGTGGACGCTCTTCGGGGACATCGGCGCCGACGCCGACGAGGCGTTCGCCCACACCCGCCGGTCGATGCGCACCCTGGTCGATCTGGTGCTGACCCGCGCCGAGGCCGAGAACCGCACCCCCCGGGCCGCCGCGCACGCCCTCGCCGCCGACCGGCTCCCGGTCGTCGCGGAACGCTTCGGATCGTTCCGCCGGCCGTCCCGCTGACCATTCGGCCGACCGTTCCGCCGCATTTCTGAATTCTTTTCCCGCCGGGCTCCCACCGAACTCACACCGGGCTCCCACCGGGCCCCACCGAGTTTCCGCCGGTTTCCCACCCCGGCGCACACGCGGGCGCACACTCCGAAGAAAAGCGCCGCGCCCATGCCGGATTTCCGCGCCCCGGAACAGAAGAACTCGAAAAGCCTTGCGGGGAATCGGCTTTCGATTCCCCGCAAGGCCCGGACGCCCCGAACAGTCCGAACAGTCCGCGCGGCCCTTACTTGACGAGCCGGATGGAGTTGTACGGGGTGTAGTCGTAGTCGGCGTACGTGTTGGCCTTCTGGTACCCGCCGCAGTTGTTGCCGGCCGCGTCGTAGCAGTTGCGGGCGGTGGCGCCGCCGGTCTGGTGGTTGTAGATCCGCTTGATGCCGTACTGGTTGTAGATCTTGTGGGCGCCGTAGGAGTAGAAGATGTAGGTGGGCTTGTCGTTGGCCCAGCTGCCGTTCGGGTAGAGGCAGACGGCCCCGGACGGGCAGCCGTGGATCGTGGCCGCCGCCCCCGCCGCGGCGGCGCTCCCGCCGAGCGTCAGCACCGAACCGGCGGCGAACACGGCGGCGGCCGCGACGGTCCTGGTGATCGCGTTCCGGACCTTGCGCATATGCGATTCCCCCTTTTTCCGATGCCGCGGCCCCCGTTCAAGAACCGCGGATCCCCTGTTTCGGCCGCTCATTGTCGAGCTCCCCACATAATGGAAGCGAAGGCCGCCGGGGGGCGAACAGTTTGCAGCACGGGGAAAACAGTTCGGAGCACCGATCGGGGGGACCGATGGAACTGCGCATCCACTTCACCGCGGACGACCTGGCACGGACCACGGTGGCCACCCGGCCGGACGACATGTGGGAATTGGTCAACAGCCTCCACATCCTCCAGTCCCCGAGACCGCCGTCGGAGTACGGGCCGTGGCTGCGCCACGTCCGGGCCCGGTTCACCGAACGGGACCTCAGATCCCTCGTCCGGTACGTGACCGCTCTCGTCCCGTACCGGGGGGCCTTCCCCGATTTCCTCACCCCGCCGGGCGCGGACGGTTTCGATGCCTCGCTCGACCTCGTCCGCGCCACCCCGGCCGCCCGGCTCCGCGCCGAACTCGCCGTCCACTTCGGGCACCGCACCCCGCCCCCGTGGGCCCGCCTGCTCGCCGACGGCGACCGCCACGCCCGGCAGGAACTCCAGGACGCCCTCACCACGTACCACCGCGAACTGCTCGCGCCCCAACTCCCCCTGATCGGCGAGGCGTTCCACCTCGAACGCGCACAGCACAGCCGGGACATCCTGGCAGGCGGCGTCGAGCAGCTCCTGCACACCCTGCCGCCGTCGATCCGCTGGCGTTCCCCGACCCTGGTCACCGACTACCCGCGCGACCGCGACCTGCACCTGCGCGGCCGGGGCATCACACTGATCCCCTCGTTCTTCTGCACGAAGTGCCCGGTGACACTCATCGATCCGGGCCTTCCCCCCGTACTCGTCTACCCCGTCACCGGCCGCCCCCTGCCGGACACGGAACCCGACGGCCTGACCGACCTGCTGGGGCGGACCCGCGCCCTGGTCCTCCAGGCGCTGACCCCGCCCTGCTCGACCGGCGAACTGGCCGTCCGCACCGGCGTGTCCATCGGCACCGCGAGCAAGCACGCCTCGGTTCTGCGCCGGGCGGGACTCGTCACCAGCACCCGCAGGGGCTGCATGGTGCTGCACGCCCTGACCCCTCTCGGCCACGCCCTGGCCGACCCCCGCCGCACGCTCCCCGCCCCCGACGGGGACCACGACTCCCCCTGACCGCCCACCCCTTGACCGCAAGCCGCCGTCGACAGCCACGGAGCCGAGACACGGCGCGGTCAGCGGGGGTTCGTCCCGGGTACACGGACACCGGCGGCACGGAGCCCGGCCTCGACGAGCGCGACCAGCCGGACCGTGGCCGGTGCCTCGTCCCCGCCGTGGCGGGCGACCATCTCGTACCGGGTCGCGGCCTCGGTACGGGCCTGCAGACCGGTCACGATCTTGAGCTGCTCGGGGCTGGCCAGGTAGTGGTCGGCCAGGGCGGTGGCGAGCTCGTCGATACGGGGGTCGTCGGGCTCCCAGGTAGCGGATTCGGCGGCGCGTTTGCTCAGGGCGACGAACCGGGCGTCCCGCAAGGCGTGTTCGACATGGCCGAGGTGTTCGTCGAAGCCCTCCGGGACCAGGGCCCTGGCGAGCACCAGCCCCTCCCGGGCGGCCGCCACCTCGTCCTCGGTGAAGCCGAGGCCGGACATCCGCTCCAGCAACGCCACGGCACGGTCGGGCAGCAGCGCACGGTTGCCGTCGGCGAGCCGGTGCAGCGTGTCGCGCCGGGCGGTCAACTCCTCTATCTTCTCGGTGAGCTGCCGCTCCACGTCGACGAGTGCGGCGGCGAAGTGCGCGGCGTCGGCGTCGACCAGGGGCCCGGTCTCGGCCAGCGGGACCCCGGCGGCGGCCAGGGTGCGGACCTGCACCAGCCGCAGCAGGTCGGCCGACCCGTACCGCCGGTAGCCGGAGCCGTCGCGTTCGGGCTCCTGCACCAGACCGAGCTTGTGGTAGTGCCGCACCGTCTTCACCGTGACGCCGGCGAACGCCGCCGCCTGCCCGATCGTGACACCGTTGTTCATCCGCCGAAGCCTGCCTCGCGCTCGGGCCCGGCCGCCGATGCGCACACCGGGGCCGAGCAGGGGAACGGGCCGCGCCGGGTCCGACGCGACTCCGGTCCGCTTACTACCCGATGCCCGGCCGGAAGGGAACGCCCCTTCGGACGTGCCCGGGGGCGTGCCCCGGTTCGCGTCTCGGTTCGTGCCCCGGTTCGCGTCTCGGTTCGTGCCCCGGTTCGTATCCCGGGGCCCACGAGGCACCGGGGTTCAGCCCTCGGACCGGGCCGGGCCGGTCTCCTTGCCGCAGAACACCTCGTCGACGAGCCGCTGCGTCGCCTGCTGGAACGGCACGGCCAGGGACAGCGCGGCGTCGTCCACGTAGTTCAGCGTGGCGGTCATGGTCGTGCCGCCGTCGGGCGTGCTGTACATCAGCGCCGCATGGCCCGCGGCGCCGCCGTTGTGGTTGATGACGATGCCACCGTCGCCCGTGTCCTGCACGAACACCCCCAGGCCGTAGCCCATGCCGGGGATGGGCGTCGGGCGCGGCGTGCACATCTCGGCCAGCAGCCCGGCCGGCAGGAGCCTGCCGCCCACCAGCGCGGAGACGAACGTGCCCAGGTCCCGGGAGGTCGAGATCATGTCGCCGCCGCTGGAGATCCAGGAGGGGTTCAGCTCGGTGACGTCGACCGTCTTCTCCTCGCCCGCGTCCTCGTACCGGTAGTAGGCGTGGGCGTGCGGCTCGGCGATCTCCGTCTGCGTGGTGGGCACCACGGTGCCCGACAGGCCGAGCGGCTCCAGGATCAGCCGCTGCGCCTCCTCGGTGATCGAGCGGCCGGTGACCTGCTCGATCAGCAGCCGGGCCAGCACGTAGTTGGTGTTGGAGTAGCTCCAGTCCGTACCCGGCTCGAACCGCGCCGGCTTGGACAGCGCGAGGCGCGCCAGTTCCTCCGGCGGGTAGGTCCTGAAGCGGTTGTCCGCCCATTCCTTGCCCGCGGTGGTGGCCGGGATGCCCGGCGCCACCGTCCCGTCCTCGTAGTACTCCCCGGTGAAGTTGAAGATCCCGCTGGTGTGCTGCAACAGCATCCGCACCGTGATCCGCAGGTCCAGCCCGAACCCGGGCAGGTGGTCGGCCACCGGGTCGTCCAGTCCGATCCTGCCCTCGGCCACCAGTTGCAGCACCAGGGTCGCGACGAAGGTCTTGGTGCTGCTGCCGATCCGGACATGCCCGTCCACCGGCGGCTTCTCGGTCCCGCCCAGCCGGCTCGATCCGGCTCTGCCGACCCACTCGCCCCGCTCGTCGCGCACCCGCAGCGTGATGCCGGTGATGCCGGATTCGACGATCTCCTCCAGGAGCTTCCGGAGTTCCGGGCGCTCCTGCCCGGCAGCGGCAGCGGCAGCGGCGTCGAACGCGTTCTCGTCCTGGTCGGAAAGGTTGATGGACATGGTGTGTGCTCCCTCGGGTCCGTCGTGCTCCGGATCGACGGACCGTCGCGGCCTGCCGATGCGACGAGCCTCCACCCTGACCCGAGGTCAACCTCAACTGTGATCCGGACCACACCGGACTTCGGCGCCTCAGACGCGCCGGACCTTCCAGAGCCACGCCGCCGCGGCGCTCATCAGGGCGAGCATCACCAGGTTGGGCAGGAAGGCCGGAGGGCCTTCCGTCACGCCGTTGGACAGGTTCCAGGTCGCGATGACGACGCTCGGCAGGACGGCGGTGAGCAGTACGCCGGTGGTCTTCTGGACAGCGGTCCAGTGCACCGAGGTGCACAGGAGCACCGCGCCGACGATGCGGAACAGTCCGCCGAACAGCGGGCCGGGCTGCTCGGAGAGGACCATCACGAAGGGCAGCGAGAGGACGATCATCAGGAGCGGGACCAGCGGGTGCACCTTGCCCCGCCGGGGGGCGGGTGCGGCATTGCCCGGGGCCGGCGCCCCGGTCGCAGCGGCCCCCGCCTCGGCCAGCGCCGTCGCCGCGATCGCGCGGGGGTCCCCCAGCTCCGTCAGGATCTCGCCGAGCTCGGCCTCGGGCCGCTCGGCGCGCGTCACCTCGATGTGCTCGGCGAGGTCGGCGAGGAGCTCCTGACGACGGTCGGCGGGAAGTGCGGACGCCTCGCGCTCGACGGCGGAGAGGTAGTCGCGTACGGGGTCGGCAGAAGTCTTCATGCGAGGTCTCCGGTGAGAGGTTGCGAAGTGGTCAGGAAGGCATCGACGGCGTTGCGGAAATCGGGCCAGACGCGAGTGAACTCGTCGAGCGCGGCCCGGCCGCTGTCGGTGAGCGCGTAGTAACGACGGGGCGGCCCGGAGGCGGACTCCTGCCAGCTGGTGGTGACCAGGTCGTCGCGGCGGAGCCGGGAGAGCAGCGGGTAGACCGTGCCCTGACTGGTGGCCAGGGCCCCGGATTCCTCCAGCGACTGGAGGAGCTCCACGCCATAGCGGGGACGGTCCCGCATCAGGGCGAGTACGCAGTACTCCAGGACCCCCTTGCGCAGCTGGGCGGCTGCGCGGGCCTGCTTGGTCGAATCACCTGGTTCCATGCGATGCAAGATACCTGGTCGAGCAAGCAGATGGAAAGGGGGGTCCGCTCACCCGTCCCCCGGCACCCCCACGCGCCACGCGTCCGCCACGTCCGCCGCGCCCGCCGCGTCCGCAGAACGCAAAGAACCCCGGCTCGGACAACGTCCGGGCCGGGGTTCGCGCTGAGCCCCTGTCGGATTCGAACCGACGACCTGCGCGTCACAAGACCGCGAGTGTTCGTGATGTGCGGTGCCCGGCCGTGCGGCCGTCAACGTTCCGCCCGACCGGAGCATGCGCGGCCGGACGGCACGGCGGTGGACTGCGGTCGGTGCTCGGTCGCGCCGGGTTCCGCTGCCGCACGACGGGGCGAGGCGGTGAGGGCGTCAGCGGGGTTCCGCCGCCATCGCGGTCGTGAGTTCGACCCATTGCTCCAGCAGGGCGGCGGCGGTGCCGGTGTCCACTGCGGCGCGGGCTCGGTCCAGGCCGTCGGCGAAGGCGTCCTCGAACACGGTGTCGCCGTCGATGCGGCTGTGGGCGACCAGGGCGCCGGCGGCGTTGGCGAGGACCGCGTCGCGGGCCGCGCCGGGGGCCCCGGAGAGCATGGTGTGCACGGCTGCCGCGTTGTGGGCGGCGTCGCCGCCGCGCAGCGCTTCCGGGGCGGGGCGGGCCAGTCCGAAGCGGAGGGTGTCGAACGACGCGTGGTCCACACCGCCCGTCGCGGTGGTGGTCCATACGTCCGTGGGGGCGGCGGTGGTGATCTCGTCGAGTCCGTCGTGCCCGCGGACCACCAGGGCGCTCGCGCCGCGTTCGGCGAGCACGGAGGCGAGCACGGGGGCCAACTGGGGGTTCGAGCAGCCGACCAGTGCGGCACGGGGGCGGGCCGGGTTGGTCAGCGGGGCGAGGTAGTTGATCGCGGTGGGCACGCCCAGGGTGCGCCGGACCGGGGAGGCGTGCTTGAGGCCCTTGTGGAAGGCCGGGGCGAAGGTGAAGGCGATTCCGAGGTCGGTGAGGCACCGGGCGACCTGGGCGGGTTCCAGATACAGGGGGACGCCGAGCGCCTCCAGCACGTCGGCGGAGCCGCTCCTGCTGGAGACGGACCGCCCGCCGTTCTTGACGACGGGGGCTCCGGCGGCGGCCGTGACGATGGCGGCCATGGTGGAGATGTTCACGGTGTGCGCGCCGTCGCCGCCGGTACCGACGATGTCGACGACGACGTCCGTGCTGTCGACGGGCAGGGGGACGACCCGGTCCATCAGGGCGTCGAGCAGGCCGGAGATCTCGGCAGCGGTCTCGCCCTTGGCCCGCAGCGCGACGAGGAACCCGGCGAATGCCACGGGTTCGTGGTCGTCGTTCATGACCTCGCCCATGGCCCATCGGGTGTCGTCCGAGGTCAGGTTCTCGCCGCGCAGGAGCGCGGCGAGGAGCTGTGGCCAGGTACGGGCGGGTGCGGACAAGGTGTTCTCCTCGGTACGACCCGCGGGCACTCGCCTCGCCGGGCCGGTCTGTGTCGGGATTTCGACCCTAGCGACGCGCAGACGCTCGTACCGGCAGTTCGCCGGGATGGGGCGCCGTGGACGCGGTGACCATGAACCGTGCCGCCGCGCGGGATTTCGCGCGGCGCGCGGCCCGCTCCCGCCGTCGCCGTCGCGTCCGCTGAACGGAAGAACCCCAGCTCAGATCACATCTGGGCCGGGGTTCCCGTTGAGCCCCCTGTCGGATTCGAACCGACGACCTACGCATTACAAGTTGTCGGATCTTGGTCTGCGAGCGTCCGGGGGCGTCCGCGGGACGCACGTTCCCGCAGTTCAGCAGGCAAGGCAGACAGCCCCGTACCGTCCCGGACATCTGCGGATCGACCCACGAATGAGACTGCAACTGAGACTGGCGCCAACTGCCTCCTTGGCGGCGTGGACCTCCCCACCGTCGTGCCCGCCCGGCGCAGTCGGTGCAAGGCCAAGTGCGGTGTCATACCCGCCCCGTAGGCTCAGCTCATGGAAAAAGGGGCCATCTCGCGCGACGACATCCTGAAGACCTTGCAGGAGTACGACGACCTGGGAGCGGAGTCGTTCCTTAGCCTGTACGGCTTTAAGCCAGCCCGAAAGTTCCTCATCCTGCACGACGGCAAAGAGTACGACTCGAAGGCGGTCGCGGGGGTAGCCCACAAACATTCCCACGGGAGGGCGCTGACGTGGAAAGAGCTCAGCGGCGGCGTGGGTCATGCAGTCGACTGGCTCAAGCGCGAAGGTTTCCAGGTCGGAGCCTCGCGGAGCCCCAAGTGGACCCGTGACGAGCTGATCCTCGCGTGCGATGTCGTGGCCCAGAACAACTGGCGAGGGCTTTCCTCCTCGGACCCGCGGATCGGAGAGCTGTCCAACCTCCTGCAACTCCTCGCCGCGTACCCGCCGGAGCAGCGTGCGACCGAGTACCGCAACCGCAACGGGGCGGCACTCAAGACACTCAACATCGCCAGCTTCCACCCTGAATACCAGGGCAAGCCCACCAACGGCGGACAGCTGGACCGTGAGGTGCTGCAAGACTTCCTGGACCGCCCGGCAGAGATGGCACGGGCGGCTGAGCTGCTTCGCGAGGGATTGCAATCTGGTGAACTCCAGCCGGTGCCAGACCTCGAAGACGAGGACTTGGACGACGACGTCAGCGCGCCCGAGGGACGTGTCCTTTACCGTCGCCACCGCACCCGTGAACGCAACAAGGGACTGCGCAAGAAGAAGATCGCGTCAGTTCTCAAGCGGGGAGGCACCCTGTCCTGCGAGGCGTGCGGATTCGACTTCGCCAAGGTCTACGGCGAGCGAGGCGAGGGCTACATCGAGTGTCACCACGTAGTGCCGCTCCACGAGGCTGGAGAAGGCACCACGAAACTGGCGGACCTCGCACTGATCTGCTCGAACTGCCACCGCATGATCCATCGCAGCGCACCATGGCCCACGCCGGCCGAACTACGTCTGCTGGTGCTGGAGCAGACCAGTGGCGGGGAAGCGTGCCTGCCTGGACCGCGCTTGGTGACAAAGGCTGCTGACGCATGACGGCTTTCAAGACCGATCAGCGCGCAGCGACCATCCGGCCCTGACCTGCGCTTTTCTCAGCTGTGGAGCGCCACGCGCGGCTCCTGGCCCACACATGGCCCACAAGGGCCCGATTCTGCTCTCTGGAGCCCTGAAGGAGGATGAACCCACGCGATGCTGGATCGCGACAGAAGCGGAGAGGAGACGGGGTGCCACAGCAGGCCAGTCCTCGGGGAACATTTCTGAAAGTCGCCGAGGCGGTGAAGGCGCAGATCGACGCCGACCCGGCGATGACGGAGCTGCCGACGCTCGCCGAGCTGATGGCGGCGCACAACGTCTCACGCGGGGTCGCGCTCCGGGCGTTCAAGGTGCTCAAGGAGGAGGGGTGGGCCGAGCAAGTTCGAGGTAGCCGATGGCGCGTGGTGCGGAAGGGTGAGCAACGCGACCGCCGACCGCTGGCCGAGCGGATCGCAGACGTCTTCCACACGAACAAGCTGAAGGTAGGAGACGAGTTCCCCAGTACGTCGGCACTGGCCGACCAATTCGGGGCCTCGCGGCCAACGGTCGCAAAGGCCCTGGACAAGCTGGGAGCCGACGGGCTGCTCTCAGAAAGCCGGCAGGGCAAGCAGCGGACTGTATTGGCCCTCCCGGGCCGAGAGGAGCGTTCCTAGCGTGACCGTCACGACACTGACCGAGTGGGCCTACCCCCTTGCCGAGTCCCTCCTTGCCGAGCCGCTGCCGCGGCGGTGGGCACACTCCCGGGGAGTGGCCGAACGGGCGCAGATCATCGCGCCCATCCTCGGCGAGGACGCGGATCTCCTGGAGGCGGCGGCCGTCCTGCACGACATCGGATACTCGCCGGACGTAGCAAAGACCGGATTCCACCCGCTGGACGGGGCTCGGTATCTGCGCGACGTCGCCCAGGCGAACGAGCGGGTCGTACGGCTGGTTGCACACCACTCGTGCGCCTGGATGGAAGCGGAAGCACGTGGGCTTCGAGAGGACCTGGAGGGCGAGTTCCCCAGGGACCTCCCGCACCTGGACGACGCCTTGTGCTTCTGCGACATGAACACCACCCCGGTCGGCACACCCACGAACCCGGTCGACCGCATCAACGAGATCGCCAGCCGGTACGGCGCGGACAGCCTGATCGGGACGTTCATCCGCCGCGCCGAGCCGGAAATCCTGGAGTGCACAGCACGAGTCCTCGAACGAGTTGCCGCCGCCAAGCGTCAGCCGATGTAGGGCGCGATACGCGACCGATCCATCGCGTGCTCGATGCGGAGCCGCATCGTGGGATGGACGTCGAATTCGACCAGGTCCGCCGGGGCGACCCAGCGGACCTGTGTCGTCTCGTCGCTCGTCCGCACCTCCCCGCCGATCGGTCGGGCCCTGAAGCAGATGGAGAACTGCTGGCGCACCTCTCCGTCGTCGTACGCCATCACGTGTCCGGGGTCGGTGTAGATCCCGGACACGTCGATTACCTCAGCATTGATGCCGGTCTCTTCCCAGACCTCACGGACCACCGTGTCGCTGATGGACTCACCCACGTCATGGCCGCCACCAGGCAGCGCCCACCGGCCGTTGTCGGAGCGCTGGATCATCAGGACACGCCCATGCCCGTCCTGGACGAACGCGACGACGGACGGCACCACGGAGTTGGCCGGCGGAGCGTCGGGGTCGTGAAGGTAGTCGATGCGTCCCATGGTCAGTCTCCAGTGAGGTCGTGATCTGTGACCTGTCGGGCACCGCCCCAGGTCTGTTCGATGCTATTCGCGTACGTGTCGAAGAGGCCGCCGCCCGGCAGTCGGCGCAGGTGGAAGACCGGGGCCATGTAGGCGCCGATGCCGTACACATGCGTATTCACCAACATCTCGTCGTCAGCGCGGAAGAGCGAGTTGTAGAGCGTCGCGTCATGCAGCCGGAACCCGATGTCGGGGTGACTGTCGAACAGCGGCTGGTAGTTGACCAGCGCGTTTCGAATTTTCCCGTCCATGACGCGGTGGCCTTCGTCGATGCCGCGCTGCTGTACGGCCGCGCACTCGGGATCTCCCAACAAGATGCGGACCTGAGCGTTGCCCTCGACTTTGGTCTTGATGATGGTGTGGAACACGGGGTCTTCAGACAGCCACAGGCCCGCGTACACGAGTACGTCCAGATGCTTCTCCGCCCTCGCGTACATCTCGCGCCATAGGTTCGCCGGAACCATGTGGCGGTGTGGGTAGACGGTCACTATCTCCGCCTTGCCGAGATCCGTGGCGGTCTCCACCGCGCGCGAGTCGTCCCAGAGGGTCGTCACGTCGACCCGGAGGAACGTGGCAGCGGCGTACTGGTGTCGGCGATACGGCACCTTCCCCTGCGTGATCCAGCGTTCCACTGTCTTCGGATTGACCTGGATGGCATCGGCCAGGTCCTGAATCGAGGCGCCACGCGCCAACAGGGCTGAGCGCAAACGCTCGTTGGACATCTCCACCCCCGAGGGACGTCTTGGGAGCTCTTGACGGTAGCCAGGTGTCCCCAAGCTGTCCATGAACGGGGTGAACAACGCCCATGACCTGGGGCGATTCTGATTGTGCGCCAGGAAGCCCCGGCGCGAAGCCAAGAAGTTCCATCGCTCCGCTTGACGAAATCCGGTGCGGTACCTGTAATAGAGGTACCGCACCGGTCGCAAGGCGGAGCGGAAGGAGAGGCCCTGTTCGGGCTGCTTCGAGGTGTACGACCGCAGAGCTCCCGGCGGGTCTCGTGAGGGCGAGATACCCCTTTGACCAGGGGATACCGCGCCTGTCGGGGAGGGTCTGGTCTTTGAGAACCGAACAGAGTGCGAATGATTCGACGGGGTGGAAGTCCCTGTCCCCGCGGACGACCGGGTGATGTCGTCGGCGGCCCCTTTCCGCGTGCTGGCTCTGGAGAACAGCCCTGGCGATCATCCCTCCATTCCTGGAGGTCAACGCCCTGGCTGCCACCTGGTACGCGCCGCCCTGCTGGCGTCAGAGCAGTGACGATGACGCACCGAGTCGCAGGCTCGGGACTGGTCGGTCGTGGTAACGGCCGACCGGCGAAGCCCTGCCCGGTTGCCTCCCCCGCCCGTCCGGCCCTCATCGCGGCTGTACGGGTGGGGCTGAGGGGAGCCGGTTCAGGGACCCGACTCCATTGCTGTGGACGTCAGCAAGGCGGGTCCGGTGTTGCAGCGCCGGACCCGCACCTCAGTCACCGCCGTCTGATCCCGAAGGAGATCCGCATGTCCCGCTTCAGCCGTGCCCGCCTCAACCGCGAGGCCGACTACTTCAGCGCGTCCGCCAAGCGCTCCGATGAGGCCGCTCTCGATGGCGACCGCGCCGCAGCCGACCTGACCAACAGCCCCCACACCCGGGCCGTGGCTGCCAAGTGCGCCCAGATCGCGAGGTCCAACGCCGCCGACTACCGGGACATTGCCGCAGCACTCCGCGACGGCGAGATCCCCGATTGCCTCGACCTCGACTGACCCCCACAGCCCCGGCATTCCGCCGCGAGGGCGCCGGATCAGATCCGGCCCGGGGCACTACGGCCACCCCTGGTGGCCGGACCGCTCACGTCGTCGGGCGGAACCACAACGGCCCGCGGCCCCGGTGTCCTACCACCGGGGCCGCATTTCGGGCCGTCCCACTGCGAGGAGAAAACGACCCATGAAGACCATCGTTGCTGGTCACGTGGCCGTTACGGCCACCGAGTTCGTCGAGCTGTCGCTCGGCATCGACCTGGAGCTGTTCACCGGCCCGGCCGTCGAGTCCGCCCAGGAGCGGGCGGCGCGGCTGGACGTCGCCTGCGAGGTTCTGGCGGAGCTGCACGAGTCCGACCCGGAGGCTGCCGCCTACGCCCAGTCGCTGCTGCGGACGCTGCCGCTGAAGTCCCGCCGCACGGGCGGCCGGCGCCCGCACCGTTCGGTCCGCCCCCTGGTGAAGGGCCTCACGGCCGGTTCGGCGGTGGCGGCATGAGCGCGCCGACGATGAGCGGTCTGTCCGCCGGGCTCGGCGTCGCGGTGTCGCTGGTGGAGCGGTTCCCCGACCTGCCGGTGCTCAGCGTGGCTGTCGCGGCGCACTGCCCCGACCGGGTGGACCTGACCGCCTACGACAGCCTGTCCGCGTTCGAGAAGTGGCGGTCCGCTCTGGGGATTGACCCCGCCCGGGTGTCCATGGACGCGGAGCGCGGGGTGGGCCCCCTGATGTGGTTGGAAGCCGAGACGGTCGTGGACGGTGTCACCGCCCGGCTGGTCGGCTTCGGGCAGGTCCCGGCGGACCGCTCCGGGAAGCCGGGGGCGGTGTGATGCTGCCGCAGGCGCGCATGGCCACGGGGGTCTACGGAACCTGGGAGCTGTACGTCCTCGTCTCCGCCGACGAGTGGGCCAAGTACGAGTTCCGCCGCCTCGTTCCGCTCCCGAGCCCGGAGGAGCGGGCGGAGGCGCTGGCCGGTCTCGGGTATGAGGCCGTGGACGGGGCCGAGTGGGAGTGGCGGGAGCTCTCCGCCCCGACCGGCCCCCGCCTCTTCGCCGCCATCCAGGTCCGTCCGACGGGTCCGGGCGACGGGGGTGCGGCATGAAGCGCGGTACTCCTGTTGCCCGGCAGATCGCGGCGTTGCAGTCGCTCCAGTCGGGTCTGACGCGGGTTCTGGTTGCGGTGGCGGTGGTCGCTTTGGCGTTCACCGCGACGAACGTGACCCTGTTCGCGATCGACCACCACATCAGCGTGTGGATCGCGTGGCTGCTGGACCCGATGGTCGCGGTCGCGCTCGGTGCGGTCCTGATCGTGGACGGCCGTCTGTCCGAGCACGGGGTCGAGCCGTCCGGCTGGGCCACGGCGCTGCGCTGGTTCGCCGGTCTGGCGACGTGGCTGATGAACTGCTGGGGCTCGCTCTGGCCCGCCGGCACCGGATTCGGGGTGCCCCGCCAGGTCGACCCGGCCGGTCTCGTCCTCCACTCCATCCCCCCGGTCCTCCTGATCGTTCTGGCAGAGGCGATCACGTTCTACCGGCGCGCGATCCTCGACCGGATCGCCGTCCTGCGCGATCAGGTGGACGCCATGGTGGAAGAGGTGGAAACCCTGCCCGTCCACCCCGCTTCCACCCCGGTGGCCACCCTGCCTGCCGCCGCAGTCCCGGCCGGTCCGGCGGTACCGGAACCGGAGCGGTCGCCGCTGGTCATCTGCGGTGGACACCAGGTGTTTCCCCTGACCGTTCCCCCCGCTTCCACCCGGGACGGGGAACCGGCCCCCGAGGCGGAGAAACTGACCGCCGACGAGGCGATGAACGTGATCCGGGCGTGCTGGGGGAACGGGGAGACGATCACCGATGCTGCGGTGAAATCCACCCGGTCCACCTCCTACGTCCACAAGGTCTACAAGCGCCTCTCCGAGACCCCGCCGCCCCCCGCTCTCACCCCGGCGGTGGCCTGATGGGCACCCTTCCCGTCTACCGATGGCGCCTCGCACCCGAGGGCCTGGCGACCCGCCGTCAGCTCCGCGCGATGGGGCTGCGGCCCGGCGGTCAGGACGTCGCCGCCCAGCTCGAACGCCCCCGGCGCCGCCGGGGCCCGCTGGTGGCCTACCTCTACCGCATCGACCGGGCCCGTCCGGTGCGTCCGATGACCCCGGCCCGCAGGGCGGCGCTCGCCGCGGCGATGACCGCCCGGCGCACGTGCCCGGTCTGCCGGCAGGACCGCGGGTACTGCATCCCCCGCTCGCTCGGGTCCTGCGTGCCCTGCCACGACAACCCCACCGTCGCTCACGTCGCCGAGGAGGCGTCCCGTGTTCGCTGACATCGCGTTCCTGCTCTACCTCGGCCACCTGATCGCCGACTACGGCCTGCAGACCGACCACCAGGCCGAGCACAAGGCCGGTCCCGGCCTGGCCGGGTGGCGGGCGAACCTCTGCCACGCCGCCACCCACGTCGCGGTCTGCGGCCTCCTGCTCGCGCTGGGCGCGGCGGTCCTGGGCTGGCGGCTCCCGCTGCTGCCCGCCCTGGCCGCGCTCCTGTGGATCGGTGCCACGCACGCGTTCATCGACCGGCGCTGGCCGGTCCGCTGGTGGATGACCCACACCGGCTCGGCGGACTGGTTCGCCCGTGGCGGTGCCGCGCACGTCGACCAGACCGCCCACATCGCCGCGCTCGTCGTCGCGGCCCTCTGCCTCTCCGTCTGAGAAGGGACCATCACCATGGCCAACAGCACCCGACGCCAGCAGCCGTACCAGCGCCCCCGGACCAGCGGCGGGCAGACCCCCCGCAGCAAGGGCGCCAAGTTCGCGGCGACCGCGGGCTCGGCGGCCGGCGGTTTCGTCGGCGCGATGGGCTCCTCCTTCGTGCCCCCGATCAACCTCACCGTCAACAACAACAGGGCACCTCACATCCCCGGCGCCCGCCAGCACGCCGAAAGCCTGCTCCCGGCCCCGGAGTTCGGCAATCCCGCGCAGATCCGCAACTACTGCAACAGCCTGCGGGCGGCGGCCGTGATGCTGTCCTTCGAGGTCGCCATGGGCGCCGAGATCCTCAAGTCCGTGCTCGGCACCGTCCCGGACCCCGACGGCCGGATGGGCGGCGCCAAGATCCGCGCGTTCAAGGTCAGCCGCAAGATGCAGCGCGCGGCCGACGAACTGCGCAACGCCGCCAAGCTCGCCGCGGCCTGCTACGCGCAGTTCCAGCAGGACTACGAGGGCGAACTGAACGCCCACCGCCACCGCGCCCGCAGCCACCACCGGCCGCGCATGGACTGGACCACACAGTGAACCGCCGGTGGGTCGACCAGGACGGACGGGACGTCGAACGGGAACTGGAAAGGACGGCACGGCGGATGAGGAACCGCAACGAGCACAGCACATCGGCCGGCGGCGGCATCGGCGCCTACCTCCTGCACCGGGCCAAGCCCCACCTTCCCCCGTGGCTGGGCGTGGCCGGGGTCGGTATCGCCGGGTCGGGCGCGCATCTGCTGTGGGCGGACTCGGTCGCGGCCGGGGTCGGACTGACCCTGTCGACGGTCGCCCTGACCGGGGCCACGTGGTGGGCGGGGCGGGAGACCAGCCCGCAGCGCCGTCTGCACTCCGCGATCACGGTCGCAGCCGGGTCCGGATGGATGACCGGGGCCGCGCTCGCCGGGCCCCTGACCGGCATCCTGCCCGACACCTTCCTCATGGGCGGGGCCGTCCTGGCCCTGTCCTGGAACATCCGCATGGCGCTGCGCACCTCGGACGGCCCCGCGGCCACGGAGTCCTCCGACAAGGGCCTGCTGGAGAAGGTGGGCCTGGCCAAGGCCAGGATCGGGCGGACCGAGGTCGAGCCGAACCGGGTCACCGCCAGCCTGGCGCTGGACGGGGGCACGCAGACGAACGACGACGTGGCCCGTGCCCTGGTGCGGATCGCGTCCGCGCTGGATCTGCCGCAGTCGGCGGTGCGCTACCAGCCCGACCCGGACTCGGCCCGGCGCGGGGACCTGGTCATCGTGCCCAAGGACATGCTGACCGAGCCCCAGGAATGGGAGGGGCCGTCGAACGTGGGCGGCTCGATCATGGACCCGCTGGTCATCGGCCGGTACGACGACGGCTCGCCCCTGGTCGTGTGGCTGCCCGGCGACCCCAAGCAGGGCCGCAACGCGCAGCACTTCCTGATCGCCGGGGGCACCGGCTCCGGCAAGGGCGACACCGCCCTGAACCTCCAGACCGAGATCCTGTCCCGCCGCGACGTCATCATGTGGCTGTCCGACCCCAAGGCGTTCCAGGACTTCCGGCCGCTGCTGGACGCGTACGACTGGGCCGTGGAGGGCGGGGCCGGGACCGAGGCGATGGTGGAGGCCCTCCAGCACGTCATCCCCGCCCGGACCGGATGGCTCGGCAAGCACTCCTACCGGCAGTGGACGCCCGAGGCCGCCAAGCAGCAGACCGACCCGGCGCACTCCTGCCGGCCGGACAACACGGCCTGCGGCTGCCCCGGCATGCCGTACATGGTCGCGTGGATGGAGGAGGCCGCCAACACCCTCCGGGCCCTGGGCGACGACGCGTTCACCGGCATCGCACAGGAGGCCCGCTCGGCCGGGTGCTCGCTGATCGTGTCGCTCCAGCGCCCCTCCTACGACCAGATGTCCACCAGCACCCGGGCCTCCCTCCCCTCCGTCATCGCACTTGGCTGCGACCCGAGGGACGAGGGATTCAGCCTGCCGGACACGGTCATCGACCAGGGCGCCCACCCCGGAGCGTGGGGCAACCGGCGGCCCGGCTACTGCTACGTCGTCGCGGGCGGCGTCGACCCCGACCGCTACGCCTCCCCGGCCAGGACGCAGCAGTTCACCCCGGACGCCACGGCCGTCATGGAAGTGCTCGCCCAGTGGGCCGTCCGCAACGGGGCCGCGGCCGACCCGGTCACGGCCGGGGCCGCGCGGGCGGTCGTCGGCACCGCGTACACCGGCCGCCGCACCGACACCGACGAGACGGAGCCCACCACCATGCCGGACCAGGACGACACCATCCAGACCGGCACCCTCCTCAACCCCGAGGACGCCGCCATCGACCCCGAGGCCGAACTGCCCCCGGCCCAGCCCGGCGACAACGTCTCGTTCTTCGGCCAGGAGACCGGCCGCAAGCCGTCCCCGGAAGAGGCCAGGCAGTTGTTCGCCCGTGCGCTCGACGAGTTCGAGGCGGCCGGGCAGATGGTCGTCGGCCCGAAGGACTTCATGGACTGGTGCGACGCCAACGGCTACAGCCGCCCGTGGGTCTCCGCGAGGCTCCGGGACGCCGCCATGGAGGGCCGTCTGCAGCCGACCACCCAGACCGGCCGGTGGCGGATCGTCCCCGCCCTGACACCCGCGTGACACCTGACACCGTCACAGGGCCCGTGACACCCAAACCCCTAGGCGGGAGCGGGTGTCACGCGCCCTGACACCAGGGCCTGACACCCGTCTGACACCCCCTGACACCCACACGTGACACCCCGACCCGGGGCCCCTCACCACGCCGGTGCAGGGGCCCCGACCCGCCCGGGAGGACCACCCCATGAACCGACCCGACCCCGCCCCGGTCGGCCGCCCGCTCACCGCCGCCGAAGCCGACCTCCGCGCCCGTCGGCTCATCGATGAGGCGTACACGCCGACATCGCACCGCGACGACTCCCCGCTGCCCGCGTACGGGCCGACACCTCCGGTCGCCCAGCCGGGACGACCGCCGATGTCCCAGGGCGCCACGGACGCCAGCGCCCTCCTGCTCACCGGCAGCGTCGCCTCGCTCTCCGTCGGCGGCGCGACCTCGCTCGTGCTCTACACGCTCGGCCAGGTCGACCCGGTCACCCTCACCGTGGGCGCGGCCGGGCCCGTCGCCCTGGTCCTCGCCGCCGGGTCGCTGCTGCGGGCCGCCGCCCGTGCCAGGGCCGACGCGCACACCGAGCACCACCACCACTACACCGGCCCCGTCCACCAGGACCACCGCAGCACCCACACCACCACCCGCGGGGTGTGGGCCAGGACCACCAACCAGGAGAAAGCGTGACCTGCGACCTGTGCGACCCCACCGACGACACCGAGCCCTAACCGTACCCGCACTGCTGCGGATGCGGCGCGGACGGCGGCGCCCAGTTCCCCGAATGCACCTGCGAGTGAAGGAGAAAACCATGACCACACGCCACGAAACCGAGCAGCCGCCCGCGATCACGGTGGGGGCGGCCCAGCGGCCCGGAACGGAACCGCCGTGTGCGGACGGCTTCCATGTACACCGCAAGGGCGGCCGGGTCACCGCCGCCGTCGTGGACGGTGCCGGCCACCGAGCCGAGACTGTCGAGTTCGTCGCGCACGCGCCGGGCGTGATCACTCTGATGGGGATGGTCATGGGCGGACTCGTCGGCCTGACCACCGCCGGACGGATGGCCGAGGCGTACGACCGGCCGTCGCACGTGTCCGCCGTCTACGCCTCCATGGAGCCCGGCCGCCCCACCGGTATCCACTGGATCGGCGACTGCCGGGCATACGGGTGGGACGGCACGACCCTGACCCAGTGGTCCACCGACCAGACCATGGGCCAGTGGCTCCGGTGGAACGGCGGCAAGACGATCGAGATCGTCCCCGCCGAAGTGGCCGAGACGCAGGACAACTTGGCAAGGCTCGGGCTCCGAGAGGCCACAGAAATGACCTGCCGCCAGGTCGAGATCCCGGAAGACGTGCCCCTGGTGCTGCTGGTCTCGGACGGCATCTCCGACCAGGTGCCGGAAGAGGTCTGGACGGATCTGATCCGCCAGCACGAGACCGATCCGCAGGCCCTCGCCGACGCGCTGACCGCCGCGGCCCAGGCCGAGATCGACGACGAGACCGGAGAGCCGTACCGCGACGACGCCACCGTCGTGGTGCTGCGGCGGCCCACCGCCTGATCCCTCACCCTCCGACAGCACGCCGACGGCGGCCCCCATCCGACCAAGAACCGGGGCCGCCGTCGTCTGCCAGCACTTTTCACAGAACTGGAGACACCAGCATGAACCAACCCACCCCCATCCGGCGAGACCACCCCCGACTGCGCTTACTGGACGCGTTCTGCTGCCAGGGCGGCGCGGCGAAGGGCTACGCGGATGCCGGGTTCGACGTGACCGGCGTCGACCTGCACCCGCAGCCCCGGTACCCGTACCGGTTCGTCCAGGGCGACGCGGTCGACTACATCCGCGAGCATGGTGCGGAGTTCGACTTCATCCACGCGTCCCCGCCGTGCCAGCACGACACCGCCTGCCAGCGCATCCAGGGCAACACCCACCCCGACCTGATCGCCCCCACCCGGGCCGCCCTGGAGTCCACCGGGCGGCCGTGGGTCATCGAGAACGTGGGCGGGGCTGTCCCGAAACTGCGGGCCCCGGTGCTGCTGTGCGGGCCGATGCTCGGTGTCCGGACCTACCGCCACCGGTACTTCGAGACCGGCGGCGGCTTCACCCTCCCCCAGCCCCACCACCCCGCCCACACGGTGCCGCAGGCCAAGATGGGCCGCCCCGTCCCGCCCGGCCACTACGGCCAGTACATCGGCAACTTCTCCGGCGTCTCCCTCGCCCGCCAGGTCATGGGCGTGCCGTGGATGAACCGCGACGGCATCCGAGAGTGCATCCCCCCGGCCTACACCCGCTGGATCGGGGCTTCATGGCTCGGCCAGGTACAGGAGGTGGCTGCATGAGCACGAACCTCCTGGATGCTGCCCTGGACGCGGCAGAGCGCGGCTGGCACGTCTTCCCGCTCCGTCCCGCCGACAAGCGTCCCGCCCTGCATGGTGAGTCCGTCTGCCCCGGGGGGCGGGGACTGTGCGGGCGGGCATCGCAAGTGGGAGGACCGGGCGACCATCGACCCGGACCGCATCCGCCGGGCCTGGTCCGACCGCCCGTTCAACGTCGGAATCGCGACGGGCCCCTCCGGGCTGGTCGTCGTCGACCTCGACATGCCCAAGCAGAAGAGCAGCACGGGCACGCCTTGCGGCGTGACGACCTTCAAGGCGCTCTGCGAGCGCGCCGGGCAGTCCGTCCCCGCCACCTACCGGACCCGGACCTCGAGCGGCGGACACCACCTGTACTTCACGGCCCCGCCCGGGGTTCGGATGACGAACACGGCGGGCAGGCTCGGCGCGCTCATCGACACCCGGGCCCACGGCGGGTACGTCGTCGCCGCCGGAAGCTTCACCTCCACCGGCCCCTACACCCTCACCGACCCCACCCCGCCCGCACCGCTCCCGGAATGGCTGTACACGCTCCTGGTGCCCCGTCGGCCGTCGCGGGCCCCGGCTGTGGGGGCGGTATCGTCCCGGGCCCCCCGGTACGCTGCCGCCGCGCTCAGGGCGGAAACCGCGACCGTGCGCAGTGCCCCGGAGGGGGAACGCGACTGCACGTTGTTGTCGGCGGCGCGAGCCCTGGGGCGGTTCATCGCGTGGGGCGACCTTCCCCGGTCCGTGGTCGAGGAGGCTCTTCAGGAGGCGGGGGAGGCGGCCGGCCTGTCGCCGCGCCAGTGCCGCTCGACCGTGCGAAGCGGTCTGGACTGGTCCATCCCGCGCAACTCGCAGCGGAGGACGGCATGAACCCCCCTCCCCGCTCCTCCCTGAAGAGCCTCCCGACACCCCCCACCAACCCCGGCCTCGCCGAACCGGCCCCGGCCGCATCCGGCAGTGGCGCGCCGAAGGACGTCGGCCGTCAGGCCGTCCCTTCATCGGTTCGTTCTGACCCGCAGACCGGCGACGGGCGCTACCCGGTCGCCTGGCTCACCATCACCGCCCCGCGCGGCGCGACCCCCACCGCGACCAGCACATGCCAGTGCGGACGCAACCTCTTCGCCGCAGGCCACCACCGCGCCCTCGCCCTGATCAACGACCACGCCCGCCACCGCACCCTCTGCCCGCTGCGCACCACCGAGGAAAGGACCGCCTCATGACCGCGACACCGCCCAACCCGCCCATCGACGGTGCCGCCCTGCTCACTGAAGTCGAGGCATTCCACCGTAGGTTCAACGTGTTCCCGAGGGAGGCCGCCTACGTGGCGGTTGCTCTGTGGGACGCGCACGCCCACCTCCTCGACGCATTCGACTCCACCCCGCGCCTCGCGTTCCTCTCCCCGGAACCGGGGTCTGGCAAGTCCCGGGCCCTGGAGGTGGTGGAGACGCTGGTGCCCCGTCCGATGCTGGCGGTGAACGCGCGGGCCGCCGCCCTCTTCCGGTCCGTCTCCGACCCGGCCGGACGGCCCACGATCCTCTTCGACGAGATCGACACGATTTTCGGCCCCAAGGCTGGGGACAACGAGGAACTCCGCGGTTTCCTCAACGCTGGACACCGCCGCTCCGGCGTCACCTACCGGTGCATTGGGGACGGCGGCAACCAGACGGTGGTGGAGTTCCCCTCCTACACAGCCGTCGCGGTTGCCGGGCTCGGCTATCTGCCGGACACGATCACGACCCGCTCCGTCATCATCCGCATGCGCCGCCGCGCCAGGAACGAGAAGGTCGAACCGTTCCGGGCCCGGCTGCACGAGGCGGAGGGCAACGCGCTACGGGACCGGCTCGCCCAGTGGGCCGACACCGTCCGCGAAGACGTCGCCGGACGCTGGCCCGAGATGCCCGCAGGCGTCACCGACCGCCCCGCCGACGTGTGGGAACCCCTGCTCTCCGTCGCGGACGCGGCCGGGGGCGACTGGCCCGAGCGGGCCCGCGCCGCGTGCGTGGAGCTGGTCGACGCGGCCAGGGCCGACGACAAGGGCAGTCTCGGCATCCGCCTGCTGACCGACCTGCGCGACCACGTCATGGCGGGCATCGACCGCATGCCGACTGTCGCCATCCTGGACCGGCTGTGCGCGTTGGACGAAGCGCCTTGGGCGGACATGAGCGGTCGGCCGCTCGACTCCCGGGGCCTGGCCAAGATGCTCGCGGAGTACATGACCACCGACAACACCCCGGTCAAGGCCCGCAACATCAAGACCGCCGGAACGGTGCTCAAGGGCTACTACGCCGCCGATCTCCACGACGCCTGGCAGCGCTACTGCCCCCTACCCCCCGCAGAGGCCGCTACTTCCGCTACCTCCGCTACCCCGCAGGTCAGCGCCCCGGAAACGGTAGCGGCAGAACTCCTCCCGTCCGCTACCTGAGCGCTACCCGCTACCGCTACCCCCATCCGCTACCACGATCATGCCCCTGACCAGGGCGGTAGCGGAGGTAGCGGAAGTAGCGGACCTGACAGAAAGGGGCCGAAGAGGCCCCAGCATTCCGTCGAGGAGGACCGCCCGCGTGAACCCCGTCATGACCGCGCCCACCGACCGCCTGCTCTACCGCCCCGAGGAAGCCGCCGCCCTGCTCAGCATCGGCCGCTCCACGCTCTACGAGCTGATGACCGACGGGCTCCTGGAGTACGTGAAGCTCGGCCGTTGTCGGCGCATCCGCCGCAGCGCGCTGGAGCAGTACGTCGACGGTCTGATCCCCGAGTCCCACTGACCGACCCGAACAACCGTGAGGCGCCGCCGGGCATCCGGTGGCGCCTCACGCATGGAGGAAGCTTGAGCCCCCGCAAGGCGAACATGGAGTCGTCCATCTATCTCGGCTCGGACGGCTGGTGGCATGGCCGGGTGACCGTAGGTGTCAAGGACGACGGGAGTCCCGACCGACGGCATCGCATGGCAAGAAGTGAGCCGGAAGTACGCCGCAAGATGAAGGAGTTGGAGAAGCTCCGAGACGAAGGGCGTGCGCCGAAGGCTGGTCGCAAGCCCACCGTCGCTCAGTGGATGACCACCTACCTGGACACCATCGCCAGCCTGAAACTGAAGCCCCGTTCGCTGGACGACTACTGGTCGAAGACACGGAACGACATCGTTCCCGGCGTCGGCCAGCACCGGCTCGACAAGCTCGCCCCGGAACACCTGGAGCGGATGTACGCCGACATGCTGCGGGCAGGACACGCCCCGTCGCACGTTCTCAAGGTTCACCGCATCTTGTCGCGCGCTCTGAAGATCGCGCACCGGCGCCGCCTGATCGCCGAGAACGTTGCCACGCTCGTGGACCCGCCGACCGCGGACGAGACCGAGGCGAACCCCTTCACCCAGGAGGAAGCGAAGGCGTTCCTCGAAGCTGCTGCCAAGCGGCCCACCTTCATGCGCTGGGTCGTCGGTGTCGGCATGGGCTTCCGTCAGGGCGAGACGCTCGGCTTGCGCTGGCCGTACGTGGACCTGGACGCAGAGCTGTTCCGCCCGGAGTGGCAGCTCCAGCGCCTCACATGGCGCCACGGATGCGACGACCCACACGCATGTGGAGCACGCCTTCACCGATTCGATCCGTGCGCACCTGACTGCTCCTCGCACGGGGGTTACAAACGGGGCTGCCCGAAGCCGTGCCCGAAGGACTGCACGAAGCACGCGAGCACCTGCCCGGAGCGCAAGGAGGGTGGTCTCGTCTTCACCCGGCCCAAGACCAAGAAGAGCCGGAACGCCGTACCGATCCCGCCCGTCTTCATCCCGTTCCTCAACGACCACAAGGTCCAGCAGGATGAGCTGCGGGCCGCGGCCGGCGACCTGTGGCAGGAGCACAAGGTCGTGTTCTCGCGTCCGGACGGCCGCCCGCTGGACCCGCGCCAGGACTACGAGGAGTTCAAGGAACTGCTCGCCGAGGCCGGGATCGACGACCGTCGCCTGTACGACGGAAGCCGCCACACGGCCGGCACGATCCTGAACGAGCTGGGCGTCGACATGCCCACGATCATGGAGATCCTGCGGCATACCCAGATCAGCCAGACCCGGCGCTACGTAAAGGGCCGATCGCACCTGTCGAAGGATGCGATGCGACGCATGGGCGAGTTCTTCGTACCGCCGCCACAGGCCCCGGCCGAAGCCTCAAATGAGACTGGGACTGAGACTACGAGCACCCGCGCGGCCCGCTCCCGTCGTCGCCGCGTCCGCTGAACGGAAGAAGCCCAGGTCGGAACTCATCCGACCTGGGCTTCGCGCAGAGCCCCCTGTCGGATTCGAACCGACGACCTACGCATTACAAGTGCGTTGCTCTGGCCAGCTGAGCTAAGGAGGCGTGCCGGAGCAGTGTAACCAACACCTCGCCCCGGGAGGCCCCGAAATTTCGCGGTCCTCGAACTACTGACAGATTCGAAATGGCCAGGTAGCGTCGCGGAAGGTTCACTCAAGTGGACCAGACCACTCCCTTACTCGGATCGTCCGGCACGTTCCTGCCGGTGAAGGAGAAGATTCAGCATGGCCAGTGTCACGTTCGACAAGGCGTCCCGCGTCTACCCCGGCTCCACGAAGCCGGCCGTGGACCAGCTCGAGATCGACATCGCGGACGGCGAGTTCCTCGTCCTCGTCGGCCCCTCCGGCTGTGGCAAGTCGACCTCCCTGCGCATGCTCGCGGGTCTCGAGGACGTCAACGGCGGCGCGATCCGCATCGGTGACCGCGACGTCACGCACCTGCCGCCGAAGGACCGGGACATCGCCATGGTGTTCCAGAA
Source organism: Streptomyces sp. NPDC006435 (assembly GCF_040612315.1). Lineage (NCBI taxonomy): Bacteria > Bacillati > Actinomycetota > Actinomycetes > Kitasatosporales > Streptomycetaceae > Streptomyces > Streptomyces sp. NPDC006435. Next base: position 399,028 of record NZ_JBEXPY010000002.1, read on the forward strand.
CTACGCGCTCTACCCGCACATGACCGTCGCGGACAACATGGGCTTCGCGCTCAAGATCGCCGGGGTCAACAAGACCGAGATCCGGGCGAAGGTCGAAGAGGCCGCCAAGATGCTGGACCTCACCGACTACCTGGACCGCAAGCCGAAGGCGCTCTCCGGTGGTCAGCGTCAGCGTGTGGCGATGGGCCGCGCCATCGTGCGTGAGCCGCAGGTCTTCCTCATGGACGAGCCGCTGTCGAACCTCGACGCCAAGCTCCGCGTCTCCACCCGTACGCAGATCGCCTCGCTCCAGCGCCGCCTGGGCATCACGACCGTGTACGTCACCCACGACCAGGTCGAGGCCCTCACCATGGGCGACCGGGTCGCGGTCCTCAAGGACGGTCTGCTCCAGCAGGTCGACTCGCCGCGCAACATGTACGACAAGCCGGCGAACCTCTTCGTGGCCGGCTTCATCGGCTCCCCGGCCATGAACCTGATCGAGGTCCCGATCACCGACGGCGGCGTGAAGTTCGGCAACAGCGTCGTCCCGGTCTCCCGCGAGGCGCTCTCCGCCGCCGCGGACAAGGGCGACACGACCGTCACGGTCGGCATCCGCCCCGAGCACTTCGACATCGTCGAGCACGGCGGCGCCGCCGCGAAGTCCATGTCCAAGGACAGCTCGGACGCCCCGGCCGGCCTGGCCGTCTCGGTCAACGTGGTCGAGGAGCTCGGCGCCGACGGCTTCGTCTACGGCTCCGCGCGGGTCGGCGGCGAGGACAAGGACCTGGTCGTCCGCGTCGGCGGCCGCGCCGTCCCGGAGAAGGGCACCAAGCTCCACGTCGTGCCGCGCCCGGACGAGCTGCACGTCTTCTCCACCTCGACGGGTGCCCGCCTCACCGACTGACGCCGACACCCCGCAGCACCGTGCGAACGGCCCCGCACTCCCGGTGGAGTGCGGGGCCGTTCGCACGCCACGGGGTGGTTCCGGGTTTGGGACGCGCGGCCCCGGATTCCCCGGCACACCGGGCATTTCGATGCCCGGCGTCAACACGGGATTCGAAAAGCACTCTCGAACCTTCCCCCTCAAGGGTGACGAAATGTCGCCCTATCGTTACTGCCCGCTACGCTCGCTGCGTGACCCAGACTGCGCGCCGCATCGGCCGATCCCTCGCCTTCGTCCTGCCCGTCGTGATGGTCCTCTCCGGGACCCTCGCCGTCACCAGCGTGCCGTGGGCGGCGAACAACTCCGAGCCGCAGGTCCTGACCGCGTCGGCCCACGACATCTCGAAGCGCGCCGAGGCGCGCACCCCGCAGGACGTCCTGCGCGACCGGCTGCTCGTGGAGCTCCGGGAGAAGGACCCGGGCGTCGCGCTGACGGACCTCCAGCGCTCCGTCGAGGGCCGTCCCTCGCTCGCCCGGCACTGCATGTCGATCGCGAAGGCACTGGGCCGCGCCGCGGTCGACAAGTACGGCCCCACACAGGCCCACCGGTTCTCCCGCCCGGTCTGCGACACCTCCTTCGCCTCGGGGGTCGCGCAGTTCAGCTGACCGGACGTTCCGGGCACCGCCTATCGTGCCTGGCATGCATACGTATCCGACGCAGGCCGTGGTCCTGGCAGGCGGCCAGGGGTCGCGGCTGCGCCCGTACACCGATGACCGCCCCAAGCCGATGGTCGAGATCCCCGGAACCGGGACTCCGATCATCGGCCATCAGCTTTCCTGGCTGGCCGCCGAGGGCGTGACCGACGCCGTGGTGTCGTGCGGTCACCTGGCCGAGGTGCTGCAGGAATGGCTGGCCTCCGCGGTGCTGCCGCTGCGCGTGACGACCGTCGTGGAGTCCGAGCCGCTGGGCCGCGGCGGCGGACTGAAGTACGCGGCCGCCCGGCTGCCCGAACCCGAGCAGCCCTGGTACGCCACCAACGGCGACATCTGGACGCGCTTCTCCCTGCGCGAGATGGCCGCGTTCCACGCCGAGCGCGACGCGACCGCCACCCTGGCCCTGGCCCGTCCCCGCATCCCCTGGGGTGCCGTGGAGACGGACGCGTTCGGGCACATCACCGACTTCATCGAGTCGCCGCCCTCCCCGTACCTGATCAACGCCGGTGTGTACGTCTTCTCCCCGGCGTTCACGAAACTGCTGCCGGACCGGGGCGACCACGAGCGGACGACGTTCCCCAAGCTGGCCCGTGAGCGCAGGCTCGCCGGATATCCCCTGCCGCACGGGGCGTACTGGCGGGCCATCGACACGGCGAAGGACCTGACCGAGGCCGCCAAGGAACTCGGCGCGCACTAGGAAGCGGCACCGAACGGTACGGAGGCGGCACGGAGCGGCAGGAGGCTCCCGCCCGCCGCGGACACGCGGAAGGGGCGGTAACCGGCCGCACGAAAGGGGCGGTCACCGGAGCATTCCGGTGACCGCCCCTTTCGTGCCGGGCCGGCGCGCGGGCCGTGGGCCGGGCCTCTCCGGCCCGGTGCCCACGGCCCGTCATCGGTGGCTCAGCCGAGCAGCCCGCCGATGGGGTTCTGGCCGCCGGAGGAGGAACCCCCGGTGGAGTCGCCGTCGTCCGATCCGCCGGAGGAACCGCCGCCCGTGCCCGTGGAGCCGGAGGACGTCGGGCCCGAGCTGCTGGCGGCCGGGGGCTGCTGCGGTGTCGTCTGCGGCGGCACCTGCTGGCTCGTGCCCTGCGTCTGGCTGGGCTGCCCCGCACCGGCCGTCGGACCGGACGGCTCGCGGACGGTGTCCGCGGCGGGCGCGGACGCCCCGGCCGTGGGTGCGGCGGGGGCGACGCTGCGGGACGGGGCGGGCCGCTCGCCGGCGGGCGAGTGCGTGGCCCGGCCGCTGCGGGACTCCTCGGGCAGCGGGGAGCCGGGCAGCCGGTTGGTCGGCTCGCCGTTCGGGCCGGGCACGGTGACGACCACGGAGGAACGCACCGCGCCACCGAGCAGGGACCCCACCAGCAGGGTGAGGCCGACGACGACGGAGGCGACGACGGCGCCCCGGCGCAGCACCCGGCGGCGCAGCTCCCAGATCGCCGAGCGCGGGCCGAGCCTGCGCCACGCCTCGCCCGCGAGCCGCCCGTCGACCGAGTAGACCGGCGCGCCCGCGATGATCAGCGGGCTCCAGGCGGCGAGGTAGATGATGTCCGGCGCGTCGTAGACGGCGACGCTGCGCCAGCTGACGGTGACCAGCAGGGCGGCGGACAGCAGCGCGCCGACCGCGGCGGAGACCCGCTGCCAGAGGCCGAGGACGGTGAGCACGCCGACGACGACCTGGAGGAAGGCGACGGTCAGTCCGGCACCGACCGGGTGGGAGAGCGCGAAGTCGCGCAGCGGCTCGGCCGTCTCCCAGGGGTGCAGCGCGTTCAGCCACTTGACCATGGAGCCGCGCTCGCCGCCGTCGAAGAAGACGGGGTCGCACAGCTTGCCCATGCCGGCGTAGATGGAGATGAAGCCCAGGAAGACCCGCAGCGGCAGCAGCACGACGCCGAGGTTCATCCGGCGGCCCGGGTAGTAGGCGTGCCGGACCGGGTCGCCGGAGCGCCCGCCCCGGTCCTCCGCCTCCTCGTAGCCGTCCTCGTCGAAACCGTCCGCGGCGAAGCCGTCCGCCGCGTACGCCGGTGTCCCGTACGGCGGGCTGTCCACGGGGTCGTAGGCGCCGACCGCCCGGCGCATGGGCGGCAGCAGGGGGCCGCTGCCGTAGGAGCCCGGCTGCTGGGGCGCGGTGATGACGGGGTTGGGCTGGGTCTCCTCCAGGCAGTCGATGCCGCCGGGGGTCTGCCCGCCGTCGAACTCCGGGGCCGCGTAGGGGCCGTAGGAGTCGTACCCGGCTCCCGGGCGGCCCGCGGTGGAGTTGCGCACGGCCTGGAGGAGTCCGGTGGCGCCGGGGTCGCCGGGGGCGGACCTGCCGCTCCACACGACGGGCGCGCGCCGCCCGCGCGCCGTCCCCGCGCCCCCGCTCATGGCAGGGATCCTGGGCCCGCCGACGGGCGCCAGACCGCGCAGCCGGGCGCGCTGGCCGGGGGCGAGCTGCACCCGGAAGCTGGCGTGGTTGACGATGACCTGCGCAGGATCGCAGTCCACCTTGGTCATGCTCAGGGCCGGTAGTTCGTCGAACCGAGGCGTTCTGGTGTCCACACTCATCTAACCGAGTGATGTGTGGTTAGGACACTGCCTTGACGGGCCCGATGTGTCCGAGACCCGTCAACGGGGTCCGGCGGGGGGGCTGCTCCGGTCGGCCGCCCCCCGGACGGGTGGGCCGGTCAGGCCCGGCGGCGGGCGACCTCGTACAGGACGATCCCGGCCGCCACACCGGCGTTCAGCGACTCCGCGCCGCCCGGCATCGAGATGCGGACCCGGTAGTCGCAGGTCTCGCCGACCAGACGGCCCAGGCCCTTGCCCTCGCTGCCGATGACGATGACGACGGGACCGGCGAGCTCCTCCAGGTCCTCGACGGTGTGCTCGCCGTCGGCGGCGAGGCCGACGACCGTGAGACCGGCCTTCTGGTAGCCCTCCAGGGCCCGGGTCAGGTTCGTCACCCGGGAGACCGGCGTGCGCGCCGCCGTGCCCGCCGAGGACTTCCAGGCGCCCGCCGTCATCCCGGCCGCGCGCCGCTCGGGCACGACCACGCCGTGACCGCCGAAGGCGGAGACGGAGCGGACGATCGCGCCGAGGTTGCGCGGGTCGGTGACCCCGTCGAGGGCGACGATGAGGGGGTCCTCGCCGTTGTCGTACGCGGCGGCGGTGAGGTCCTCCGGGTGCGCGTACTCGTACGGCGGGACCTGGAGGACGAGGCCCTGGTGGTTCAGGCCGTTCGTCATCCGGTCCAGCTCGGGGCGCGGGGCCTCCATCAGGTTGACGTTGCCGCGCGCGCCGGCGAGCTGGAGCGCCTCGCGGACCCGCTCGTCGTTGTCGATGTACTGCTGGACGTACAGGGTCGTCGCCGGGACGCCGTCGCGCAGGGCCTCGTAGACCGGGTTGCGGCCGACGACCATCTCGGAGGTGCCCTTGACACCGCCGCGGCGCGGGGCGGGGCGGCGGGCCGCGGCCTGCTTGGCCTGGGCGTTGGCGATGCGGTTCTTCTTGTGCCCCTTGCGGGCGGAGGCGGGCGGCGTCGGGCCCTTGCCCTCCAGGCCACGGCGTCGCTGCCCACCGCTGCCGACCTGCGCGCCCTTCTTGTTGGACGTGCGGCGGTTCCTGCGCTGGCTGTTCCCGGCCATGACCTACCTGTTTCGTTGCTTCTCAGACATGCGTACGTAAGTGAAGTGTGCCGCCCGGAACGCCGGGCGGCACATGGTGGCGGCTACTGGCGCGGGCCGAGTGTCCACCGCGGCCCGGCCGGGCCGTCCTCGATGACGAGTCCGGACTGGCCCAGCTGGTCGCGGATGGCGTCGGCGGCGGGCCAGTCCTTGCGGGCCCGGGCGGCCTCGCGCTGGTCCAGGACGAGCCGTACGAGCGTGTCGACCACCCCGTGCAGGTCGTCGCCGCGGTCGCTCTCGCCCGCCCAGTGCTCGTCGAGCGGGTCGAGGCCGAGGACGCCGAGCATCGCGCGGACCTCGGCGAGCCGGGCGACGGCCGCCTCCTTGTCGTCGGCGGCCAGCGCGGAGTTGCCCTGGCGGACCGTGGTGTGGACGATCGCGAGCGCCTGCGGGACGCCCAGGTCGTCGTCCATCGCCTCGGCGAAGGCCGGCGGCACCTCGGTGGCGGGCTCGACCGTCTCGCCCGCCTTCTCGGTGACGCGCTGCACGAAGCCCTCGATCCGCGCGAACGCGGACTCGGCCTCGCGCAGGGCCTCCTCGCTGTACTCGATCATCGACCGGTAGTGCGGGGTGCCGAGGTAGTAGCGCAGCACGATCGGGCGCCAGGCCTTGACCATCTCGCTGACCAGCACGGAGTTGCCCAGCGACTTCGACATCTTCTCGCCGGACATGGTCACCCAGGCGTTGTGCACCCAGTACTTCGCGAACTCGTCGCCGTACGCCTTGGCCTGGGCGATCTCGTTCTCGTGGTGCGGGAAGATCAGGTCGAGGCCGCCGCCGTGGATGTCGAAGGCGGTGCCGAGGTACTTGTGCGCCATGGCGGAGCACTCCAGGTGCCAGCCGGGACGGCCGCGGCCCCACGGGGTCTCCCAGCTGGGCTCACCCGGCCTGGCCGCCTTCCACATGGCGAAGTCGCGCTGGTCGCGCTTGCCGGTCTCGCCCTCGCCGGACGGCTGGCGCAGGTCGTCCAGGTCCTGGTTGGACAGCTCCAGGTAGCCGGGGAAGGAGCGCACGTCGAAGTAGACGTTGCCGTCGGCCTCATAGGCGTGACCGCGCTCGATCAGCCCCCGCATCATCTCGATCATCTCGGGGACGTGGCCGGTCGCGCGCGGTTCGTAGGTCGGCGGGAGGCAGCCGAGCGCGTCGTAGCCGGTGTTGAACGCCCGCTCGTTCTCGTACCCGATCGACCACCAGGGGCGGCCCTGTTCGGCGGACTTCTTGATGATCTTGTCGTCGATGTCGGTGACGTTCCGGATGAACGTGACGTCGTAGCCGCGGTACTCGAACCAGCGGCGCATGATGTCGAAGTTCAGCCCCGACCGGATGTGCCCGATGTGCGGGGCGGCCTGGACGGTCGCGCCGCAGAGGTAGATCGAGACACAGCCCGCCGTGAGCGGGACGAAATCACGGGTCTGCCGGGCGCTGGTGTCGTACAGGCGAATAGTCACGCCTCAAGGGTAGTGGGCGCGCACCAGTGCCCCGCGACCCCTTGGGGATCGCGGGGAAAAAGTTTCTCGTGGCGGTGTTCCGGGCCGGGCGCCCTCAGAGGTGTCCGACGACCTTCCGCGGGGTGATCCGGACGACCACCCGCTGGGCGTCGTCGACGGACGAGGGGTTGAAGTCCGTGTACTTCTTGCCGGTGTACTTCTCCGACAGCTCCTCGATGAGCTCCGGGCCGCCCTCGGTGGTCAGCTCGGCGGTGCCGCGGATCTCGGCGTACGTGTACGGGGCGTCGAAGGGCTGCACGACGACGGTGACCCGCGGGTCGCGGCGCAGGTTCTTCTCCTTGCGGCGGCCGACCGTCGTCGAGATGAGCACGTCGTCGCCGTCGCGCTTGACCCAGACCGGGGAGACCTGGGGGCTGCCGTCGGGCTGGATGGTGGCGACGGTGACGAAGACCGGGCTGTCGAGAAGCGCCTTGAGGTTGTCGGAGAGTGCGGCGGTCATGGCGTACGTCCTCCAGGGGATCGGTGGTGCTCCTACTCGTACCCCAACCCCGGCCCGGTCCCTCCGCTTCCCGGTCCTGCCCACCGGAAGGGTCAACGCCGGAACGGCGGCGGGCGCCGGCCGCAGGACCGGTCCCGGCGCCGCTCCGGCGGCGGGACCGGTCCGTCGGCGGGGTACGGCGCCGGGCCCCGCGCGGCCGGGGCCGTACGGGGGTCAGCCCGTGCGGTACACCAGCGCGGTCGCGATCCCGACGAGGCCCTCGCCCCGTCCGGTGAAGCCGAGCCCGTCGGACGTGGCGGCGGACAGCGAGACGGGCGCCCCCACGGCGGCCGACAGCACCTTCTGCGCCTCCTCGCGCCGCTTGCCGATCTTCGGCCGTACGCCGACGACCTGGACGGCGACGTTGCCGATCCCGAAGCCCTCGGCCCGCACGATCCGCGCCGCCTCGGCCAGCAGGGTCACCCCGGCGGCGCCGGACCACTCGGGCCGCCCGGTGCCGAAGTGCTGCCCGAGGTCACCGAGCCCGGCGGCCGAGAAGAGCGCGTTGCACGCGGCGTGGGCGACGACGTCGGCGTCGGAGTGCCCGGCGAGCCCCGGCCCCTCGCCCTCCCAGAGCAGCCCCGCGCACCACAGCTCGCGGCCCTCCTCGAAGGCGTGGATGTCGGTGCCGATCCCGACCTGCGGGATCACCGGAGCGACCTGTTCCGCGGAAGCCGCCCCTCCGGGAACCATCGTTTCTTCAGGGGTCGCCGTTTCCTCAGAAGCCATCGTTCGCCCTCCTGCGCGCGAGTACCGCCTCGGCCAGCACCAGGTCCAGCGGCCGGGTCACCTTGAACGCCTCCTCGTGCCCGGGGACCACCACGACGGGCGCCCCGAGCCGTTCCACCATGCCCGCGTCGTCCGTGGCGCCCTCGCCGTCCACGGCGACGGCGGCGTGCGCGCGCACCAGCGTCTCCCGGTCGAAGCCCTGCGGGGTCTGCACGGCGCGCAGCCGGGCCCGCACGGGCGTGCCGAGCACCGGCTCCGCCTCCCCCGGCGCACCGGGCTCGACCTCCTTGACGGTGTCGGCGAGCGGCAGCGCGGGAACGACGGCGGGCGCCCCGTCGCGCACCGCCTCGATCACCGCGTCCACCGTGTCGACGGGCACCAGCGGGCGCGCCGCGTCATGGACGAGGACGACGGAGACGTCCTCGGGCAGGGCCTCGATGCCGAGGCGCACGGACTCCTGCCGGGTGCCGCCGCCGGGCACCACGAGGTAGTCGGTGCGCTCGGGCAGGGCGTGCTCGTCGAGGAGGTTCTTGACCTCGCCGGCGCCGTCCGGCGGGGCCACGACGACGACCAGGGAGACGGAGCGGGAGGCCGCCATGGCCCGTACCGCGTGGATGAGCATGGGCGTTCCGCCCAGCGCACGCAGCGCCTTGGGGGCGCCGGGGCCGAGCCGCACGCCGCGACCGGCCGCGGGAATCACCGCTGCGGTGCGGTACGGACGCGATTGATCAGACATCGGTTGCACTCCGGAGCTTCGGCATGTTTGTTTCCACGGTCGACGTGGGTATGGCCACAAGCGAGCCGGGCGCCACGCCCCGATTCGACCGGGCCCTTTCCGTGACACCCGATCGAAATCGGACGAACCGCACCGGCCGCTCGGGATCGGCTGTACCGGCCGCATCGGCTGTACAAGATCACGAGCAACGTATCGGGGGCATCACCGATGAAGCCAACGCATCGGTGAATCGAAACGCAATCCGGACGGGCGGCGTTCCGAATCCGGACATGCCGCACCGGGTCCGGACATGCCGCAATGCCCGGCGACATACCGTGAATTCGGTCGTCAGCGGGCACTGCGGCACATTTATTGCAACCGGTGCGAACCGGGTCAGGACGCGAGGACCTCGTCGAGCAGAGCCTCGGCCTTGTCCTCGTTGGTGTTCTCCGCGAGAGCGAGCTCGCTCACCAGGATCTGGCGAGCCTTGGCGAGCATGCGCTTCTCACCCGCGGACAGTCCGCGCTCACGCTCACGGCGCCACAGGTCACGCACCACCTCGGCGACCTTGATGACATCGCCGGAGGCGAGCTTCTCGAGATTTGCCTTGTAGCGCCGGGACCAGTTCGTCGGCTCCTCGGCATACGGTGCGCGAAGCACCTCGAAGACCCGGTCCAGCCCTTCCTGCCCGACCACGTCGCGCACGCCCACGAACTCCGCATTGTCCGCCGGCACACGAACCGTCAAGTCGCCCTGGGCGACCTTGAGCACCAAGTAGGTCTTGTCCACGCCTTTGATCTGGCGAGTTTCGATAGCCTCGATCAGCGCGGCCCCGTGATGGGGATAGACCACGGTGTCGCCAACCTTGAACGTCATGTGACAGGTACCCCTTCCGTGGCTATCAAGAGTAACACGAGAACTGCTTCTCCTGAATGGCGTTTTCGCAGGTCAGGGCATATCTCGGGGCTTGACAACAGCGATGCGCACGTGCTGCGGAAGGTTCCCGCAAGGCGGTATTCGCAGGTCGGAGCGGTTGTGCAGGCGAGGTGAAACACGCACGTCACACGCATCGGAACCGGCTCCCGAAGGGGCCTAACGTCCTGTTTTGTCGGATTCCTGACGCTGGAGTTTCCACACTCCGTTCGGAGATCGATCACCCGTACGGATGTAACTGGCGTCGATCAATGGAATTGATCAACAACCCGATGCGAGCGCTTATGCGCATGGAATGCGCCACGCTCCATGAATTGATCACCGGCAATATGTGAACGGCGCGTGTCGGCCCGTTTCGGACCGCGCGGACCTGCAAACCTTTGCCGGACGCGGGGCAGGAAGGGGGCGGGGGTCGCGGAAGTTACCGGTAAGTCGGGAAGTCCGTGAACCGTTGTCCCGGATCCCGCCGGACCTCCGTTCCGAATCCCGCCGGCCTTCGTTCCGGATCCCACCGGGACCGTTCCGGATCTCGCCGGGCCTCCGTTCCGGATCCCATCGGGCCTCTGCTCCGGGATTTCACCGGCCCCGTCGGCATCCCGTCCGGCCCGACCGTGCCGGGGCCGCGGCGCACACCCCCGGCGCCGTCCGAATGGAAGCCCCGGTGGAGGCCCTAGGGGCGGGTCGGGTGCGGGACGGCGGGGGCGGCTCGGTAGCCTAATGCCGCTGACACACCCTTAGGGCGGCTTTACGCCGCCCGCCCCCGTCCGCAGTCCGAACCGTTCAAGGAGTTGCCGCCGCCGTGAGCCGCAGCCTTCGACACGGCGCCCTCGCCGCCACAGCCATCGCGTTCTCGATCGCCTCGCTCGCCGCGTGCGGCGCGGGCAACGACGCAGCGACGCTGCAGATCAAGCCGGACAATGCCGCCACCACCATCGGCGACATCAGCGTCCAGAACGCGAGCGTCGTCACCCAGCCCGAGGCCACCACCGAGGGCCCGGCCGTCGTCACCGCGACGGTGTTCAACAACGGCACGAAGCCGCAGACCCTGGAGGCCATCACGCTGCCGGGTTCGAGCACCCCGGTGAAGCTGACCCCCGCCAAGGGCGCCGGGCCGATCGTGATCCAGGGCGGCGACAAGGTGGTCCTGGGCGGTGCGGGCAACGCCTCCGCCGTGATCGAGAACGGCCTGGAGGCCGCCAAGGACGGCGACGTGCAGCGTGTCGTCTTCAAGTTCAGCTCGACCGGCGAGGTCCCGCTCGGCGCGTTCGTGGTCCCGGCGAAGAGCTTCTTCGAGGGCTACGGCCCGAGCGCGCTGCCGACGCCGCCGGCCGACACGGCCAGCCCGTCCGGCTCGACCAGCCCGTCCGAGAAGGCCACCGGTACCCCCGCCGGTTCGGAGGCGGAGAACGGCGAGGGCGGCGAGACCACCCCGACCGACGCCTCGTCCGCCTCGGCCGAGGGCCACTGACCCACCGGGCCGCCGCGGCCGCCCCGCCCACCGCACGGGCGGCCGCGCGACGGCCCGGGTACGCGAACGGCGGAGGGCACCCCCATCCCGGGGGCGCCCTCCGCCGTTCGCGTACCGGCCGGCCTACGGCTCGAACTTGTACCCCAGGCCCCGCACCGTCACCAGGAAGCGCGGCGCGCCCGGGTCGGGCTCGATCTTGGCGCGCAGCCGCTTGACGTGGACGTCGAGGGTCTTGGTGTCACCCACGTAGTCCGCGCCCCAGACCCGGTCGATGAGCTGCATGCGGGTCAGGACCCGGCCCGCGTTGCGCAGCAGCATCTCCAGCAGGTCGAACTCCTTGAGCGGCAGGTCGACCTTGCCGCCGGCGACGGTGACGACGTGACGGTCCACGTCCATCCGCACCGGGCCCGCCTCCAGGGCGGCGGGGGCGACCTCCTCCGGCTCCCCGCGGCGGCGCAGCACCGCGCGGATGCGGGCGACCAGCTCCCGCGAGGAGAACGGCTTGGTGACGTAGTCGTCGGCTCCTATTTCCAGGCCGACGACCTTGTCGATCTCGCTGTCCTTCGCCGTGACCATGATCACGGGGACGTTGGACCTGCTGCGCAGCTGACGGCAGACCTCCGTGCCGGGCAGGCCCGGCAGCATCAGGTCGAGCAGCACGAGGTCGGCGCCGTTGCGCTCGAACTCGTCAAGCCCGTCCGGGCCCGTGGCCGCGATCGCGACCTCGAAACCCTCCTTGCGGAGCATGTAGGACAGGGCGTCGCTGAAGGATTCCTCATCCTCGACGACGAGCACTCGGGTCACGGAAGGACCTCCGGGGCAGGGAACGGTTCAAGGGTGTCGGGGTGGGCGGGTCCGTAGGGGCCCTCGTCGTCGTTGACGATGAGCGGTCCGCCCGAGCTGCGGTCCCGCTCCCGCACGGAGCCCGCTTCGGGCAGCCGCAGGGTGAAGGTGGAGCCCTGGCCCTCCGAGCTCCAGACCGTGACCTCCCCGCCGTGCGAGGCGGCCACGTGCTTCACGATGGCGAGGCCGAGGCCGGTGCCACCGGTGGCCCGTGAGCGGGCCGGGTCGACGCGGTAGAAGCGTTCGAAGACCCGCTCGCGGTCCTTCTCCGAGATGCCGATGCCCTGGTCGGTCACGGCGATCTCGATCTGGTCCCCGCCGGGCACGGACAGTCGCCTGGCGGCGATGCCCACTCGGGTACGGGCGGGGCTGTAGTTGACGGCGTTCTCGACGAGGTTGCCGAGCGCCGCGGCGAGCTGGCCGCGGTTGCCCCAGATGCGGAGCTCCGCGGTGCCGCCGGCCGCCATGGTGATCTGCTTCGATCCGGCCTGCTGGCGGCAGCGGTCGATGGCCTCGGCCACCAGCTCGTCCACCCGGACCGGTTCGGCGTCCTCCAGCGGGTCGTCGTTCTGCACCCGCGAGAGGTCGATGATCTCCTGTACGAGGTTGGTCAGCCGGGTCGCCTCGATCTGCATCCGGCCCGCGAACCGTTCCACGGCCTCCGGGTCGTCGGAGGCGTCCAGCACGGCCTCGGAGAGCAGCGAGAGCGCGCCGACCGGGGTCTTGAGCTCATGGCTGACGTTGGCGACGAAGTCCCGTCGCACCGCTTCTATCCGGCGGGCCTCGGTGAGGTCCTCGACCAGCAGAAGCACCAGCCGGGAGCCGAGCGGGGCGACCCGGGCGGAGACCGCGAGGGCCTCGCCGCGGCCCGTGCCGCGCCGGGGGAGGTCCAGTTCGACCTGCCGTATCTCACCGTCGCGGCGGGTGTCCCTGGCCATGTTGAGCATCGCCTCGACGGCCAGCCGGCCGCCCCTGACCAGGCCCAGCGCGTAGGCGGCCGAGCTGGCCTTGACGACGCTGTCGCTCTCGTCGAGCACGACCGCCGAGGAACTGAGCACGGAAAGGACCGTGTCCACCCCGGGCGGCAGGGGTGCGTTGCTGTCCGGCCGCACGGAGGTGCGCGTGGGCTTCTTCTGGTCGCGCTCGCTCCAGCGGAACGCCAGCATGGCGACCACGCCGGTACACGCACCGCCGATCGCCGCAGCTGCGGCGACTGCCGCGTTCACGTCCATACGTCAAGGTTATGCAGGTCCGGGAGGACTATCCCAGCCATCCGGGTGTCTGTCCGAACACTCGTCTCCCAGAGTTCACCGAGGAGCAAGGGTTGGTTCACTTGGGCGGCCGGAAGCCGACGCGTACGCCGATCAGGGTGGCAACGTGGGGTTCATACCTGGCCCCGGCCTTACGAATGAGGACTGGAGAGGGACTTCCATGCGTGACGCGTACCACGAGGAACTCGACTCGATCGGCGAGGGGCTGGTCGAGATGGCCCGGCTCGTCGGGTCGGCGATCGGCCGGGCGACGACGTCCATGCTCGATGCCGATCTGAAGCTCGCGGAGAGCGTGATCGCCGCGGACCAGAAGGTCGACGACCTCCAGCACGACCTGGAGGCGCGGGCCATCGCCCTGCTCGCGCGCCAGCAGCCCGTGGCGACGGACCTGCGCATCGTGGTCACCTCGCTGCGGATGAGCGCCGACCTGGAACGCTCGGGCGACCTCGCCCAGCACGTCGCCAAGCTGGCCCGGCTGCGGTTCCCGGAGTCGGCGGTGCCGAACGACCTGCACGCCACCATCCTGGAGATGGGGCAGCTGGCGCAGCGCCTGATGGCCAAGGCCGCCGAGGTGATCATCACCAAGGACGTCGACCTGGCGCTCCAGCTGGAGCAGGACGACGACGAGATGGACCTGCTGCACCGCACGCTGTTCCAGCACCTGATGGACGACCGCTGGAAGCACGGCATCGAGACGGCCGTGGACGTGACGCTGCTCGGCCGGTACTACGAGCGCTTCGCCGACCACGCGGTGTCGGTCGCCAAGCGCGTCGTCTACCTGGTGACGGGCGAGCACGCCGACGAGATCCAGCAGCCGACCCCGGTGGAGGGCGCCTGATCCCGGCGGGGCGCCTGATCCCGGCCCTCCGGTGGCCGGGGCGCGCAGGGGTGCGCGAAGGCGCATCCGGTCGCACATGTGTCTCTGCGCACGTGCGCCGTTGATGCGCCCGCCCGGGTGGGCATGCAATGGGGTGGGGCGGCACGTCTTGTCCGTACGCCCCGGTCGTACGCGCTCGGTCGAGGCGTACGGCCCTGTCGTACGTCCTGAGGAGGAACCATGGCCGATTCCCCCACGACCGACCCCCAGCGGGAGGCCCCCGCCGACACGGTCCGCCTGCCTCTGCTCGGTGCCTGCGGCTGCGGCTCCGGCTGCGGCTGCGGCTGCCAGTCCGGGGCCCCGTGCCAGTGCGGTGGCTGCTGCGGCTGATCCGCCGCCGACCCGCCGCCGCGGAGCGACAAAGGGTGCCCCGCGCGGAAACGATCCGTTCCGCGCGGGGCGCCGTCGTATGCGAGGGGGGTACGGGGCGGGCGCTCAGGCCGTCCGCTCGGCGGCCGGCCCGGCCCCGGAGGTCGCACCGGCACCGGCATCGGTTCCGGTCCCGGCGGCGTTCTTGTCCCCTGAGTCGTTCCCGCCCCTGGCGGACACCTCCCCCTCCTCCCCCGGCAGGCCCCGGACCAGCAGCCAGTACCCGAGCGCGGCCGCGGTACCCAGGACGGCGCAGGCCCCCCACAGCCACTGCGCCCCGAAGCGGTCGATCACCAGGCCCGACATCAGCGGCGCGACCAGCGCGGCCGCCGACCACGACATCGTGTACATGCCCTGGTAGCGGCCCCGGCCCCCGGCGGGCGAGAGCCGGACCACCAGGCTGCTCTGGATCGGCGCGTTGACGATCTCGGCGACCGTCCAGACGCAGATGGTCAGCGCGTAGACGGCGACCGACCCGGCGAACGCGGTCAGCCCGAACCCGTACCCCGCCAGCAGCGACGACACGATGAGCAGTTGTCGCGGGTCGCGGTGCTGGATGAAACGGGTGACGGGGATCTGGAGCACCACGATCAGCACGCCGTTGACGGCGACGGCCGCGCCGAAGTCGGAGCTGGAGAACCCGTCGGCCCCCATGGCCACCGGCAGCCCCACATACCCCTGCTGGAAGATCAGGGCGATGACGAAGGACAGTCCGACGACGCTCATGAACCGGCCGTCGCGCAGCACGGTGGAGAGCCGGACCCCGTCGGCGGCGTCCGCGCCCGCGGCCCCGGACGCCGCGGACTTCCCGGGCCGCGACTCGGGCACCTTCATGAAGACGACGACGGCGCAGGCCAGCGTCATCGCGGCCTCGCCGAGGAACCCGGCGAGATAGCTGTACTCGGCGACGAACCCGGCCCCGGCGGACGAGACGGCGAAGCCGAGGTTGATGGCCCAGTAGTTGAGCGAGAAGGCCCGCACCCGGTCCTCGGGCCGGACGATGTCGGCCATCATCGCCTGCACGGCGGGCCGCGAGGCGTTGCCCGCCATCCCGACGCAGAAGGCGACCGCCGCGATCGCCACCGGGTGGACCATGAACCCGAGCACGGCCACGGACACCGCGGTCGAGGTCTGTGCGATGAGCATCGTGGGCCGGCGGCCGAGCCGGTCGGTCATCACCCCGGCCCCGAGCGAGGAGACCACCCCGCCGAGCCCGTGCAGCGCGACGACCAGTCCGGCGTACGAGGCCGAGTAGCCCCGGTCCAGGGTCAGGTAGAGCGCCATGAACGTGGCGACGAAACCGCCGAGCCGGTTGACCAGCGTGCTGGTCCACAGCCACCAGAACTCCCTGGGGAGTCCGGACACGGATTCGCGCACGGACCGTCCGAGGCCGGCGACAGACATGAGGAGATCCCCCCGGGGAAGCGTGGAACGAACGCCGCCGGTAAGAGGCCCGACGACAGTCCGAACGTTACGAATCCCGGTTTCCGGTGCGCCAGCGAATTGACGCCGCCCGTCAATCGTCCCCGCCGCCACCAGCGACGACGGCCTTTCCCCTGCCTTCCCCCTGCCGCCCGCGTCCGCCCTGTGGCCGGTCGCGCGCGGTTCGTACGGGTTCGATTACGCTCGGACCCATGGCCGACGCACCGTACAAGCTGATCCTCCTCCGCCACGGCGAGAGCGAATGGAACGCGAAGAACCTGTTCACCGGTTGGGTGGACGTCAACCTCACCGAGAAGGGCGAGAAGGAGGCGGTCCGCGGCGGTGAGCTGCTGAAGGACGCCGGTCTGCTCCCCGACGTCCTGCACACCTCCCTCCAGAAGCGCGCCATCCGCACCGCCCAGCTCGCGCTGGAGGCCGCCGACCGCCACTGGATCCCGGTCCACCGCTCCTGGCGGCTGAACGAGCGCCACTACGGCGCCCTGCAGGGCAAGGACAAGGCGCAGACGCTGGCCGAGTTCGGCGAGGAGCAGTTCATGCTCTGGCGCCGTTCCTACGACACCCCGCCGCCCGCCCTGGAGGACGGCACCGAGTTCTCGCAGAGCGGCGACCCTCGCTACGCGACGATCCCGCCGGAGCTGCGCCCGCGCACCGAGTGCCTCAAGGACGTCGTCGTCCGCATGCTGCCGTACTGGTACGACGGCATCGTCCCGGACCTGCTCGCCGGCCGCACGGTCCTGGTCGCCGCCCACGGCAACAGCCTCCGGGCCCTGGTCAAGCACCTCGACGGCATCTCCGACGCCGACATCGCGGGCCTGAACATCCCGACCGGCATCCCGCTCGCCTACGAACTGGACGCCGACTTCCGCCCCGTGAAGCCGGGCGGCACGTACCTCGACCCGGACGCGGCGAAGGCCGCCATCGAGGCCGTGAAGAACCAGGGCAAGAAGAAGTAGGCCGTATTGGCCGTATTGATCGAGCCCTCTGCCTGCGTTGTCCGCGGGGCAGGGGGCTCGTTCTTGTGCTGGGGCCGAACCGGGGCCATCGCGGCCGGATGTGACGGAGGTCTCAACACGGATAGCGCGCAAGAGAGTTCCTCATCCGCCTGCCTGTATGGGTAAGCGTGCCAGGGTGCACGGACTCGGGAGGGCATCCCCACGCGCCGCAGCAAGTCGTGAGGTCAGGTCGCCGGGAGCTGGTACGACAGGACGTAGGCGTCCGCCGCCATCACGGTGTCACAGACCTCCACAGCCCGCCCCTCGGCATCGAAGGCGGTCCGGATCAGATGGATCACAGGTACGCCGGGATCCATCCGGAGCGTCTTGATCTCGGCGGGTGAAAACATCCGGGCGCGGATCTCCTCCTCGAAGTGGTCGAGTTGGTGACCCAGCTCTTCGAGGCGAGCGTAGATGCCACCGGCGCCGGGGTTCGGCTCGGCGATCGGAGTCCCGCGCGCGATATCGAGCGAGAGGCGGGAGGTGGCGAACTCGACCGGCCGTCCGTCGAGCAGGTACCGGCGCCGGCGGGCGAGCACCCGCCGCACGGACCCGAGCCGAGCGAGGCGCATCACGGATCAGCTCGACGCCGCACACGCACAGCCAGACCGCCACTGGCTCGCCAGCGAGCCCGAGTACGAACGAGCCCTCACGTATCTGGCGACAGAAACGGCTTACCAACTGGCCTTGTACAACGAGGGCGCCCGTTACGTGCTCGTGGCCTACCTCAGAGGAGCGACATCGTGACGGAACCCATACGCGGCCACTGATGCGAGTGCTGGACCGAAGACCTCACCAGCGGCCAGCGATTGACGCTCCGGGCAGCTTTCAACGCGTACTCGGCACCCCAGGCGGACAGGTGGGTCGCGGTCGCACTCCACACGATCTCACCGGCGCTGAACTCCGACGCCTCCGACGTCGCGTGGGCTTGGCTGTCCCAGGGCCGGATAACAACCCACCGATTCCCCCTGCACTTTCGAGCCCTGCTCGGTCACGATCGCCCAGGACCACACCCGCATCACGTGGACAGTCCAGCCAGTGCTCTTCCTACCGCTCACCCACCGCCAAGGGGCCGAACTACCCTCTTGCGCACACGACTTCAAACCCCACAAGCCGACTGAGTTACAACTTTCCCTACTGGTTCAAGCAGCTCCAGCCCAAATTCGTTCCGCCGCCCTAATTGCAGGGGTCCACCCTCAGCTGAACCCCTTTGCCAGTGCCGCAATCTTCCTGACTTCGGTGACTTCTTCCGTGGAAGAGCCTCGCCTAATGAAGACACGATCTCCACAGTAAGAGAGATCGCTTTGGCCAGGAATTAGAACTCTAATAACCGAGAGCCCCTTGTATTCGATTGTATCCACACCGCTCAGAATCTGAGTTGCCAGCGGATCACTGATTGGCTGCTGGGATAGTTTCGTCACGAAACGCTGCACGTAAGCGTCCAAAGAGATTTTAAGGACTTTCGCCTCTCTGTCCACACCCACAACATAATGATGTCGACCGACCGGTACAGCAGCCACGGAGTCAAGCGTTTCGACTCGCTTTACATCGGCTTCCTTGTCTGCTACGCCGATAAACAGATACCCCTCATGACTTCGCTGCACGTTAGCAATTCCACAAATGGTTTCGGCTAGCCGCACAAAGAGTGCATCATCCCTCGTCCTACGGACATCTAGCCTGAGAACCCCCTGCTTGAATTCATACCGACTGGTTTCGATTCTGGATCTACGCAGAGAATTTTCGAAATCCAGCGCCAAGCCGGGACCATGCCCAAACACAGGCGGCACCTTGGCTACAAAATTCCTCTGAATCAACCCTGTGATCATGTCGATATTGGAGGTACGATCCTCTGCCGAAGTATAATGCCGCGCACTCTTGAGGCGAGGTCCTACATTCCTGAGGGCTGTCACAATAGCCGCATTATCGGCAGGCGACTTCTGCTGGCGGACAATGAGCTCGAAGAACGACATAAAAATTGCATAGAAAGGCGTACGGATTGGATTTCCACTACCAGGGCGAACCAGGTTCCTCAGGCCATTCGGGCCAGCAACCTGAGAGTCAATCACCTCTGTGAGCACAGAAAAGGTAGACTGAATTTCAGCCTGAAGCCGCTTGCTCCCATAGGCAGCCAAAGCCCTTTCCAGGCGCTTATGCTTCTCGCTTTGCGCTTCATAGATTTCATCGAACTCTTCTTTGCTTGCAGGAAAAGGACTTCCGGACAAAATGGAGGCAGAAATATCTGCCACCATTTGCTCGTCATCCCCCTCCCGCAGTTGCTTCACGTTAAGAATTCCATGCCTGATCCACACCGTATCCTCCGCCCGCACCCCGTACTGCTGGTTCTCCCGAGAGGATTCGATGGAGATGCTCGGCATGTCGTGCAACAGGAGCACGTCGTCCGATACATCACCCCGCAAAGAGCTTGCCACCGTTCGCACAAGCTCCGAGAATGGGTTAAGCATTCCCGCTTGCCGCTTTTCCTGCGCGCTCAATTGGCGCCCATTCGAGTTAATTCGACTAAATACGTCGGTAATTTGCCCCTCTGTCTGAGTTGGAAAAATCGTGACAGCCAATTGATAATCGACCAAGTTCGCACATTTATCAGCAGGGAGTAGGCTCTGAGCGGGGGCAGGCTTGAACGCGCCAGCAGCAGCTGCCTGGCGCGCCCTGGCACTTTGCCCTAGATCGAAATACATGCCGTTATAGTCAAATTTTTGTTCAATGAATGAAAAAATGGCATCAAGACGCTGCATTCCGTCTATGATCTCATACTTGCCACTCCCGTGAATCTCGGGCCTTTCAGCCAGGAGAATCAGAGGAATCGGGTAGCCATCCAGAATGCTATCAATCAGGAGCTGTTTCTCGGCAACTGACCAGACGAGCTTGCGCTGATAGCGTCGATTCACAAGGAGAGAATCCTCCCTGAAAAGTCGGTACGCCTCCGTGACGCTCATGCCTCGGGGGGTGATAGAAACGTGGACTTCAGACGACAAGATCTGCTCCCTCATGCGGCAGTGCTTTTTCCGTAGCATGGCACACACGAGCAACCTGCGTCTGAGCTTTTGCAACGATTGATGGCGTCAACGGGCGCCTGACAGAGCAGTATCCGCCTCGGTTCCTGATTCTTTACGTGCTGCGTACGCGGCCGAAAGGGAAGCAGCATGGCGGAGAGGGCACCCCGACGAAGATAGGGGAGTGATGCCAGCAGAAGCTGGTGACCAGCGCCTCCAGGAGCCCAGTGCGTCAGAAACCGTGGTCTGCGTGCGGTGTAGCCCAGCACAAGGAGAAGGTAGCCAAGGAGCAGAAGCGAAGAAAACGTTAGCTCCGGCTGACATCCACGGGTGAGATCAACAGCGATCAAGGGGCGCCGACTGTCAACCGGGCACGGCAAGCTGGGCCGTCCAAGGACGCTCGGCAGAGGCCAATAACGACCACGAAGACCACCAGGGGCCCATGCCCACCGCCTCTGAGCAGCAAAAAAACAAAGGTCGCCAAGATCCCCGACAAGAACCAGGGCAAGAAGAAGTAGGCCCCGGCACGATCCGAAGGAGCCCTCCGCCCGCGGGAGAACCGCGGGCGGAGGGCTCTTTCGCGACGCGGGCCGGCCCGGACCCGAGCGATCTCTGCGGTCACTCCGGGTCGCAGAGGCCGCCGAGTTCGGCGGCGAGGTCCGGGTCCCGCATGCCCGGCAGGTCGTAGCCCGCGTGCTCGTCCCAGGGGATGTCGGTGTCGTCCAGGTGGACGTGCCACTCCGCGCCCTCGACGGCGCGGCGCAACTCGGTGACGGAGTCGAGGACGTGGGCCGTCACCGGCAGCCACCGGTCGGGGTCGGTCGGCAGCTTCGTGGACCCGGTGAGGAGTTCGTCGCCCCGGCCGTCGTCGTCCAGGTCGTACAGGTACAGGCTCTCCTCGTCGTCGTACGGGAACGACTTCGCGCGCGTGGTGACGACGCGTTCGACGGCGGCCGACTCGGCCTCGGTCAGCGGGGCCGCGCGGCGGGCGCTGTAGTAGATGGAGACGCTCATGGGCCGAGCGTACGGCGGGGGTGTGACAGACACGGGTCGGGCGACGGGGCGGCGGGCACGAGCCGGTTCGGTTACCGGTCCAACGCCAGGGCCACGCGCTCCGCGAGGTCGTCCCAGGGGCGGCAGTCGACCACCGGCAGTCCGTGCCGGGCCGCCTGGCCGGCGAGCCAGTGCGAGTACGCGGCGCTGACCCGCGCCCGGCTGCGCTGTTCGCCGCTGTCGGGCTCCCGGGCGGCGTAGTTGGCGGTGATCCGGTCCGGGTCGGCCTCGTGCAGGAACACCGCCCGCACCCGGCGGCCGGAACCCGCGCCCTCGTGGACGGCCGCCGCGGCGGCGGCCGGGGTGAGGTAGTCGCCCTCGACCACGGCGGGCACGTCGACGGTCAGGCGGTTGCGGACCACGCCCAGCACCGCGGGCTCCAGGGCGCGGGCCGTGGCGATCTGGAGGTCCAGCACCCGGCCGGTGGGGAGCCGGTCGATGTCCGGGACGTCGTCGAAGTGGTGGACGGCGGGGTGGTGCTCGGCCGTCGTCATCGCCTCGACCGCGCTCACCACGTCGTCGAACTCGACCACGAACGCCCGGTGCTCATCGGCCAGTTGTGCGGCGAGCCGGCTCTTGCCGACACCCGACGCCCCGCCGACCAGCACTATGTCCCATGATGTTCCTGCCATGCGGCGAACGTATCGTGCGCGTTCCGCGTCCGCCGTGCCGCCTGGCGCTACCGTGAGTCGGACACCGGCCCACGCACCGGTTCGCGAACGCCGGCCCGCGCACGGGCGGGGACCGACCGGACGGGCCGTGCGGCGAGAGCAAGGAGAACGGGGAGAGCAATCATGGGCGAAACCCTGAAGACCTTTGTCGGCGGCGCCGAAGTCGACGTGCCCAACAGCATCCCGGCCATCCGCGCCGCGCTGCCGGAGGAGAGACGCGAGGAGTTCGACCGCGCCATCAACGACGCCGGTGTGGGCGAGATCCAGGCGGTCATGCGGCACTGGATGCTGGAGGCCGTGCCCGACCCGGAGGCCGAGAAGATCCTGGACCGGCTGGCTCAGGACGAGGCCGAGAGGCGGAGCGTCGCTTGAGCTTCCGCATCTCCTACGCCCCGCCCGCCGACGACACCCTGGCCAAGATGCGCGACGGCGAGACCTTCCGCACCGAGATGGCGCGCACCCTGGGCCTCGACCCGTACGGAAACGGCTCGACCGCCGTCAAGAGCGAGAGCGATCGCCGCGAGGCGACGGTCGCCGGCGCGATCGTGCTCTATTACGTCTCCCGGTCCGTCCTGATCGTCACCGTGGTGAGACTCGTCCCGCTGCCCTGACCCGGTGCGGACCGTTCGGTTCGGACCGTTCGGTTCGGAGCGTCCGGCGCGGGACCGCCGCCGCGAGGGGGTGCGGCGGTCCCGGCCGTCCTCTCAGGCCAGCTTCCCGGCCTGGGCCTCCATCACCGCGGTCGGCAGGTCGAAGCTTCCGCCCTCGCCCATCGCGGCCAGGTTGATCGAGGAGAACGAGGCGAACGAGGAGCCCTGGCGCAGCGCCGCCAGCTTCATCTCGCCCTTCTCGCCGTCCTGTTCCAGCTCCACCGTCCAGGCCGCCGACTCCTCGCCGGCCTCGACCTGGGCCTCGGTGATCTTGCTGACCTTCTGCTTCTCACCGGCCGCCGTGAACTCGAAGCCACCGGCGCACTCGGTGGCCGCGGTGCGGAGCGCGGCGACCGAGTCCTGTGCGCCCTTGCCTTCGTACGAGCCGAGGGCCAGCTGCGTCGTCGTGATGTCGAAGGCCGCCTTGAAGGCGTCCTCGGCGTTCCCGGTGTCCTTGTCCATGGAGCCCTTCTTGGGCTCGCTGACGACGGTGCGCTTCGTGAACGCGCCGGGCTCGCCGACCTGTGCACCCATCAGCGCGTTCGCGAGCGGGGCGCACACCTCCTTCTCGACCTTGATGTCCTTGGCCGCCACCACGTCCTTGGCCGCGGCCTCGGAGATCTTGTGCCCCTTGACGTCGCCCTGGGCCAGTGCGGCCTTCTCCAGCTCGGCGGCGCTCAGCGCCTTGGCGGCCGGCTCCGCCGCGGCGGACTCCTTGCCCTTGGTGCCAGCCTTGTCGCCGTCGGAACCGGAGTCCGAACCGCCGCCACAACCGGCGGCGAGCAGGGCCAGGGACACCGCGGCGGCGGCAACAGCGGTACGGCGTATGGCGGAGGAGCGCATGGATCCGGTCCGTCTCTCTGAGCGGGGATTTCGGGTGCGCTCACTTTATGAGCGGAACTTGGTTTGACGATCAATCAATTAGGGCACGGGATGCGATCGTGACGACGTCGTGATCATTCTGTGAAAGCGCCATTCGTCGTCGCAAGGCGCGTCGAGTACCGACACCTGTGGGTGAGCCGTGCTTTTCCACCGGATACCGTCGCATGGCATGACATTCCGTCACGTGCCGCCCGGTGTCGTGGCATGGCGGGGTGGTGTGTCGAGCCGGGCGTGCCGCGGTACGTCGGGCCGATGCGGACGCCCGCGGACCCGCCCCGTCAGTCGGCTGGGCGACCCGCCAGTCGGCCGGGTGCTCCGTCGATCAGTCGGGCGCCGGTCAGCCGGCCGGGCGCCGGGTCAGGTGGGCGAA
The DNA here is from genome assembly GCF_040612315.1 of Streptomyces sp. NPDC006435. NCBI lineage: Bacteria > Bacillati > Actinomycetota > Actinomycetes > Kitasatosporales > Streptomycetaceae > Streptomyces > Streptomyces sp. NPDC006435. The sequence goes on from NZ_JBEXPY010000002.1 coordinate 422,525, forward strand.
CGCGTCCAGGTTCCGCGTGGACTCGCCGCGCGACACCCGCCACTCGTACTCCTTGCGGATGGCGCTCGCGAAACCCAGTTCCAGCAGGGTGTTGAACGAGCCGTCGGCCGCTTCGAGCACCGTGCCGAGCAGCCGGTCCAGCTCCTCCGGGGTGACCACGGACAGCGGCAGCCTGCCGACCAGGTAGATGTCGCCGAGCCGGTCGATGGCGTAACTCACGCCGAAGAGGCGGAGGTTGCGCTCCAGCAGCCAGCGGTGGACCGCCGCGTCGTTCTCGTCGGGGTGGCGCACGACGAAGGCGTTGAGGGAGAGCGAGTGCTTGCCGACGCGCAGGGAGCAGGTGGTGGACAGCTTGCGCGTGCCGGGCAGCGTGACCACGTAACCGCCCGGTTCGGGGCTCTCCCACGCGAGCCCGGCGTCCTCCAGGGTCGCCTCGATGACCCGCGCGGCCCGTGTCGCCTCGTCGTCGGCCGGAGCCGTCACCGCGTCGGCCGGGGCCGCCGCCGCTTCGGTCGGCGCGGCGCCGCGGGGTACGTCGTCGGGTGCGTCAGCCATGGTGCGAGCGTACGCGGCGACGGCGGTGTTCGTGCATCGCGGCCGTGTACACCTCGGCGGTCGCGGACGCCGCGGTGTCCCAGCCGAAGCCCTGGGCGTGCGCCGCGGCGGCGGCACCCATTCGGGCGACCAGCTCCGGCGTCTCGGCGAACCGGGCCAGGGCCCGCGCGTACTCGGCGGGGTCGTGGCCGGGTATCAGGAAGCCGCTGACCCCGTCCCGCACCGCCACCGGCAGACCCCCCACGGCCGCCGCGACGACCGGGGTGCCCGCCGCCTGGGCCTCTATGGCGACCAGCCCGAAGGACTCGCTGTACGAGGGCATGACCAGCACGGACGCGGCCCGGAACCAGTCCGCGAGCTGCTCCTGCCCGACCGGCGGCTGGAACCGTACGACGTCGGCGATGCCGAGCCGGGCCGCCAGCTTCTGCAGCCCCTCCGGCTTGGCGAGCCCGCTGCCGCTCGGGCCGCCGACGACCGGTACGACCATCCGGGAACGCAGCGCGGGTTCACGGTCCAGCAGGACGGCGACCGCCCGCAGCAGCACGTCGGGGGCCTTCAGCGGCTGGATGCGGCCCGCGAAGAGCGGGATCAGCGCGTCCTGCGGCAGCCCGAGACGGGCCCGCGCCGCGGCGCGCCCGTCGGCGGGGCTGAAGCGGTCCAGGTTGACCCCGGGGTGGACGACGGCGACGGAGCCCCGGGCGGCCTCGTAGAAGCGGACGAGCTCGTCCGCCTCCTCGGCGGTGTTCGCGATCAGCCGGTCGGCCGCGTCGACGATCTGGGTCTCGCCGATGACGCGGGCGGCCGGCTCGGGGGTGTCGCCCTCCGCGAGCGCCGCGTTCTTCACCTTCGCCATGGTGTGCATGGCGTGGACGAGCGGGACGCCCCAGCGCTGGGCGGCGAGCCAGCCGACGTGGCCGGAGAGCCAGTAGTGGGAGTGGACCAGGTCGTAGTAGCCGGGGCGCTGGCCGGCCCACGCCTGCATCACGCCGTGCGTGAAGGCGCAGAGCTGGGCGGGCAGCTCCTCCTTGGCCAGGCCCTCGTACGGGCCCGCGTCGACGTGCCGGACCAGGACACCGGGCGCCAGCTCGACCGCCGGGGGCAGCCCGCCGGTGGTGGACCGGGTGAAGATCTCGACCTCGATGTTGATCGCGGCGAGGCGCCTGGCCAGCTCCACGATGTAGACGTTCATGCCGCCCGCGTCACCCGTGCCCGGCTGGTGCAGCGGCGAGGTGTGCACGGAGAGCATCGCGACCCGACGGGGCTTCCGGTGGCCGCCGGGGAAGGCAGTGGGGAACCTGAGGCGCGGCGCGACCCGGCTGCTGCCGAGCCGGGAGACGTACTGGGTCACGTCGTCCGGTCCTCCTCATTCGGGATTCGGGCTCGTTCAGGGCACGACACCGGAGGGACCTGAGCCCCTTCGAGGGCTGCAACAGCGGAATCCCTCCCTTCATTTCCGCTTTGCCAAATCATTACGACGGGTCGGCGCGGCGGGCGACTCGCACGCCGTCACGGCGAGTGACCGTTCGCGGTGCCACCGGGCCCGCCCGTCCGCCCGGTCCGGGCCGGGTCCGCGGGGTCGTTACGCTCGCTGTCATGCGCCCCATCGGCACCGCGACCCGCGGGACCACCAATCCGAACCGGCTCCGCCGCATGGACCGCTGGATCGCCGCCACCCACGGCCCGGCCCTGCGCCGCGCCGACCGTCCGGTCGCCGTGGACCTCGGATACGGGGCCGCCCCCTGGACCGCCGTCGAGCTGCTGCACCGGCTGCGCACCGCCGAGCCGCGCACCGCCGTGGTCGGCATCGAGATCGATCCGGAACGGGTCGCGGCGGCGAAGCCGTACGAGCGCGAGGGCCTGACCTTCCTGCACGGCGGGTTCGAGATCCCGCTCCCCGAGCGCCCCGACCTCGTCCGGGCGGCGAACGTGCTGCGCCAGTACGACGAGGGCGAGGTCGCCGAGGTCTGGGAGCGGCTGTGCGCGCGCCTCGCGCAGGGCGGGCTCCTGGTGGAGGGGACCTGCGACGAGATCGGGCGCCGGCACGTCTGGGTGGCGCTCGGCCCGGAGGGTCCGCGCACGGTCACGTTCGCGACCCGGCTCGGCTCCCTGGACCGCCCCTCCGACCTGGCGGAACGCCTGCCGAAGGCGCTGATCCACCGCAACGTGCCGGGCGAACCGGTCCACGCCTTCCTGCGGGACTTCGACCGGGCGTGGGCGGCGGCGGCCCCGTACGCGTCGCTGGGCGCCCGGCAGCGCTGGATCACGGCGGTGCGGGCGCTGTCGGGCGACTGGCCGCTGACCGACGGGGTACGGCGGTGGCGCCAGGGCGAGGTCACGGTGCGGTGGGACGCCCTCCGGCCCGGCGCGCACTGAACGGATCGGACGCGGCCGCCCAAGGCGCTGCGGCGGACCGGCTCCGACTCCCCCGCGGACCGACGGACCGGCTCCGGCTGCCCCTGCGGACCGACGGACCGGCTCCGGCCGATGCGGTGGGAACGGGAACGGGCCGCCGTTCGTCCAGAAGGGGGATGGGGGCGACGGGGGCGCGGGGGAGATTCGCGGGGGCGGCAAGGAGTTCGGGGGGAGCGGCGCCGGGTCGGCGATCGGTCCGTACGACCGTCGGGACAGCGGGTGTGCGCCTCTGTTGCTTTTCGGTACGGCATGGCACGATCTCGTCATCGGCGAAAAGTTACTGACGGGAAATCAGATTCACTCGGAGGGGAACCCCGTGAACCGACGTCACTGTGCCTCGGCCGCGATCACTCTGGTCTGCGCGCTGTCCGTGCTCATCACGCCGGTACCGGCCTTCGCCGCACCCACTCCTCCCTCCGAGACGCCGAAGAAGACCCTCGAAGAGGTCCGCGAGGAGATCGACGACCTCTACCGCAAGGCGGGGGCGGCCACCGACGCGTACAACCTCGCCGAGGAACGGGCCGAGAAGCAGTCCGGCGAGATCGTGAAGCTGGCCCGCGCCATAGTCGTGGGCCAGGCGAAGATCGCCGACCTGAAGAACCGGGCGGGCGCCCAGGCCCGCGAGCAGTACCGCACGGGCGGGCTGCCGCCCGGCGCCCAGTTCATGCTCAGCGACGACCCGCAGCTGTTCCTGGACGGGGTGAGCCGGGTCAGGGAGGGCCAGCAGGCCGCGAAGGGCGTCCTGGGGGAACTGACCAGGACCCAGCAGGACTTGGAGACTTACACCAAGGACGCGAACACCAACTGGAAGAAGCTCGAAGCCGGCCGGATCAAGCAGGCCAAGGCCAAGAAGAAGATCGACGCGCAGATAGCGGCGGCGAAGAAGCTGGAGTCCCGGCTCAAGAAGGAGGAGCGGGCCCGGCTGCTCAAGCTGGAGCAGGAGGCCGCGTACAAGCAGCAGACGGCCTGGCTCAGTTCCGGCGCGCTGAAGGACATCAACCGCAGCGCGAGCAAGCGCGGCAAGGCGGCGGTGGCCTTCGCGACGGCCCAGATCGGCAAGCCGTACGTCTGGGGGGCCGAGGGCCCCGACTCGTACGACTGCTCCGGGCTCACGTCCCAGGCGTGGGCCGCGGCGGGCCGCCCGATCCCGCGCACCTCGCAGGAGCAGTGGCGGCTGCTGCCGCGCATCGCCATCAAGGACATGCGCCCCGGCGACCTGATCATCTACCACGACGACGCCAGCCACGTGGGCATGTACATCGGCGACGGCGCGATCGTCCACTCCCCCCGCCCCGGCCGCAACGTCACGCTGGCGGGCGCGGGCTCGATGCGGATACTCGGCGTGGTGCGCCCGGACAAGTGACGTCCGGCGGGGGACGGACGGGGAGCCACGGCGAGAGGCCCGGCGGAAACCCCGGCGGACTACCGGCGAGAGGCCCGGCGGACTGCCGGCGAGGGGCCTGGCGGGAAGCCGGTCGGCGGGTCCGGCGAGGTGTCCGTCCCCGCCCGAGCGGCCCGTCCCGGCCGCAGTGATCCACCCTCTCCGGAGCGATCCGTCCTCACCGGGGTGACCCGCGCCACCCGCCCCGGCGCCGCCACGTGACCTTTGTCATGCCCCGGCACCCGCGCGCTCACCGGCACTTCTCGCCGGATCCGTGACATGACGCGGCTTATGGCTGTGCGTGTGACGGCAACCGCACCCGGAACGCCATTCCTTTCCCGTACCGAGGACCGCTATCGTCCCCGTCTGGCGGGTCGTCGATCGGCGCTCCGCCGCGCCCTCGGGGGGAGGGAAGGAAAACCGAACCAATGCCCGTATCCATACCGCAGCAATGCGAGGCCACCGCTGCGGACGCCTCCTTCGGCTCCGACCTCGTCCTCCTGGTCATCGGGGACGACCCGGCGGGCACCTTCACCGTCCCCGAGCTCCCGGCCGCGGCCGGCACGCGGATCCGCATCCGCACCGCCCGCAACCTGACCGAGGCGGGCCGGCTGCTCACGGACGACGTCGACTGCGTCCTGCTGGACCTGGCCCTGCCCACCGGCAGCGAGACCCGTGCCGCCGCCTCCGGGGCGGGGGACCCCGCGGGCCCCGACGAGCTCGCCGCGCTCCGGCACGTACTGCGGATCGCACCGCGCCACGCCGTGCTCGCGCTCACGGCGGAGGACGACGCCGAACTGGCCGCCGAGGCGGTACGGGTCGGCGCCCAGGACTACCTCTGCCGCGACGACCTGGACGGACGGCTGCTCAGCCGCGCCATCCGGTACGCCGTCGCCCGCAAGCGCGCCGACGTCGCCCAGCGCCGGCTCACCGAGTCCACGCTGCGCGCCCAGGAGAACGCCCGGCTCGAACGCGGTCTGCTCCCCACTCCCCTACTCGAAGGCTCCGACCTGCGCTTCGCGGCCCGCTACCGGCCCGGCCGCAGCCGCGCGCTGCTCGGCGGGGACTTCTACGACACGGTCCGCACGCCCGACGGCACCGTCCACGCGATGATCGGCGACGTCTGCGGGCACGGCCCCGACGAGGCCGCGCTCGGCGTCGAACTCCGCATCGCCTGGCGGGCTCTGACCCTGGCCGGGCTGTGCGGCGACGACCTGCTCTCCACCCTCCAGCAGGTCCTGGAGCACGAGCGGGAGAGCGAGGAGATCTTCGCGACGCTCTGCACCGTGGACATCGCCCCCGACGGCCGCCGCGCCGGCCTCTGCCTGGCGGGCCACCCGGCCCCGCTCATCGCCAGGCAGGGACGGGCCGCGCGCCTCCTCCCGTACGAGGACGGCGGCCCGGCGCTGGGGCTGCTGCCGCACGCCCGCTGGCCGCGCCGGCAGGTGGACCTCGGCGGCACCTGGAGCCTGATGATGTACACGGACGGGCTGATCGAGGGGCGGGTCGGAACGACCGGCACCCAGCGGCTCGGCCAGGACGGCATGGTCTCGATGATCAACCGGCAGCTGGCGGAGGGGCTCACCGGCGAGGAGCTGCTGGACGCCGCGGTCACGCAGGTGCGGGAGCTGAACGGCGGCGAGCTGACCGACGACGTCGCGGTCCTGCTGCTCGACCGCGACCAGGACCGCCTCGACCGGACCCCCGGGAGCGACCGGAGCCGGAGCGTCGCGCGCCCCCGCCCCTGATCGTCGTCGTCCACGGCGCCGACGGGCGCCGTGGACGCTCAGCGTCCGCCGTTGTAGGGCCCGTACGGGCCGTCGCTGCTGGAGCCGCCCCGCCGTCCGCCGCCCGAGACCGCCTGCAGCGCGGGCCGTACGTCCACCAGGAAGACGATGGACGCGACCGCGCCCGCCAGCTGGAGGAACAGCATCGGCACGAAGAGGTTCACGGCGACGGCGATGCCGAGAATGATCAGCCAGAAGGACTTCTTCTGCTTGTCCGCGGCCCGGTAGGCGTCCTCACGGGCCATCGCCGCCATGACCAGCGCGACCACGGCCAGGACGAGCATGACCATGTAGAGCAGCCAGACGAATGTGCTGAATCCTGTGAGCAACATGGTGTGTGCACCGCCTAATCAAATGGATGAGCGCCTCGCGGCCAAGGTACCGGGACGAAGGGCCGGGCACCCCTGAAGGTGCCCGGCCCACGCTCCCCCACACCCCTCGGCGTCCGGCAACCGTCACGGGGCCGGGACGCCGCGGGTGCTACTTCGCGCTCGGCGGGGTGGTCTTCTTCGCGGCGGGCTTGCGCGCGGGCGCCTTCTTCGCGGGCGCGGCGGTACCGCCCTGCGCACCGGCGGTCTTCGGGACGGCCTTCGCCGCCGGCCTCGGGGCGGGCTTCGAAGCGGGCTTCGTCGCGGGCCGCGAGGCGGACGGCGCCTTCGCCGTGCCCGTGGCCTTCGCCGTCCCCGTCCCGTTGGCCGGCTTCGCCTTCGTGGTGTCCGCCGGGCGGGACTCCCTGCGCGGCTCGACGACGACGGCGATCTCGACGATCTCGTCGGCCGTCTCGCCGCGCCAGTTCTTCACGGTCTGCTCGCCGCGCTCGGCGACCTTCTCGTACGCCTCGCGGGCCCGCACCGCGTACTCGGCGGCCACGCCCAGGCTGCGCAGGGCCAGGTCCTGGGCGTTCTCGCCCAGCTTCCGCAGATCGCTGTCGAACGACCCGATCACCTCGGTGACCTTGGCCTGCACGGTGGCCTGCGCCTCCTTGGCCTGCGAGGTCACCTTCTCCTGCACGACCTTGGGGTCGGCGTTGCGCACGGCCTCGATGCGCTCGGGCGCCTCGGCACGCAGCTGCTCGATCAGCGCCGGGACCTTGCGCGCCTGCTCGACGGCGAGATCGGCCGTACCGGCGGCGAAGTAGAGGGGGGTCGGGTCGGTGAGGGTCTTGCGCAGGTCATCGGTGATGGCCATGACTGTGGTCCTCCCGGATCATCAGGCTCGGTGTGAGGGTTTTCAGGGCTTGGAAGCCGTATCGGCGCCGTTGCCGCCGGTCGCGCGGGAACCGTCGGCGTCCGGTGCGGGCCGGTCGTCGGTGTCCGGTGCGGGCCTCTCGTCGGCCTCCGCCGCGGATGCGTCGCCGGTCACCGGTGCGGCGTCGGCGCCGGCCTCCGGTCCGGGCTCGTACCCGTTCTCCTTGCGGAAGGAGTCGTAGATCTGCAGCAGAACACTCTTCTGCCGCTCGTTTATGGAGGGGTCGGCCAGAATCACCGCCCGTGTCTCCAGCTCCTCCCGCTCCCGCTCGTCCAGGATCCCGGCCCGTACATAAAGGGTCTCGGCCGAGATCCGCAGCGCCTTGGCGACCTGCTGCAGCACCTCGGCACTCGGCTTGCGCAGCCCGCGCTCGATCTGGCTGAGGTAGGGATTGGACACTCCGGCGGCGTCGGCGAGCTGCCTCAGCGACAGCTGCGCCGTACGCCGCTGCTCGCGCAGGTACTCACCGAGATTGCCGACGTTGAGTGATGCCATGCCCCGATGGTGCGCCACCCTTGCTAACTTTTGCAAGCAGGCGCTTGCAAAAGTGCGCCACACCACTCGTCCGGCCGGTCGGGAAGGGCCGGGCGGGTGCCCTGCCCCCGGCCGGGACACCCGGTGCGGCCGGCCCGTCAGCCGCGGCGGCCGGACGCCCTCGCGGCGCCGCGGGCCCGGCTCGCGACGATCGCGCCCGCCACGGCGGCGAGCGCGTGGACGGTGACGCCGACCGCGAACCCGCCCGGCAGCCGGCCGAGCAGGCCGGCGTCGTCGTGATCGACGAGTCGGCGGATCGCCCCCTGCGCCCCGAGCACGAGAAGGGCCACACCCAGGCCCTGAAGAATGTCGTACTTCATGTGATGCCTTCCCGAATCCCCGGATCCCCGGAACGCCGCAACGTCACGGCGCACAATGCCGCCGCCGCACGGAAACGCCACGTCAGAGGCGGTTACAATGCACTTGCACTGTAATGCGTCGGGCAGCGGGTTGCAATGCAACCGCATGGCAACGAGTGGGGAAGGAGGCGCCGTGCCGAAGGTCGTGGATCATGAGCAGCGCAGGAAGCGCCTGGTCGAGGCGGTCTGGGCGCTGGCGGTCCGGGGTGGCATCGAGCAGGTGACCCTGCGCAAGGTGGCCGACGAAGCGGGCGTCTCCATGGGGCAGGTGCAGCACTACTACTCGTCGATGCAGGCCCTGATCCGCGACGCGCTCGACCGGGCCACCCGGGCCGTGAACGCGAGCATCGAGGAAGCGGTGCGCACGGCCGGGGCGACGGACCCGGAGACCGTCCTCCGTGTCTGCCTCCACGCCCTGGTCGGTCCGGACGAGGTCGGCACGCGGCTCATGCGGTTCTCCCTGGCGGCGGCCGGGCGGGCCGTCTCCGACCCGACGACGGCCAGCGTCCTCGCCCCGGGCGACGACGAGCTGATCTCCTTCACCGCCGGGCTCATCGCCGCGGCCCGGCAGGAGCGGGGCGGCGGGCCCGGCGGCTCGGAGCGCGTCGACGCCGACATCTGCTGGTCGCTCGCCACGAGCCTCGGGGTGGACGTCGCCCTCGGATACCGCACACCGGACGCCGCCGCGCGGGTGCTCGACCACCACATCGACCAGGTCCTCGGACCGGACCGGCGCGGGGCGGCAGCGGTCTGAGACGACCCCTCTTCCCCCTCCGCCCGCCGGGCGCCCCCGCTTCTCCGCGTACTCGCCGCAAAGCCGTGGGGGCGGAACCGTCGACCCGGCCCCGCCCCCACGTGTTCACACCGTCAGCCGACGAGGGCCTCCCAGGTCTTCGGACCCGCCTGGCCGTCGACGACCAGACGGTTGACGCTCTGGTAGGAGCGGACCGCGGAGTTGGTCGCCGAGCCGAAGCCGCCGTCGACGGCGAGGCCCGCACTGTGCTTGTTCAACGCCGTCTGGAGGGCGCGCACATGCGATCCGGAGCTGCCCTTCTGGATCGTGTAGACCAGCTTCGCCCAGGTCTTCGGGCCGACCTGGCCGTCCGCCACCAGCCCCTTGGAGGACTGGAACTTCTTGACCGCGGCGACCGACACCGAGCCGTAGTTGCCGTCGGCGGTCAGCGCCCTGCCGCGCTGGGTCATCAGGTACTGGACGACCTTCACGGTCGCACCCGAGGCGCCGGGGTTGATGGACGACCAGCCGCCGCCCAGGTCCACGCCGCGGGCGGCGAGGTAGGAGACCGGGTTGACCGTGGAGCCCAGCCCTCCGCTGTGGGTCTCGAAGTGGAGGTGGGGCCCGGTCACGTTGCCCGTGGCGCCCATGTCGGCGATGCGCTGTCCCGCGGAGACCTTGGCGTTCAGCCCGATCCGGAACACGCTGAGGTGCCCGTAGTAGGTGTACCGGCCGCTGCCGTGCGAGATGACCAGGCCGTTCCCGGAGCGCCCGGACAGGACGTTGCGGCCGCGGCGGATCACGGTGCCGGCGGCCGCGGCGTAGACGGCCGTACCCACCGAGTTGGTGACGTCCTGGCCCGCGTGCGGCAGACCGCCGCGCGAGGCTCCGTAGTGGCCGCCCGCGGGGAAGTAGCCCCGGGCGGGGTTGCACCAGCGGCCGTCCTTGAGTGTCGCCGCCGAGGCCGACGAGGTCAGGGCCGGTACGCCCGTGAGCACCACACCGAGCCCGGCGCCGACACCGAGCAGCAGCTTTCTGCGCGACGGGCCCGTCGGCCGGAGGTCCCGCAGTTCTTCCACCGCACCGCCGGCCGGACCGCACTGCTCACACATGTCCCGTCCTCCTTCATTTCCCGCTGGTCCCGCACCCGTGATCCGGTGGACCACGCATGTCGATTTGGCGAGAGCATGGCAGAGGCCGGAATGGCCCTCCAGGGTCCTGGGGTCCACCTCCGTGGCAGGTACCTGCCGGATGCAACCTCTGTGACCGGGCCGCCGTTTCACGGGCGAAACGACCATCCACGACATCCGTTCGACGCGGGGACGTGTCGGTGCTTTTTCCCCGGTCCCGCGAGGCGGGAGCGGGGGTGCCGGGGCGCACGGTTCCGGTTCGGCGCCGACGCGTGGGCCCGCGGGACGGTCCGGACCCGGGCCCGGGGGCCCACCGGCGCTTCCCGTCTGGGCCCGGCAGGGACGGGCGGGCGACTTCGGGTTCGCGGTTGACCTTCACCCTGGGGGAAGCCACAGCATCGGTGGGGCCGGGCGACGCGTCCGGCACGAGGAAGGACCGGACCATGGGACTGCTGACCATCGGGGCGTTCGCGAAGGCGTCCCGGCTGTCGCCGAAGGCACTGCGCCACTACGACGAACTCGGCCTGCTGACCCCCGCCCGCGTCGACCCGCTGACCGGCTACCGCTTCTACGCGCCGGAACAACTGGACCGGGCACGGCTGGTCGCCTGGCTGCGCCGTCTCGGCATGCCGCTGGCCCTCGTCCGGCACATCGGCACGCTGGAGCCGGACGAGGCGGCCCGTGAGGTCCGCGCGTTCTGGTCCCGGGTCGAGGCCGACACCGCCGCGCGGCGGGACCTGGCCGGCTTCCTCGTCGACCACCTGTCACGGAAGGACCCCGCCATGTCCCCGAACACCCAGCCCCTGGAACTCCGTTACGCCGCGCTCTCCGACACGGGCCTGGTCAGGGAGAGCAACCAGGACACCGTCCACGCCGGATCCCGGCTGCTCGCCGTCGCCGACGGCTTCGGCCGTACGGGAGCGCCCGCGGGCGCCGCGGCCGTCGACGCGCTCAAGCACCTGGAGACCGAGGGCATCCCGGCGGGCGACCTCCTCAACGTCCTGGAGACCGCCGTCGAACGGGCCGGGCGGGCCGTGCACGACGTCGTCGGCGCGGACGCCGCGGCGGAGGCCGGTACGACGCTCACCGCGATGCTGTGGACCGGATCGCAGCTGGCCCTCGTCCACATCGGCGACTCCCGCGCCTACCTCCTGCGCGACGGGGAGCTGTTCCAGATCACCCACGACCACACCGCGGTCCGGGCGATGGTCGACGAGGGCCGGATCACCGAGGAGGAGGCCACCGTCCACCCCCAACGGTCCCTGCTGATCCGGGCCCTGGGCGGGTCGGACGGCGCCGTGCCCGACCTGCGCCTGCACGACGCCCGGGCCGGGGACCGCTACCTCCTCTGCTCCGACGGCCTGTCCGGCGTCGTCCCGGCCGAGGAGGTGCGCCGGGTCGTCACGACGGCCGGCGATCCGGAGCGGGCCGTACGCGAACTCGTCTCCCTGGCCAACCGTTCCGGCGGCCCCGACAACGTCAGCTGCGTGGTCGCCGACGTACTGGAGTCCCGGCCCGAGTCCCGGCAGTGACGACGGGTCCGGTTCCCGGCAGTGGCAGCAACCGGCAGTGACGGCAATCGGTCATGACCGGACCGGGACACAGGCGCCCCCGCCCCGTTCTACGATCGACCGACGGCTCCAGAGAGGCAGGCACCGCATGAAGATCCTGATCGCCGGGGGCGCCGGCTACATCGGCAGCACGGTCGCTTCCGCCTGCGAGGACGCGGGCATCACCCCCGTCGTCCTCGACAACCTGGTGACGGGCAGGCGGGAGTTCACCGCGGGGCGGGCCTTCCACGAGGGCGACATCGCGGACGGCCCGCTGGTCGACCGGATCTTCGCCGAGCACCCCGACATCGAGGCCGTCGTCCACTGCGCGGCCCTGATCGTGGTCCCTGACTCGGTCGCCGACCCGATCGGCTACTACCGGGCGAACGTGGCCAAGAGCCTGGAGTTCGTCGACCACCTCCTGCGCAACGGCTGCACCCGCATGGTGTTCAGCTCCTCCGCCTCCATCTACGCCGCCGCCGAGGACCTGACGGTCGACGAGGACTCCCCCCTCGACCCGCAGAGCCCGTACGCGCGGACCAAGGCGCTGTGCGAGCAGATGTTCGCCGACATCTCCGCGTCCCTGCCGCTGCGGGTGCTGTCCCTGCGCTACTTCAACCCGATCGGCGCGGACCCGGAGATGCGGACGGGGCTGCAACTGCGCCGCCCGAGCCACGCCCTGGGCAAGATGATCCAGGCACAGGAGGAGGGCGTCCCGTTCCGGATCACCGGGACCGACTACCCGACGCGCGACGGCTCCGGCCTGCGGGACTACATCCACGTCTGGGACCTGGCCGCCGCGCACGTGGCCGCGCTCCGCGCCTTCGACACCCTCCTGCCGCCCCCCGGCACCGGCCCCGCGACCGCCCCCGCCTCCACCGTCGTCAACCTGGGCACCGGGACCGGCACCACCGTGCGCGAACTCCTGGACGCCTTCAACAGCGTGATCGACACCCCCGTCCGGGCGGTCGACGCCCCGGCCAGGCCCGGCGACGTCGCGGGGGCGTACACCCGCAGCGAGCGGGCCGGGCGGCTGCTGGGGTGGCGGCCCCGGTACTCGCTGACGGAGGGCATCCGCCACTCCCTGGAGTGGGCCGCCCTGCGCGAGAAGGTGCTCGGCGACCCCTCGTAGACCGGGCCGGGCCGCCCGCGCACCCCTCCGCGATCACGGCACGGCCCCGACGGCGGGTCGTTAGTATCCGGGCCATGGCTATCGACCCCGGATACACCTGCTCCCGCTGCGGCGAACACCACGCGGAACTCCCGATGGGGTACTCGACCATGGCCCCCGACGTCTGGGACGCGCGCCTGGAGAGCGACCCCGACAGCATGCTCTCCTCCGACCAGTGCATCGTCAGACACGAGCACTACTTCATCAAGGGCCTGATCGAGATACCCGTGTTCGGCAGTGCGGAGCCCTTCTCCTGGGGTGTCTGGGTCTCGCTCAGCCGGGAGAACTTCGCCCGTGCCCTGGACGTGTGGGAGACCCCGGGCCGCGAGGCCGAGCAGCCCTACTTCGGCTGGCTGAGCACCGAGTTGGGGCTGTACTCGCCCCGCACCACCAACCTCAAGACGAACGCGCACACCCGCCCGATCGGCCTGCGCCCCCGGATCGAGCTGGAGCCCACCGACCACCCGCTCGCCGTCGAACAGCGCACCGGCATCACGCGCGACCGGGTCCGGGAGATCGCCGAGGCGGTGCTGCACGCCGCCGGCCCCGGCGCCTGACCGCACCGCCGGCCCCGGCGCCCGGACGACCACCGACCCCGGCCCGCGGCACACACCGGCCCCGGTCAATGGCCGGGACGATGCCGCGACGGACCGCTACCGCCGCGCCTCCAGCCCCGACCGCAGCTGCGCGAAGGCGAGTTCGGCCGCCTCGACCGCGGGACCGTACGCCCGGTCCGCGCTCTCCCCGCCGTCGATCCGCCGCCAGTTCTCCAGCCCCAGGATGCGCAGCACGGCGACGATCTGGCCCGCGGCCAGCCTGTCCCCCGTACCGTCGCCCAGCGCACGGGCGAGCGCCTCCTCCGAGCGGCTCTGGTAGGCGTACAGACGCGCCACCAGGGACGGCGTCCCGTACAGCAGCCGTGTGAACGCGACCACCGCGGGCACGTCGCAGAGTCCGGTGACCGGGTCCCGCCGCTCCAGCCCGGCCAGGAAGTGGCGGTGCAGGGCGTCCAGGGGCGATTCGGTGTCCGCACGGGCGGCGACCACCCGGGCCGCCTCGTCCTCGTGGTCGGCGAACCGGTGGAGGGCCAGGTCCTCCTTGGTCGGGAAGTACCGGAACAGGGTCGGCTTGGAGATGTCGGCGGCCGCGGCCACCTCCGCCACCGACACCTTGTCGAAGCCCCGCTCCAGGAACATCGCGATCGCCGCTTCGGAGACCGCCTCGTACGTCAGCCGCTTCTTGCGCTCCCGCAGGCTCATCGGCGCCCCGCCCGCGCCCGCCGCGCCGGTCGCGTGTTCCGCCGGTTCCGGACCGGGCCTCTCTCCGCTCATGACCATGAAGCGTACGCCCCCGACCTCAACCGGACTTGACGTCCACCAGCGCCGCGATCCCGTCCAGCACCCGTTCCAGCCCGAAGCCGAACTCGCGGTCGGACCCGCCCCACACCCCCGGCGCCCCGGACCCCAGCAGCCGGGAGAGGGACGGATGGCGTACGGGGTCGACGAGCCGGTTCAGGGTGCGGTTGTACCCGTCCGTCACCTCCTGCGCCGGGATGCCCCGCACCGCCACGGCCTCGACTAGGTCACCCCTCAGCAGCGCCTCGTTCCGCACGAACCCGCTGACCAGGAGGACGACGGAGGTCTTCTCGTCCGCGTCCAGGCCGGTGCCCTCCAGGCACTGGAGCCCCTGCTCCCACCAGGCGACGGAGTTCGGGCTGACGGGCGGTCCCGGGATCGGGAGGCGGAGCATCCACAGGTTGCGGTGGAAGACCCGGCGCTGCGCGCGGGCCCACTCGGCGAGCGCCGCCCGCCAGCCGGCGCCGCTCTCCAGCGCGGGCAGCGGGGACGGCGGGCCCATCGCCGCATCCTGCATCAGGACGTACAGCTCGTCCTTGGCGGACACGTACCGGTAGAGCGACATCGTCGAGGAGCCCAGGTCCCTGGCGATCCGCCCCATCGAGACCCCGCCGAGCCCCTCGGACGCCGCCACCGCCACCGCGGTGTCCACGATGCGGTCCAGGGTCATCCCGGGTTTCGGTCCCTTGACCGGGCGTTCCCGCAGTCCCCAGGCGACCTCGATGCTGGCCGGCAGATCCGCGCCGTCCGCCGGAGCCTTCGTCTGATTCACCGGAACCCACCTTCCCTCGAACCGTTCCTGGGCACGCGCGATGAGTACGCAGCGCTGGTCAGGGCGAGGACGGCAGGGCACGAACCAGCACGGCCGCCTCGTCACGACACCGGGAGGAAGGTGCAACTCGACGCAAGGTCAACGTACTTGCACCGTCGGCGATCGGCCACCCCCCACATCGCGCCGCACGGGGACGACGGGCGGGCACACGGGCACGCGGACAAGCGGACGGGCGGACACGCGGATACACGGACGGGCGCGCGGGGAAGCCCCCGGCTCCGGGCCGGGAACGAGCGTGCCCGCGAGATCGCCGGGGCGACGCTGGACGAGGTGCGCGGGGCCATGG